>JBFEYO010000208.1:0-1615 GCA_041562075.1 Sulfurimonadaceae bacterium | reverse complement strand
TGAAATCGCTGTTTAAACATGCTGAGCGAGAGGATGTGCGTTCTGTGATGGTCGAGATGATTGAGGGACTTAGAAAAGCGGGTGAGAAGTATGGGGATGAAGCGCTTTTGGATGAGTGTGCTGTTTGGGAAATGAGACTAGTGGAGTAAGTTGAATTACTACCTGACTGAAATTTTATCCACCTAGTCACAACAAAGTTAAAAAGAAATCCGCTATAATCATCCTTATGATTTTAATGATAGATAATTATGACAGCTTTACCTACAACATTGTTCAGTATTGCCGTGAACTCGGTGCCGACCTCAAGGTCATCCGGAATGATGAGATGACAGTCGATGAGATCGTTCAACTTAATCCGGAGAAGATCATCCTGTCTCCCGGTCCTGCCACACCGGATGATGCCGGTGTGACACTGGAGGTGATCGAACGTTTCAAGGGCAAGAAGCCGATCTTTGGTATCTGTTTGGGACATCAGAGTATTGCCCAGGCCTTTGGTGCAAAGGTCGTACGTGCAAAAAATATGATGCATGGCAAGACATCAACGGTGATTCGTCAGCGTGAGAGTAAACTGTTTGAAAAACTGCCCGAAAGTTTTATTGAGACACGTTATCACTCCTTGGTAGTGGAAAAAGAGTCTCTACCTGAATGTATCCTGGTGACGGCATTAAGTAGTGATGATGAGGAAATTATGGCTCTAGAGATCGAGGGTGAGCAGATTTACGGGGTGCAGTTTCATCCTGAATCGATCATGAGTGAACATGGTCATGAGATGATCAATAACTTTTTAAAACTCTAAAAGGAGCGGCATGAATAATGCACAGATAGTTTCTTTTCTGGTCGTCTTTCATGCTTTTATCCTTGTCTTACTGACCTCTGAGCTTTCTATAAACTACTATGAAGCTACTATCTATTTTAATGAAGAGAGTCTGCTCCATTATATAGTAACCCTGTCAACCACTCTTTTGGGACAGAATGATCTGGCCCTTCGTCTTCCGATGATATTGATGCATGCCTTAAGTGCTTTGCTCTATTATGATGTCACAAAGGACCTTTTTAAAAAGCAGAGTGATCAGGTATGGAACCTGGTGATTTACCTGTTGCTTCCGGGGGTAAACAGTGCTGCTATCATGGTTGATGGAGCCGGTTTGGTTCTCTTACTGCTTTTGGTGTTTCTGTATGTATATAAGCATTGGAAATATTATGCTTATGCTCTTTTACCGCTATATGTGTTTGTAGACGCCTCTTTTGCCTTTTTATATTTAGCCTTTGTCTTTTATGCCATGGAGAAACGAAAGACACCTTTACTGATGGTGTCAATAGCCTTATTTGGCCTCTCAATGTACCTATTTGGTATCGATATAGGGGGGCACCCAAAGAACAATTTTCTAGCGACCCTGGGTATTTATGCGGCGATATTTTCACCGATTGTGTTTATTTATCTTGTTTATGCACTGTATCGATGGGGATTGAAGGAAGAACGCACCCTTCTGTGGTATTTGGCTGCGACTGCCTTTGTTTTCTCTCTTCTTCTTTCCTTCAGGCAACAGATGAAACTCGAGGAGCTGGCTCCCTATATCCTTGTGGCAACACCTTTGATGGTTAAGACTTTCTTATC
>JBFEYO010000207.1:0-1654 GCA_041562075.1 Sulfurimonadaceae bacterium | reverse complement strand
TGAATTTGTATGAAAAATTGATAAATAGAGAGTAGGATGAAATTTAGCGAGTATATGTATGAGTGGTTGTATGGGGATAAGGGATATTATTCCGAATACAAAGAAATAGGCAAAGAAGGGGATTTCTATACCTCTGTTTCGACTTCTAAGTTTTTCGGCGGTACCATTGCCAAGCACATTATTTCCCTGATCGATGAGGGGTTTCTGCCGGTTGATACGACCATCTGCGAGATTGGTGCACACAGGGGTTACCTCAGTGCGGATATCGTGCAGTTCATCTATACCCTCCGTCCTAACCTATTGGATACGCTTTCCTTTGTCACGGTGGAACGCTTCGATTTTTTACAGCAGGAACAAGACCGCTATTTCAAGGAGTCCTTTGGAGATGTGGTGAAACTTTCCCATGTCAAATCCCTTAAGGAGTTGAAGCTGGAGAGCGCTTTTTTTATCGCCAATGAGATCTTTGATGCCTTTTCCTGTGAGCTTATCTATCAGGATAAGATGGGGACTGTGAACGATGGAAAGATTGTCTTTGAGACAGAAGATGCCTGGCTGAGTGAAAAGGCGAAGAAGTACCACAAAGACAGGGGGGAGATTGCTGTAGGATATGAGGAGTTCGCCCTGGAGATGAAAGACGCCGCCAAAAGGTTTGAGTTTATGACCTTTGATTATGGCGAGATGCAGGCACGGCCGGATTTTTCCATCCGTATCTATAAGGAGCATGAGGTGATTCCTTTTTTTGAAGAGGGCATCGACCTGGATGCCATGTTTGCGACCACGGATATTACCTATGATGTGACTTTTGAGCACCTCAAAGATGCCTATGAAGAAGCAGGCATATCCATGCATGCCTTTAAGACTCAGGCGCTGGCTCTGGTGGATATGGGATTACTTGAACTCCTTGAGATGCTTAAATCGCAAGGTGGCGAAGAATTATATGCTCATGAACTCGAACGGGCAAAACAGCTGATCCTTCCTGCATTCCTAGGGGAGCGTTTTAAGATGATCAGTTTTAGACAATCATAGGTTTCCAAATTAGAAGGATAAATAGAAAGCTTATATCAGAAGTGGTATACTTCCATATAGAAATTTATGAATATTATTTATAAGGATAGAGATTATGCTAACAGTAGTTGTAAACGGCGAAGAGAAGCAGTATAAAGAAGATACGACCCTTTTAGAGATGATGAATCAGCTAAGTATTGCGGATAAGGTTATGGCGGCAGCGGTCAATATGAACATCATCAAACAGGATGCCTGGGATGCGCATACATTAAAAAACGGTGACAAGGTTGAGCTTCTGGATTTTGTCGGTGGCGGTTGATAGCAAACTCGTTATGACTAGACCGGTTCTGGTTTAAGGTTGGCGCTTATTTCTTGCGTTACCTGAACTTTTTTACATATTAAAAAACATATATTCCTCTCTTTTTTACTAGTTTTCCCTCTCTTTTGAAACTTATTGTTTAGTATTGTTTTTTCTTATATCAAAAAGCCCTTATCTTTATATCCGCTTTATACTTTTTATATAAATATAATTTTATGTTGAAGAAAGTTTTGATATTACATATACTTATACCATTCAATTCATGAGGAGAGGTCATGAACAAGTGGATCATGATGTTGTTATTAGGGGTAAGTACGCTTTTGGGGAGTG
>JBFEYO010000206.1:0-1658 GCA_041562075.1 Sulfurimonadaceae bacterium | reverse complement strand
ATCCACATCTGCTATGCCTTCGCCCACCTGACTTTTGAGGTCTTCAAGCATCTGGGTCAGACGGATGAATGAGGAGGTCGAATAGAGTTTATAATAGGCTTGCAATACCGAAGGCTTGGCAAAGGTCTTAAACCGGTCAAGATAAGTCTGCGCCTTGGCGTCCTGCGTAATGATAAGGTCATACCAGATCTGATCAAACTCTTCCTCGTTCCCCACAGCCACCTGTACCAGAGACTGCTCCAGGGCCGTATACTCGATAGCATTAATCAGATTGAAATAGGCATTAAAGTCATTTGACTCAATACGTGCCGTCATAAAAGCCATCAGGTCAATAAAATGTTTGATCAGGGAATCGGTGTAATAACGTATGATCTCATCCCCTGAGATCTTAACTGCATCGATCTGAGTACGTATCTCACGGAGGGTTGATATTTCGCGCGTTAGCAGGATGATCTTGTCATTGATCTTCTGTCCCTGGATACTTTGAAGGTTTTTCTTACAGGAAGAGAACATCTTTAAGAGTTCATTTGTCTGTTCTCGTACCTCATCCAAACGCTCTTTATCATGTTCATGTTCCACCATGGCGATCGAATAGGCCCGCTCTTTTTGCAGGCTAAAGAGTATAGTATTGATCTTTTGAGCCGTCTCAAAGGCAAAAAGCACCTTTTTCATTTTTTCATTTTGCTCAATGGTGTCTTGCAAGTAGGATATGTTCCAGAACAAGACACCCGAGATCAGGAAGATGATTAAAAAAGCGACTTTGATCTTAACACTGAAACGGCTAAGAAAATAAAGGATTAACTGAATCATTCCATACTTACTTGTTCAATAATGCTGCCACTTCTTTAGCATGATAGGAGATGATGATATTGGCCCCGGCACGTTTAAATCCGATCATCGTCTCCATCATCACACGATCATAATCGATCAGTCCCTCTTTGCCGGCAAACTTCAACATCGCATACTCCCCGCTGACATTATAGACCGCTAAAGGACGGGAGGTATTCTCCTTGATATCGCGTATAATGTCCAGGTAAGCCAGGGCAGGCTTGACCATCAGGATATCCGCACCCTGTGCCTCATCCTCCACACTCTCTGCGATCGCTTCCATACGATTGGCCGGATCCATCTGGTAGCTTGATCGGTTTCCAAAACTCGGCACCGACTCCGCCACATCTCTGAAAGGTCCATAATACCCGCTGGAAAACTTCGTCGAGTAGGCCATGATAGGCAGATCAACATACCCTGCCTCATCCAAGGTCTGACGAAGCACCGATATGATCCCATCCATCATCCCCGAAGGAGCGATCATATCCGCCCCGGCTTTGGCATGTACCAGGGCCTGCTTCGCCGAAATTTCCAAGGTGGCATCATTATCCACCGTCTCACGCTCCATGTCCAGGATTCCGCAATGTCCGTGGTCCGTATACTCGCAAAAACACAGATCCGTTACCACAAACATCTCCGGATGAGCGGCCTTGATCCGGCGCACTGCCTCTGCGATGATCCCGTGCTCACACAGGGCATCAGATCCTACCGAGTCTTTTACTTCGGGAATACCAAAGAGAATAATGGAATAGAGCCCCAGGGACTTTAAGGTCTCACACTCTTTGATCGCCTCATCAATACTCATTTGGTAAACCCCAGGCATAGAGGCT
>JBFEYO010000205.1:0-1750 GCA_041562075.1 Sulfurimonadaceae bacterium | reverse complement strand
GCCTTCTTCCCTGACAAGCTGATACTTCTGTTTATCTCGCAGAGTATCCATGCCTTCAGTTTTGCCCTTTATCACTCTGCCGCGATCATGTATCTGCATGCCCTATACAGAGACAAAAAACTTTCTCAGCAATTCTTTGCGGGCATTGCCTATGGGATGGGAGGTTTTATCGGTGCGGTCAGTTCAGGCTTCATTTATGAGATCTCCCCCCAGGGGCTCTATCTCAGTGCAGCAGCCATTACCCTCATCAGTCTGGGATTTTTAGGTCTTGAAAAAAGAAGGGTCAGCGTTTAAACTGGCGGATACAGGTATCTGAGAGTCCCACCAAAGTATTATTGTTCCACAGATAGTTTTCCACCCGGCCATCTCTTCCCTCTTCGTCTACAAAGCGGATGATGACCAGTTTTGTTCCCTGATTTTGTGCCCCGGCAATCCCCTCTTGCGTCTCAGTAGCGATGACCTTCCATTTGAGCCCCTCTTTATAAGGGCCTGTTTCACTTTGATAGCTGCCCGTACCATCCAAAGAAATAGACAAATGCTCATCCTTGAAATGCCACTCCCCGGCAAAAATATCACTCGAGTCTTTTACCTCTTCGACTTCCGTCTCAACCTCAACGGCAATGGCATCCTTGACTGCTTCCGTATCCTCCAGCGCATCGGTAGAGCTCAAAAAACTGTGAGCATATTCGCTGAAGGGGTCACCCTCTCCAAATCGATAGATAAATGAGAGTTTTTGTGTAAGATCCCGTTTTTGTACCCCGAAAGCCGGCTTCGTATCGTAATCGAACTCGATCATATAACTAAGATCAAAGGTCTTGGTCAGATGGATGGTCATCTCCATGATAGAAGCGGTGATATAGTCCGATCCATTATCGATCTTGGGTTGATAGTACCCAAGATATCCCAGATCAAACACCTCATTTACCGGCACCTTGTATGAAATATAACTGCTCATGCGGTAATTATGCTCATCTGGGTCCGGTTCTTCTGCGATATAGTCGATCTGTTCATCCATCACTGCAAGACCAAGAAACAGTTTTCCATAGGTATCTGAATACATGATCCTGTAACGCAGGCCCGCCCCAAAAAGCTTCCGCTGCTGTATACTTTTGAACTTATCCCTTCGTATCTGTACAAAATATTCACTTGCCCAATCTTCGGAATAGAGCTGATGCACGTGGCGCAAGTGTAAAAAGGAGTTGTCATCGGTCAAAACACCCGACGCTTCATCCTTTTCCACTTCCCCCTGTAGCCAGGTAATGGTTTTCTTGGTGTCATACTGTATACGTCCTCCGTATTCCGCCTCATCTTTATCTGTGTTTCCCCGCTTCTTCTGGAAAGAACCATAAGCGGCTCCGCTAAAGCCCTCGGGCTTATCACCAAAATCGATGGTGGCAATATCAACAATAGCAAACAGAGGGGTTAAACAAAGAAAAAAAAGGGTAAATAAACGCATAAAATATCCTGTAGAAATGGCGAAATTCTACAGAATATTTGGGTAAAAAAAGCTTAGTAATCGATGATTAGTGAGACGGTAAAGGTCTTGTCCGTACGCTCATTACCTGCCGGCGGAGTATTCACATAAGCAACCTTATAATTCACACCCATGGAGAAGACATCGCTGATCTTGCTCTCCACACCGGTTTTGGAATTGATAAAATAGATATCACTATCCTCAGCGTCTATACGATAACTAAGCATTTGGAGGAACTTAAAAGAATCCGTGATTTTCCAGGAATAATCACCCTTG
>JBFEYO010000204.1:0-1760 GCA_041562075.1 Sulfurimonadaceae bacterium | reverse complement strand
GGACGTGGATTTATCCAATCCTCCGCCCTGGAAGCCTCAAATGTAGACCTTTCCAGATCTCTTACTCAGCTCATCATCATCCAGCGTGGTTACCAGGCAAACGGTAAGACCATCACCACCTCGGATCAGCTGCTTAACACTCTGATCAACCTCAAACAGTAACAAACTTCATAAGGCGGGTCATTCTCGCCTTCATCAGTAATCCCCCAAAACCCCTTAAAGCTTTCCGTATATCTCATTATAAAGTGTCATCGCTGAACGGTCCGACAGGCTGGCGATATAATCTGCTATAACACGGTGTTTGGAGCGTGTTTGTAACTGCAAGGCATAATATTTAGGCAACATCTTCGGCTCGTCCATCAGCGCATTCAAAAGCCCCTCTACCGCCTTTTTCCCGGCATACATCTTACGCACGATCTCTTTGTGCTGATACAGTTCTTGAAAAAGTATCTTCTTAAGCTTTTTAATCTTTGTCTCCAATGGCGGCTCAAAGCCGATAGGGATAGCCTCTGAACTCGGTATACAAGCACTTAGCACTTCAGAGTTATTCACTCTGGGACGGGAATAATCCAACAGGGAGTAGACCAGATGATTGATAAAATGCGAGGAGAAACGATAACGGAACATCTCGTCTTCATCTTCATGAATACCTTCCTCATAGACTTTTTGAAGGATCTCCTGTACCAACTCACTCTGTTTTAACATATCAAAACTGATCAGTCCCGAGTGAATTCCATCATCTATATCATGACTCATATACGCGATCTCATCAGCCCGATCAACTACCATCGCCTCAATGGAAGGATGGGTATCAAGTTTGAAAAGCCTGTCAATCTCCTCGGGAAAAAATGCCTTTTTGTAGGGATAGGAGTGTTTTAGCACACCTTCCAAGGTCGCAAAAGAGAGATTGAGTCCGTTAAAACCCTTATAACGCTTCTCCAAGGAAGTAAGAACCCTAAAGGATTGGTAATTATGCTCAAAACCATTGCTATAACCCAGCTGTTTTAACTGTTCATCCAGCTCGTCCCCACCCACATGACCAAAGGGGGTATGCCCCAAATCATGAGCTAATGCGATGGCTTCAGCCAACGACTCCTCAAGTCCTAGTTGCGATGAAATGGAGCGGGCGATCTGGGAAACCTCAATAGAGTGGGTCAGGCGGGTACGGAAAAAATCCCCCTCCTGATTTAAAAACACCTGTGTTTTATATTCTAACTTTCTAAAACTTCCCGAATGAATGATCCTGTCCCTGTCTCGGGCATAGGGTGACCTGAAATCATCGGATATCCCGTAAAACCGTTCATGTGCTTTCATTTGATTCCTTACACTTCGCAAAAATATACCCCACTTAGGCTTTAGCCACGGGGGTATCGCCATGTAGTGGCAGAATTCCGCTTCGTTACGATAATTCCTTGCCTTGAGTGTCCTATCGTCGTATCTCTATCTTCTCGGCGGGCTCGCATTCCAGACACTCCCCCGATGGATCTTCCTCGGGCAGACTGGCCTTGGCCGCTGCCTCATCATCATAGGCCCTACATTCACTCATAAGCTCTCCCGGCTGCATGGACTCACACATTGTTCCTGTAATGTGAAATCCTGAGCAACCCAGACAAAACAGCACAAAACTCCATACCAGCAGACGCATTACTTGATCTCGTAACCCTTCTCTTCCAGACACTGTCTACATTCAGGTTTGATTGGTGACTGGGAAGCCTCAGCCGCTTTTTTCTCGTCATAATATTGACACTCCGTCAAGTCCT
>JBFEYO010000203.1:0-1953 GCA_041562075.1 Sulfurimonadaceae bacterium | reverse complement strand
AGTTCTCTATACTGACGGTAAAAGCTTCTTGTTTTTTCGTATATTCGATAGGAATCGAATCGAGCTGATACTTATCCTTATGTTTATAAAGATGAAGCTGAAGCTCCTCACTGACCGGGATAAGTACCTGTTGGATAGTCTTATTCTGATCACGCAGTATCTGTATATTAACTCCGGCATAGATCTCTTCGGTAATGGTCTGATCACTTTTATCGAGATCATAATAGATTTTCTGTGGAAGGTGATGCTTCTCTAAAAAATTTAAAAAAGACTCTCCGTTGTTCCATTTGGTATATTCCACCGTCGAAGCCAAAAGAGAAAAAGGCAGTAAAAGGAAGAAAAAAAGTTTATTCATAGTAACAAGTGCCTCTTGAAAAGTTTAGCAAGAGTATCTAATCTTCACTTATCCCCCCATAAATTCCCCAAATTTTCGAGCTAATAACCCTTTAATTGTATAGAAAGTATAATCCCCTATTCATTCACAGAGGACTATATGCGTTACCTATTGATTACAGCTCTTTTGACATCCTATCTCTTCGCACTGATTAATGCACCGATACGAACTACCGTTGCCAGTGTCAATCATGATGAGGAGGAGATCACGGTCACATCCTTTCCTCAGGCCCAGATCGGTATGTACGGAGGTGTCGTGCATTGGTTCAATGCCAAGCATTCCATCGCCCTGGCCTGGGTCGAAGTCACAGATATTGAAGGGGAGACTATTACACTAAAAATGAAACCGATTTTTGCCCTGGAACAGAGTGCCCTTCCGAGTGGAAACTGGGAAGTTCAGGTCGGGGACGAAGTCGTCATGGGATACAACTACCACCGAGCCCTTCTCATTGCTCCTGATGCCAGCGTGTATAAAAAAGTAACACAGTACCATCCCGAGCGCAAATGGGTCCACCCTGACATCTTTGCAACGACCCTCTCCGCCAATGGACACCCTTCTCCTTTAAGCGAAGATTTCTCACAAATATGCCGTGCCAATAACATCGGTCTTGTCTCCATCTATTTTGACAAGTCCCTGCTCACTCTTGACTGCCACAGTTTCAAGATACTTGAAAACAAATCGACCACGCTATCATCTGAAGAGCCCCAGCGCCCTTTCTATACCAGGGTCCACAATATCGAAGCTAACTGGTTTGGAGACGGGAGTGATGAGATCGAAGAGTATAATGCCTATTATATTTCCCTGATTTCTGAGCATAATCCGGATAATGAGTGGATACAGAACTACGCCGCGGAACGTTTTGAGGCGGAGAGCACTTCTTCATGGTTCAGTTCAGACAGCCAAGAAGAAGTGACCGAAGAGGTATCCGAGGCCACTGAGACAGATGACGAATTTATACCTGATGAATAAGGAGCAAGATAATGGATAAAAAACACTATAAACATTTTGAAAACATTGTTGGAAAAGAGAATATCTACGATGATAAGGCACACCTTATCGCCTATTCCTATGATGCAACCCGTGAGCACTTTGAACCGGATGCCGTGATCTTTCCACGCAGCGAAGAAGACATCTCGGAGATCTTGAAATACTGTAATGAAAACCGTATTATCATCGTTCCGCGAGGGGCAGGAAGTGGATTCACAGGAGGGGCTATCCCTTCTGAAGGCGGGATTGTCCTTGCTTTTGAGCGCCATATGAACAAGATCCTAGAGATCGATATGCAAAACATGGTCGCCGTAGTACAACCTGGGGTAATCAATATGGACCTTCAAAAAGCCGTAGAGGAAGTCGGTCTTTTCTATCCACCGGATCCAGCAAGCCAGGACTATTCAACGATCGGCGGAAATGTCAATGAGAATGCCGGTGGTATGCGTGCCGCCAAATACGGTATCACTAAAGACTACGTCATGGCGATTCGTGCAGTCCTGCCAAACGGAGACGTGATCAAAGCAGGAAAACGTACGATTAAAGATGTAGCCGGATATAACATCGCAGGT
>JBFEYO010000202.1:0-1969 GCA_041562075.1 Sulfurimonadaceae bacterium | reverse complement strand
TGAGAAATGAGGTGCATCGTCTCTTTATGAAAACAATGAAGTTTTCCCTTCTGATCGTAAACATCAGGCCCAATGATGTCCTGAAGAAAAAGTATCCTATCAGATCAGTCACGGAACATAATCAACAGAAGATAGAGTTTGATCATTTCAAGGCCTATGAGCAGATCAAGGAGATCGAGTTGAGTTCACTGGTCTTTGTGAATCGTCTGAGTCAACAGAATCTTGGACATGAACAGAGCAGTAAACTGGATACATTGACTGTCTCCATCCGCGAGAGTGTTTATGCGGCCAAGCTTTTGAAGGATGTGCGTGATAACATGGATACCTTTACCCAGAGCGAGGAGGCGGGGATGCTAAGCTTATATGATGACCTTCGCCAAAACCTCGCTTTTGCCCTGAATATCTTCAATCATTACATTCAAGAGGAGTGGACGATGGAGATGTGTCGGGATAAGTTTAAAAAAGCAGAAGCAAAAAACAACCTGCTCATCAGCGAGATCACCTCGATGATGAGTAGCGAGAAGGCGAATAAGAGTGTCCTGCTCTCTTTGCTTAATGCTAACCGCAGTGTCTATATCGCGATCAACTCACTCTTTGAAGCGTCCAGGGGAGCAAAGGTGCATTTTATACTGGAACAGCCCCCGGAACAAATAGAAGAGAGCGGCACGGTGTCATCGGTATAAGATCTTGGAACATCTATATTCTGCTCTTTTTCAATAAAAAGGCTTTGGCATGAAGAGAATATGCTAGAATAGGCCTACAAACTTTGCGCGGACAAAGGTTTCTTTACAGGTGCTGATTCGATGAAAGTCTATACTCTCTTACTCTCTATGTTACTCACTTCTTCCCTATGGGCTTCAGATACAGAATATCAGCTTGGAAACGGATATCAGATCGGAGATCTTCCTTTATACCTCGGGGGTTATTTCTCCTTGGAATACGCGCATAAATATGGAAAAGAGAGAACCCTTGAACTAAATGAACTGGCATTGATGCTGTATGGTGAGAAGGATAGGTTCTCTTATATGCTTGAGCTTGAAGGGGAAGATGTCTACAGCGAGTCTTTCGGGGACGGTCCGCACAGAAGACATCAGGACCGTATCCATCTTGAACGTCTTTACCTGGGGTATAGTCTGGATGAACATTATGATCTTAAGGCCGGTAAATTCAATTCGATGATAGGCCTGTGGAATCAAAACCCTATCAATGTCCTCAGAGATACCAGCTCCAACCCTGCGGTCACCGAATATATCTTTCCAAAATTTGTTACCGGACTGGAGCTCAAGTATCAGGGCTTCTCCGAGGATATGTTCAGCTTTACACTGATGGCTCAGGAGAGCGAGGATATGGATGAACTCATCAACCGCGATGAGGTCTACAACAACTTTGATACGGACCGTCATTATGGGCTTGGGCTCTCCTTTTTAACGGATGTCTTCGTTATCCAGATCAATGGGGGTTATTTCGAAGTAAAACCGGATACGGGTTATAGCTATGTATTGGGGGCCTTTGAATACAGCGCTGAAGAGTTTCGGATACAGGGGGAAATCGGCTCCCAATATGAAGATGACAGAAACAGGGCCCTCTCAGGATACCTGCAGGGTGTTTATACTATTGCCGAAGGTCATGAGGGCATACTTCGCCTGGAGAGTTATGATAATGACACCTATGCGGTAAAGGATACCTTTGGCATCTTCGGCTACACCTACAGGCCTCATTATGCCATAGCGATCAAGAGTGAGTATCAGTGGCACTCTTATAAACAGGAGAACAAGTTTCTGCTCTCCTTTTCGGCATTGTTTTAGGCATGTATATGAGAGTGCTCTTTAGTCTGCTTGTCCTATCCAGTCTGCTGCTGGCTGAGCCATTGGTAGTCATCACCCATCCTCAGAGTCCTATTGAGGAACTGAGTGCTGCCCAACTCAAGCTTATCTATCTGAAACAGCGACGGTATTGGGATGGTGTGAAG
>JBFEYO010000201.1:0-2096 GCA_041562075.1 Sulfurimonadaceae bacterium | reverse complement strand
TGCGGTAGCGACGGCGATCAATACTGCGGCGGCGGATTATACGACCTATGCCAAACAGGCAAACCAACGTTTTGTCGGAAGCATGCCGTATGGCTACTATCATCCAAAATACCTCAAAGACCAGGGAATGCAGATCATCGATCAGACCCCTTCGAGTCAATAGGAAAGTCCAAACGACGCCAAAAATGTGATGTGAATACACCATCCGTTTAAAAGTTTTGCATTCTGGGAAAAGCTTGTCCGAGCCAAGGGATAGTTTATGTATAATCCTCTTAAAAAACTGAGGATTATCCCGTGTCAACCTTTCCCCTTGAAAAAATCACCGCATTGAAAAATGAACTCTCTGTTCATCCTATCTACTCTTCGATCAAAGATCTCAATGATCTTAGCCTCTTTATGCAGCATCATATCTATTCTGTCTGGGATTTCATGTCTTTGGTTAAATACCTTCAGCAGCATATCGCCCCGGCACAAACACCATGGCTTCCAAGCACAAATCCTGAGATGCGGCGGTTTATCAATGATATTGTACTTGAAGAGGAGAGTGATGAAGGTTTACCTTTGGCAGATGGGACAAGGACGTACACCAGTCATTTCAGGCTCTATATGCAGGCTATGGAGGAGGTGAAGAAGGGTTCTAGTGATTCGATGGAGGCATTTATAAAACGTGTTGAATCCAGTGGTCTTGAGATGGCGCTGTTATCGGAGGATATTCCGGTATCATCGGGAATCTTCATGCGTCAGACTTTTTCGTTTGTTGAAACGGATCAGCCACATATCATTGCGGCGGCTTTCGCCTTTGGCCGAGAGCATATCATTCCGCAGATGTTTCGTGCCCTGCTTGATAAGATGAATGTATCCCGGGAACAGGCAGCAGTTTTTCATTATTATCTGGACCGGCATATTGAACTTGACGGAGATCATCATGGACCGCTCTCCATGCGCATGCTGGAGATTTTGTGCGAAGGGGATACACAAAAGATCGCTGAAGCCGAAGAAGCAGCATTGCAGGCAATTCGTGCACGGATAGACTTTTGGGATGGAGTACTACGGGAGATAAAAGCCAAGGAAAGAGTATAGGAATGATAAGGTTATCGTAAAAAACAATTTTCAATAGGTTAATGGATTGAAAAAGTCTGGACAGTGCTACAGGTTTAACTCGATAATAAACTTTGCACCATTTTCAGTATTTTGTACATAGAGTTTTCCCCCAAAGCTTTTTTCGATGATCTCTTTGGACATATGCAGTCCCAGGCCGGTTCCTTTATGTTCGTCTTTGGTGGTAAAGTATTTGGTGAAGAGTCGAGGCAGGACCTTTTTAGGAATGCCTCCCGCATTGTCTTCCACACTCAGCAGGATCTTTTGACCCTGCTGAAGAAGTTCCAATCTTATCCATGGTTCCTGGGTCTGCTTCTCTTCAAATACATCCTTGGCATTACTAAAGAGTACCATGAGTACCTGTGCCAGCTCGTTGCTGCGCATGGTAAAGTTGAGCGTCCCTGCAGTATCCAGGTTGGTACTTAGGGAGATACCGCGTACTTTTAGCATAGGTTCCATAATTGTCAGAACTTTTTGAATCTCGTCTTGGATAGGATAGCTGAGCAGTTTTTGGCTTCCCTGGATATAGTTTTTAAAGGTTGTGATAGTATCAATCAGATAGTGAATACTTTTTTCAATACCATTGGTAGATTCTTCAACCTGAGAGGGCGTAAGTGAACCCAATTGAGAAGAGACCCGAAGACTGTTGGTAGTAGCGGTGATAACACTAAGGGGTTGACGCCATTGATGCACGATATTCTCAAACATCTGTCCCAGGATGGCCAGTTTTTCCTGTTCCTTGAGGAGCCTGTCTTGCATTTGGACCTCTTTTTCCGAGGTGATGTTGACACGGGTGGAAAAATATCCTATCAAGGTATTGTGTTCATCATAATGTGGGGAGATCATGGTGTAAGACCAAAAAGGATCACCCTCTTTGGTTCTATTCAGGATCTCACCATCCCAGGACTTCCCCTGTTTTAATGTTTCCCATAATTCTTTATAGGTCTTAGCCGGCATATCCGGATGACGAACAATATTATGGGAGCTTCCAATCAGTT
>JBFEYO010000200.1:0-2110 GCA_041562075.1 Sulfurimonadaceae bacterium | reverse complement strand
TGGAGAAATGGGAGTGTATGTATGAGGTGTCAGGACGCTTTGTCCTGAAAAAGGCTTATTCACAGGGAGCCGCTTACGCGATAGAGAAGATATGTTCTAGAGGAGTTCAATGCCCTTCAAAGTCCACTGTATGTCATGCACCAGTAGGTTTCCATTATCCGGAATCAAGGTCTGCATCTGCTCACGGCCTACAACACACTTCCTATAAAAGTGAATGAGATGATGCCTCTGTCAAAGCATCTGCATCGCTGCGCGATCTGCACTTATAGCAAAAGGTCTTATAGACTATCTTTTCTGTACTCACCCGATCTATTCTTGTTCTCAAGCAAAATGACACTCATTCCTCTAGAGTGTGCCTGAAGCAACATATCAAGACCTAAAGCCGTAAAAATCATTTGTATCATGGGCTTCCTTCTTGGTGTTATTTAGTAGCTACAAGAACAATGGTACTCCTAATAGTATAAATATCAACTTAATAAAAATATCGAGTTTTTAAGACTGTAAAATATATAAAAGAGTTTACAAACCAATTGGTTTGTGCTATGATGCCTGTATTAATGAGGGAAAGGAAAAAAAGAATGGCAAAGGTGTTGGTTTTAGGGGCCACAGGATTTGTAGGAACGCATGTCGCCAAGGCGCTACAGGAGTATAAAGAGATAGAAATGGTCCTTGGATACAGGGATCACTCAAAGCTGGACAAGGCGCTAAAAAATGAAGCACATCGAATTGGGGATATACGGGATGAAACGTATGTACAGGGGCTGTTTGAAGGGATTGACATTGTCATCAATTTGGCATCATGGACAGCGTTGTATGCTCAGGAAGAGAACTCAAAGCAGCTCTTTCTTGAACCGACGCTGGCCCTGATAAAAAGGGCGAAGGAATCCGGTGTTAAAAAGTATATGAACCTTTCGACGGTCAGTGCTGCCTGTATGGACAAGGCCAAAGATGCAAACAGTCTGGGATGTTTCCGTTCATTCTGGCCCCATTTGAACAGTGTGATCCATATAGAAGATTATTTACGGCGTATCGCAAACAGGGAGTTTCAGGTGATTAACCTTCGCTGTGGGCTTTTTGTGGGAGAACATTACTCTTTGGGACTTTTACCCATTTTATTACCGCGACTGAAAACCCATTTGGTCCCTCTGGTCAAGGGGGGCAGAACTTCTATGCCCTTGATTGACGGAAAAGATATCGCCCAGGCCTTTGTAAAAGGAGTGCTGTATCAGGGGACACTACCCCATGATTTTGAGGGCTTCAATATTTTGGGAAAGGAAATACCGCTGGTCAAAGAGGTGCTGGAATACCTGCATGCCAAACACCGTTTTCCCTACCCACATTTTTCAGTTCCTTTTTCGCTGGCTTATTGGTTCGCAGGTCTAATGGAAAAGATCGCGTTCTTCTTGCCTCATGATCCCTTGATCGTGCGTTCTATTGTTCACCTTCTCGAAGAGACCGGTGCCGATAATGAAAAAGCAAGATCTCTTTTGGGATATGAACCCATGTATGCCTGGCAGGATAGCATTGACAGACAGATTCAAGAGATGCAGGTACGTAATGAGGGAAATATGCAAATGCACAAAGGAATATAAGAGGGAGCTTGCAGATCGTTATATACTTTGGTATACTACGCTCTAAAGAATCGATAATAAGCGTATATACCAAGGAAAAAGAATGATTCGTATGATCTTCATAGGGATACTTATGATGCAATCCCTACTGGCGCAAGAGTTGAACATTGCCGTAGCGGCTAATGTCTCCTATGCCATCGAAGAACTAAAGAGTGCCTTTTTAAAAACGCATCCTGACACACAGATACGTATTATCCTTGGAAGCAGTGGAAAACTTGCTGCACAGATAGAACATGGGGCTCCTTTTGGGCTCTTTATGGCGGCCAATATGGCCTATCCCCAGAGTCTGCATGATAAGGGCATGGCTCTTAACCCTCCCCGTCTTTATGCCAGGGGAGGGCTGGCACTTTTTAGCACGAAGGAACAAAACCTGTCCAAGGGTCTGCAGCTCTTAACCGAGTCTTCTATCCAGACGATTGCTATTGCCAATCCCAAGACGGCGCCCTATGGAAAAGCAGCAGTAGAAGCACTAAAAAAAG
>JBFEYO010000199.1:0-2149 GCA_041562075.1 Sulfurimonadaceae bacterium | reverse complement strand
TATAAGATTCGCTATTCATTGATGTTTGATGAGGCGTACCGTTTTAAGGATGGGCGTGAAATCATTTCACGGGGGGCCTATATAGAGTTCTTTTTTGATGGTAGGCTTATTGAGCAGATACTACAGGCTAAGGTAGATAATAGGGAGCTGGAAACAGTGAATAAGGGGATTGACATTCAGAAGATGGTGAGGTCATATCCTAAAAAACCACTTAGGCAGGAAGTTGAACAGAGTTGCGCCTATACGCTCTTACTGCTGTTTCTGCTCTTTGATGATGAGACAACTACGGCCATTGCCTCCAGATTGTTGCTTGATAAACAATTGAAGTTTGTACTTAGACTCTTGTCTAAAAACTGCGATGATGAGACCTTTGTCACTCTGGAGCCTTCATGGTTTAATCTGGATGCGGCAGGCATGCTGGAAGAGGCGATCAGGTGTTTCGGGATCGAGCCCAAGCGACGTGAAGTGATCCCCTATGATCAGAGTGTCCGAGTGGCTAATATTGCATTGAAGATACAGCAATAAAGGGGTGGGTAAGCATTCTGAATAAGGGGCATAAGGATTGACATATTACTTTGTGACGCATGATGTCACAACGGTACTGCATACTACAGCATCAATTCAAGGAGTCGATTATGGCAGGATTTATTACACAAAGTGTTCCGGTCGAAACACCTTTGGTGCCCCATGACTTTAGACATGCGATTGCTATCGGTGAGACAGGATGCGGAAAGACCACGGGATTTATGCTTCCAAATCTTCAAGATCGTCTGAGCAAAGGCTACGGTGTCTTTGCCGTGGATTTCAAGGGTACGCTTGGCCTGCAGATCAAGGCCCTTGCAAAAGAGACGAATCGTCTAGAGGATGTCATCGAAATCGGCGTGCCCTGGGGAAGCAGTTTTGATCTGATGCATGGGGTTGACAGCGGGATGTTCTCTGAGATGCTTAAAAACAGTTATCAGGAAAAAGAGACCGATTTTTGGAGCAGTGCGGGGATCAACATCGGGGTGAAGGTGTTTGAGCTCTTTAGTACGATTGATCTGATCAAGGAGTTGCTGGTGACACCTGCACTCTATGAGGAGCTTGAGGCTTATACATTGGAGGTCAAAAGTATAGGGGATGTGCTTGTATCCAAAGAGACACTCTCTAGATTTGTCGATAACTTTCAAAGTTTTAACCGTGTTATCTCTCATCGTATGGAAAACAAGCGTCTGTCGATGCGTAATAAGGTATTGGTCGAGCAGTATACCAAGTCTACCGAAGAGCACCTGAATGATCTGGATGGTTTTGTCAGTGAAATAGATATCGGTTCTCCCTCAAGTGGAAACGGGGGAGTACTGTTTTCACTGCGTTCCATGTTTATGGCGTTGGATCAACACCTTTTCAGTGGAAAGGAGGATATTGTCCAATGGCTAGAAGAGGGCAAGATTGTCGTGGTACGAAGTGATGTATTGGATGTTCGGATTACCCAGCTCTTTACCCAGTATCTATTTAAACGTCTGATGAGCCGTTTGGGAAATAATCCTATCACGCTCTTTATTGATGAATTTCAAAGGGTAGTGACGGAGGGGAATGTCCCCTATGTCGATGTCTTTAGGGAAAAACGGGTCGAATTGATCGCAGCGATCCAGAATGAGATGCAGTTGGAAAACAAACTGGGAGAAAATGAATGTGATGAGTTTCTTGCCAATGTGATCCATCGTTTTGAGTTTGCCAATCGGGGTGAAAACAGCCTCAAAACCTTTATGTACTTGTACGAGGGCCGACAGAAAAAAAGTAAGCCGATCTTTCAAAAGGACAATGAACTGTATACCAGTCAACATGAATGGCAAGGGATAAACAATCAGGTCATCCTGCTAAAAGGTGAGTGGATCTATCTTCGCCATGAGCGTTTGTACAAGTGTACCGTGATGAATATACAGACGAGGGCCTTGCAAAGCTATCACATCCTGGATGATAATAGTCTGTTGAAATTAAAAGGACAGCTGAAGAAGAGTGCATAAGCGGGTTTACAAAGAATTCAAGAAAACAGTTTTGATGTGTGGATGGTGGAGCATAGCGGGATCGAACCGCTGACCTCTTCGCTGCCAGCGAAGCGCTCTCCCAGCTGAGCTAATGCCCCACAAGTTGGAAGATGGAAAGTATAATT
>JBFEYO010000198.1:0-2162 GCA_041562075.1 Sulfurimonadaceae bacterium | reverse complement strand
TTGAAGCGCCAGATAATAGGCCTGTTGCGTCCATTCATTATAATGACTTACATCTGCCATACGCAGACGTAACAGACACTCTTCTTGCAGCCTTTCATCTTTGATATCCGAACTGAGGTAAAAACACTCTTTTAACCACAGCGCCTTCTCTTCATGCTCCAGCAGTTTATAAAGGAAAAACAGCGCCGGCGTATTCAGTGAAAACTCCCGTGAGCCCTTATACCAGTACTCTAGATCCCCTTGCGTATATAAGCCCTCTGCACTGATCATGTTTAAAAGTGCAAGGATCTCTTCTTTTGTCTCATTTTGAAGATGCACTTCATTGGTTGAAAAATACTTCACCTTGAGGGCCTCATAGCGATAAGAAAGCAGTTGTCGTCTAAATTCGACTGAGGCATCCTTCTGTAAAGCGTCGATCATCTTCAAGGCCAGATCAAACTTCCCGCTTTTGATACTTGCCTCAAGCAAGGCAATCGTCAATTCCATGTTATCGGGTTCCAGTCGTAACATGTTTTCAAGGTAGATCGCCGTTAGATCATAATTGCTCTTCTCAGCCAAGACCTGCTTTTGCAGCATCTGTTTGGGATAGAGTGCATACAGCACAAAGCTAAAGACAATGAAGACCAGCGCCGCTTCAAGATAACTGACCACTTCAAAGCGTTTATCTGCATCGGATGAATACATCTGTCTCCTTTGCATCAAATCTTAGATCCAGTATACCATCCCTGCGCTTTTGATATACCGGCTTCACACTGCTGTGAAGTTCACATCCCTCTTTTAAATGATACCTCAGTTCAAGATTGACATGACCCTCAAGATGAAAAGAGCGTTCCTCCTTATCCCTTGTATACTCCAAGACCTCGGCATTGGCATCTACCAGATAATTGCTATCTACATATTCACTCATCACAAATGCCACAGGCTGGATCTGTGTATTTAAATGCAGATAATGCCTACTCCCGCTAAGCTTATGACCCAATACCGAATCTTCACGCTCATAATTCACTGCCGCTTTCTCAGTATCCAGGCGCAGGGTCTTTAGCTCTTTCATCCCATATATGATCCATCCCTGCTGAGCTTTAGACATACTCAGATCATAAAACTCCAGTACCTTGGGTATATACTCGGAGGTATGTATCGGCAGTATCTCCTGAGAAAGCGCCCAACGATAGACCTCATCCAGAGCCTTCAACGAGGCTGTCTTGGAAGCCGCATAAAAGTGGTAATAGATATCGATCGGTTTGATCCTTCGTGGAGACTCCGTCAGCTCGAAGGTCTGGATCACCTTCTTAAAACCCCAAAAAGGTCCGTGCCAATCATTGGTATAGACATTCTCGTTTTCCGCTCCCGTATAGACCTGTCTGTACTCCCCCCGTTTGATACCCAAGGGAGCGACCCGTGAAAGCCAGGGCTTATCATTGGTGATGGTCGTATCCCCGCCATTGATGTTCAAAAGACCCTGCTTATAGGTGTAGGCCAAAACATCTTCCTTCGGCATACAGTCTCCCGTCCAATATATGGTGTGTGCGGGAGTCTTCCCATCGGGCATCAAGAGGGTATTGATATATTCCAAAGAACCGCTGATTTCGCGATCAATGGAAAATTCATACCCCTTCACATCCAGTCGGTCTGTAGCAGCCAGCTGACCCCCGTTGATATTGACCCATTTAAAGGGGTGAGTGTAGGTATGGGTCGCCCCCTCTATATGATCCAGGGAAAAGATCTTGCGCGCTGCATCTTGTAACTTAGCCGAGTCCTGGGGGTAGAGGCCCTCTGAACTAATCTCGGCTTCCACAATAGAAACCCCCTGAGGCACCTTGTATTTACTTAGGATCTTCTCATAGGCCACCTCTATACTAAACAGACGTGGATTCCATTCAGCGCGGTTCATCGCCGCGTCCCCATCGATGTGTGCAAAAAAGAGCCGTCTTCCGTTTTGCGTCGTCGGATCAGGTACCGGGATCGCCTCGAGCTTCAGCGCCTGCGCAAAAAAGGAAAAAGGGTCGATCACCCAAAGCGTATCCTCGCCGAAACTACTCGTCACTGTACCGCTTAGGGCATATCCTCCCCAGGGAGCCGTGGCGACAAGGGTATTATGCTGATCATGTACATTGACCCGTTCAAGAAGTCTTTGAGCATTATCAATGGTATAAAGGGTTTGA
>JBFEYO010000197.1:0-2261 GCA_041562075.1 Sulfurimonadaceae bacterium | reverse complement strand
TTTACAAAGAATTCAAGAAAACAGTTTTGATGTGTGGATGGTGGAGCATAGCGGGATCGAACCGCTGACCTCTTCGCTGCCAGCGAAGCGCTCTCCCAGCTGAGCTAATGCCCCACAAGTTGGAAGATGGAAAGTATAATTATTTGTGCCTTAATGTGCTCTTACAAAAGAGAGAATTTTGGTCAAACTTTTATTACATTAATAGAACGTTTCGCCGATATAGTGAGTATTGATATATCTCTTAGCCAAATGACAGGAATAGATAGATGAGACTACTTATGATACTGCTTGCAATGGCATTGAGCCTTGTTGCCCAGGATAAATTGAGCATACAGGTACTGAGCACGGAGGATAACAGCTCTATCACGGCAGAGTTTTTACAAAAAATAGAAAAGATGCAGTTGCCTTATCAAATCAGACAGGGAGAAGGACGCTATCGTGTGCTTGTCGGGGAGTTCGACGATTATGATACGGCGGTGCAGTGTCTTGAGGATGTGAAGCAGAAGGTGACGTCCAAGGCCTTTGTGGTAACAATGCCTGAAAAGAAAGAGGTCAATATCCCGGAGCAGCAGATGCAAAAGGTAATGGTGATGGCTAAGGCACGTACCTTGGAAAAGATGCAAGAACAAGAGGTCTCAGAGGAGCAGATGGAGCCAATGGAACCGGTACAGGTAGCCAGAAACGAGTCACCTTCCCCCGAGCAGAATATGATCTCCAAACATGAGCCGAAAAAAGTGGTAGGCATGCAAGAGGATGTGAAGACTGAAGAGATCTTTTGCAAGTCAAGTAAAAAAGCCCTTCGCGAGTCGGAGATCTCAGAAGCGCTGAGTTACTATAAAAACTCTAGTTTTTATCAATTCCGAAATTAGGATGTTGCCGGCTGTCGTGATCCAGGCACTCCAGGTCGATATTGAGTTTTTTCTTGACGATGGCTTGTAGAGAGTCGAAAAGCTCCTGGGCGGTATCGCCGTCTCTGGGAAAAGAAACGACCTCATGTCGTATATATTTTCCAAAAAACTCTTCGAACATATTGGCTACGACTGTAGCGCCGTATTTGTCTGTTTGGTAGAGGACAAAGAAAAAAGCGTCATCATTATGGACATAGGAGTCTGAGGATCGCACAACCTGATTAAGACTCTCATCGATTTTGCTCTTATCCAGTCCTTCAAAATCACAATACAAAATACTAAAGGCTTCGAGGTGGGCATCATCCAGGCGTTCGACAATCCCGCGGTGCAGATCGACCAGTCCCGTGAAATTATAGAAGGAAAAAGGTACGCTCATCATTGTTCCTTGGGTGCATCCTTAAGGGCATAGGCTCTAAAGTAGGAGCATGATTTTAATATCAAATCAGTATACTTGCTTGTGTTTAAGAGATAGCTTAATCTTATATTATAGGAGATGTGTGTTTGGAGAAAGTGAATCATTAAACCTTGGACTTTTGAGGGGAAAACAAAGTTAAAGAAATAGCATATAAAAAATTTTAGGGGAAATTTTTATATTCTTTAAATTCCGCGGAATAACGCTTCACAGGAGGAATTATAAAATAGCCTGTGTTAAAAAATCGTTGCGATTTTTAAACCTGGAAAGGAACCAGTTCCCCACGCTTGAGTTTATTGATCTTTTCACGATAGGAGCGGATATAAAAAGCCTTCTTCTCAAAGCTCATATCCCGTTGCTGGTTGATCTTACGAAGTTCCTTGTTGTAGTAATGGCTTAAAAAGGTCAAGAGTTCGTTTTTGAGGTCCTCTTCGGCGAAGGATTTGATACTTTCATTCAGCATGGTCTTAACGAGTAAAGGGTGGTCATGTTGGCCGTTGATCGCCAGAGAAAACTCCTGAGCATGGGCATCCAGTTGGGAAGGGTCGATAAAATCGAGAATGTTTTCCACGATGGCCGGGGTCTCGAGCACGGTCTTGATCAGGCTAAGTTCCCAGATGTCCTCCCTGCTAAGGGGGGCTGAGAATTGTGGCATTTGCTGGTTCTGGGGTGCCTTTTGCAGTCGGATGACTCCCTTGTTGACATTGAGAAGGGCGGCAAGGTAGGGTTTATACTCCTCTTGCAAAAGTGGTGAGAGGGTCTTGAGGTAGGCGATTCCCGTGTGCAGAGCCTCTTCCTTTGCCTTGGGATTGTTGAGATCAAACTGGTGTACACTTTGCTCCAGGACAAACTCGATGAAGGGTTTGGGATGGCGCAACAGACGGGTTAGCTCTTCGAGCTGACCGTTTTTGACCATATCTGCCGGGTCCAGTCCTTCGCCA
>JBFEYO010000196.1:0-2263 GCA_041562075.1 Sulfurimonadaceae bacterium | reverse complement strand
GAGGAGCATTTCAAAGCGGCGGCAAAATATGCTTCTTGGACAAAAGAAGACAACTTCTTCGCCCTATTGGCACTACAGCCTGGTGATACATCCTATCCGATCGTAGCAGCGACCTTTATCCTGCTTCCGATCGAAAAAGCGGAAAAGAACAAGGACGTCATTGCCTTTTATGAGTATGCCTTCCAAAAAGGAGATGCGGCAGCTAAAAAACTGGGGTATATCCCGCTTCCAAAAGAGACGAAAGACCTTATCCGTTCATACTGGGCGGACAAAGGGCTTAAATAAACCTCTTTTTTCTTCTCCCCTGAGCCCTTTGGCCGGGGTTTTTTCCCTCTATTATTTTTCGTTTGCTTTTCTCCTCATTATTATTCGTATTGTTTTTAGGTTTGTGATATGATTTTGCAGATATAACCAAGGTGATGACATGAATGAAAAAGAACTTCTGGATTTATACATGGAGCGTTTGAGAGTACTGGCAGAGGCAAGGCTTCAGGAGCAGAAGGTGTCGGTGATCGAGGCTCTGAAGCTTTCGGTCAATCAGCTTGAGGGCGAAATGAGGGGGTATTGATGAATCCGGCATTAACGATTATGCAGCTGGAGCAGGCGCTTAATAATTTACAGAATACGATGGTCAAAGAGGACGGCACACTTGCTTTGGATGATAGGTTTTTGGAGCACTTTGATGAACTGATGACAAAACTTCAGCAGAGCCGTGACATAGCAGAGTCCTTACGTAAAAAAGAAGGAAAATGAGCCTATAATTCCATCTTTTAGATGTCTGTAGGCATGATAGCCTATGTGAAAAGCTCAGGAGTAGAGATGGAATTAAAGATCGCACAGATAGAAGAGATCGAAGCCGTGTTAAAACTGCATCGACGCTATCAGGTGGATGGAATTGTTGAAGAGGACAAGAAGGACGGTTTTGTCACGACCAACTTCACCCCCGAACAGCTCACAGACCTGATCGAGAAGGAGCAGGGGTTATTCATCGCCAAAGAGGGTGATGAGGTGATTGCCTATGTGATGGCCGCTTCCTGGGAGTTCTGGTCACAGTGGCCGATGTTTGCTTATATGATCGAAGGTTTAGGAGAATTGAACTATCTGGGTCATCAGCTCGACACGACCAATTCCTATCAGTACGGGCCGATCTGCATTGACAAGTCAGTGCGCGGCAGCGGGGTACTTGAAGCAATCTTTGACTTTGCCAGAGCGGAGATGGCTAAGCGTTATCCTGTGTTAGTCACCTTTGTCAACAAGATCAATCCCCGCTCCTTTGCGGCCCATAGTCGCAAGCTAGGCCTGGAGGTAATCCAAGAGTTTTCTTATAATAATAACGAGTATTACGAAATGGTTTACGACACCTCCAAACCCTTAAAACAGATCCAATAGATTGATGTCAAACCCCGTAAAAGATAGCTTCAGGCGTGCGCTCTCCTCTTCCTGGATCATTCTGAAGCTGGTCATCCCCATTTACATACTGGCGGATGTCCTGTATTACTATAAACTCTTATCCCATGTGGCTTTTATCATCGAGCCTTTTACCGCTGTACTCGGGCTTCCGGCAGAGAGTGCTCTGGCCATCATCAGCGGGATGTTTCTCAATCTTTATGCAGCGGTAGCCTTTGCGGCTCCCTTGGAGATGAACGCTCAGCAGTGGAGTGTACTGGCGGTCTATCTGGGAGTAGCTCACTCCTTGGTAGTCGAAAGTGCCATTATGAAAAAGCTTGGGATAGCCCAAGGCTACTCTTATACCTTTCGCATCGGTGCGGGAGTGATCATTGCCTACACGACGACCCTGTTACCTTCGTCATGGTTTAGCGGCAGTGCCTTGGCCGCACCTTCAGAGCATGTCATCTATGCAGATATATGGGAACTGCTGATGGGTTCAAGCCTTGAGGCCATGGTGCTCAGTCTAAAGATCATTTTCATCATCACCGGCTTGATCCTTGTCATGGACTATATTAAAAGCCGTCCCTTTTTCATTGAGCAGTCTCATCATGTGAGCAGGGGGTTTGCCATGATGGCCGGTGTGATTTTAGGCATCACTTACGGAGCGGGTATCCTTATCAAAGAGACTCAGGCCCTTAGCCGAAAAGAGATCCTTTTTATCGCAGTCTTTTTGAGTGTCTGTCATGCTATCATCGAGGACACTCTGCTCTTTGTCATCTTTGGGGCGGACTTTACGATGGTGGTGGTAATGCGTACAGCATGGGCACTGGTGTTTGCCGTGTTAGTTAGTCTGTTATATGCCCGAAAAGCAGGT
>JBFEYO010000195.1:0-2272 GCA_041562075.1 Sulfurimonadaceae bacterium | reverse complement strand
GAATTATACTTTAACTATACTAATAACTACCATAAGTGTAACTATTAGTAAACTGCCTTACATTCGATTAATAATGGGGATTTTAGTATAATGGCTCAGTTAAATAAAACAGGAAATTTTATGGATATTACTATCATTTTTACTTCCATCGGGGGAGTGTTGTTTGGAACAGTGATGAGCTACTTTATCGTCGCTTCAAAGATCAGATACAAAGAGGAGCTTATCGGAAGTCTGAGGGAGTACCAGCAGGGTTTACAGGAGAGCTTGGAGCAGGCGCAGGAAAAGATAGAGAGTTTACGAGAAGAGAACCTGGGGATACAGACCCTGCTCTCGGGTATGGAAGTCGAAAAAGACATGCTCAAACAAGAGCTTGGCCGGCGTCATGACCTGGAGGAGAAATATACTGCTTCAGTGGCGGAGGCTTCCGAATTGAAAGTACGTCTGGAGGAAGAGCGGATACAGCATGGTGAGAAACTGGAACTTCTGAAAGAGGCAGAAGAGCAGATGCGTATGCAGTTTTCAAAACTGGCCAATGAGATCTTTGAGCAGAAGTCCAAGGTGCATGCGGAGCAGAACCGTCTACAGCTTGACACCATCTTGAAGCCCTTTAAAGAACAGGTAAACTCCTTTGGAAAGAAGATAGAGGAGAACTATATCACCGAGAGCAAGGAGCGGCATCTGCTTAAAAACCAGATCGATCAGTTGCGCTCACTTAATGAAAAGCTTAGTGATGATGCTAATAACCTGACTAAGGCGCTAAAAGGTGAGAATAAGACCCAGGGGAACTGGGGTGAATTGATCTTGGAGAAGATACTGGAAAACTCGGGCTTGCGAGAAGGGATAGAGTATGAAACTCAGGGGAGTTATAAGGGTGAAAATGGCAAGACCTATCGACCGGATGTGTTGATTCATCTGCCTGATGAGAAGGACATTGTCATTGATTCCAAGGTCTCTTTGGTGGCGTATGAGCGTTATATCAATGCCGAAGATGAGGTGCAGCAGGAGCAGGCTAGAAAAGAGCATGTACTCTCCATACGATCGCATATCAAGGGTCTAAGTGAGAAGAAATATGAGGAGCTTGAAGGTCTTCGTTCCTTGGATTTTGTTCTGTTGTTTATGCCGATAGAGGGAGCCTATATGCTGGCGTTGGAAGAGGATAGTGATTTCTTTCAGGAGACAATCAAACAAAACATTATGGTAGTAGGACCTTCTACACTGCTGGTGACCCTTCGCACCATTGAGTATATCTGGCGAAATGAGCGTCAGGAACAAAATGCCCAGGAGATCGCCAAAAGGGCCGGAGACCTCTATGACAAGTTTGTCGGCTTTGTGGGTGACATGGAAAAGATCGGTGCCCATATCGCTAAGACCCAGAGTAGTTATGACGATGCCATGAAAAAACTTAGCAGCGGAACGGGGAATTTGGTTAAGCGGGCGGATGATATGAAAAAACTGGGTATCAAAACCAAGAAAAACATCGAGAAGATGCTTCTTGAGAAGGCGGGAGTAGATGGTGAATAGAGAAGATACAGTTGAGCGCCTTCGATGGGCTTTGCGCCGAGCAAGACATAGCGTCAGCGTAGACAAAGGGGCTTGCTCCTTTGTCGTAAGAGAAGATAGCAAGGCGGGCGTAGATGGTGAATAATGTAGATAAAGTCAAATCGCTTTTGAAGTATTTTAGTGGGCGGAAATAGATGAGGAGTACCTTTCTACGGGAAAAAAACATCCCCCGTCTGATCATTATTGTCCCGGTCTTGGCCATTATGATCCTGACAGTGCTGATTACCTATTTTTACATCTCTTACCGTCACCAGCATTTCAAGTATGAGGGCGAGCGTCTGAAGCATGAATATATCCAGGGAGAAAAGGCCCAGCTTCGAAATCGTTTGGAATCACTTTACTTATTATTGAGTAAGAAGTATGAGAATATGGAAAAGCCCATGCGTCAGGAGCTTGAGTCAAGAGTCAATATCGCCTATGATACGGCGGAGTTCCTGCGACGGCGTTACTCCAGAGGGTATAATGAAAAAGCGGTTCAGGAGCTGATTCTGGGGGCACTCTCGCGTATGGAGTGGAGTGACAAGAAGGAGTATATCTGGGTGAGTGACAAGTTTGGAAACAACCTGCTGTCCCGTCAACAGGAGCTCAATACCAATCTGCTCAATTATAAGGATGCGGACGGACGCTATATCATCCGTGAAGAGATCGCTGCCGTGAGCGAACATGAAGCGGCCTTTATCACCTCCCGTTTTAACCTTCAGCGTCCCGTGGT
>JBFEYO010000194.1:0-2522 GCA_041562075.1 Sulfurimonadaceae bacterium | reverse complement strand
AGTACGAAGAGCAATAGGTATTTCATAAAGGACCGACTTTTTTGCGAATTATAGCATAAGAAGACACTGCGGCCTTCTTATCCGTGTCTCAGGTTTGCTTTATTAGAAGAGCAGACCAAAACTGAAGCTTAATGTATCTCTGTCTTCAACGCTGGAGTCTTCATAATCTACCATGGCATAATCCACTTTTAGGACTACTTGTTCATGCGGGAAGAAGTTAAGACCGACTGTCGTCGTCGTACTTTCAGCATCAAGGTCTGTTGAGGCAACTGTGGTATTGGTACCATCTACTACCGTGTCAACCGGGTTGATGTAGTCGTATTGTACGAAGATCGGCAGTTTGTACTCGGAGTTCATATTTGCCAATACATCATATTCTACATTTACATAGTATCCATTGGCATCTTTCATGGACGCGTTTACCGGCAGACCGTTTTTATCGACTGCCACAGCTGCAATGTCATCTGCCCCGTCGATCGTTGTTGCCGTGTACATCGCTCTGGCTTTGAAGCCGGAGTTCTCGTAGGCCGCATGGATATCGTAGATTGTTGCGCGGGTATCTTGTACGCTTCCCTGGGTAGCACTACCATGGTATAAGGAAGCCCCGAGAAGCAGTCCTGCTACGCCGTTGTAGTCCAGACGACCGACAAAAGCAGCGTTATTGTACGTTGATTTTTCAGAAGAACCGGCACGACCGCTGCGGATCTGTTTTTGTGCTCCTGCATCGGTATTATCAAAGTCAAGGGCCTGGACGATACCGGCGTTGTAGCTAAGACCCGTGTCTGCGATATTACCATAGGACATTATCCCGTTGGTATTCCACGTTGATGGTACAAGGTATTTCTCAACGTTGGGGCGTTGGACAGTATTGAAAAGTGTCGGTTCATGACGAAGATTGACCAGACCCATCGGTGTTAAAATATTACCCACTTGCAGGTTGAAAGCATCAGAGATAAGAAAGTCAAGATACATGAACTCGATTTTGGCAACACCGCCGTTACCGTCTGCTCCACCATGTTCAAATTCGATCTCCGTATTGAAGATGATATTGTCATTGAACTTGTAACCGATGTATGGTACAAAACGGTAGACATCTGCAAAGTTGTCTTTGTTCTCAACGCTTGAATAATACATCTCGGCGTATCCACCGATGGAAAGCGGCGATTTTGATTTATAGACTTTTGACGCTGCGACACCCATACCGTTGTGTGAGAAATCCGTATCTACTTCCGCATAGCTGAATCCTGTTTTTAGATCTGAAGTCTCATCGATGAGGATGCTTTGTTTTGCTTCCAGGTCAGCAATACGTTGTTTTAAAGCTTCAAGCTCTGCATCGGCGAAAAGTGATGTGCTTACAGCTGAAGCAACGGCTAAGGATAAAAATGTTTTTTTCATGGTGTAATCTCCCAATTACTACTGATAATTATTATCAGAATTAAATTTTATGAGATGAATAGTACTGATATTCGTTATCAATGTCAAGGGTAATGGTAATAATTATCAAAATAAAATTAAAAATAGAGTGATGAAATGTTAAAGTGTGTAAAAACAGGACATATTTACTCCTGTTTAGAAAAGCGAGAGGTAGATAAAATAGGGGTATAGCATCAGCCCCATGGTGAGCATGATGGGATGCAAGGGTTGAGAAAGCATTATTTGCATCTCTTTGCTCAGCTCTTGTAATACAAAGTGTTTATGGATAAGCAGGACCTTGAAGATGATATCGATACTTTTGATTCCCAATACAAGCAGTATCCAGAGGTTATAGTGGGTAGCATAGAACAGATAGAGGCTTAGAATATAAGAAGGGTGCATCAGATAGAGTAGATAGGGACTCTTTTGATAATAGTTATAGATCTTGCGCAGCATCTGTAGAAGGGTCGGTGATTTTTGCCAATAGATCTCAAAAAGTTCACTCAGGATAAAGAGGATAAAAAGAAGTAGTTCGATTGTCATATGAAATCATAGTATAATTTCACCAATTATAGAAGGAAATGAATGTCACTGTATTATACGAATGAAGAGGGTGCCCAGGTCTGTGTGCACGATTTTGATCCCGAGGCGAATATTTATGAGGAGAAGACAACGCTGCTGTATGTCTTTATCAAGTTTGAGGGGGATGATGAGGAACTGCTGATTCTGGAGCAGGAACTTCTTGATGGTATGAGCAGACTTCATCTTGATTATATTGGCTGGCGGTTGTTTGAAGGGTGGCTGGAGATCTATTTTTATGGTGAGCAGGCCAAGGGTTTTGAGAGCGTGCTTAATGATATCCTTAAGCCCAAGTACCAGTTTGAAAGCGGTCATCGAAAAGATAAAAAATATGAGACCTATTATCAGATGTTGCTTCCTAATGAACAGGAATATCATGCCATTCAGAGTGAAGAGATCATTGCCGATCTGTTAGAAGCAGGTGATGACCTGGAAGCTGAGCATTGCATAGAGTATCATGTGATGTTTATGACCTCTTCACAACGTCAGCGTTTCAGTGACGCTATACAGGAACAGGGCTTTACCCTGCT
>JBFEYO010000193.1:0-2660 GCA_041562075.1 Sulfurimonadaceae bacterium | reverse complement strand
CGCTATCTTTAACACTGAAGCGGATACGTGCACGACCCGGCTCATCACATTCCAAACGACGGATGTCGACAGTGATCTGTCCACCAGAATTGGTAAACTTGACGGCATTGGAAAGAAGGTTGATAACAACTTCTTTGATCTTGGTCGGATCCCCTTTAAGTGGGTTTTCAAGATGTGGATCAATGAAACAACCAAGGTCGATATGTTTCTCAGAAGCACGTACCGCGTAGACTTCAACCGCTGATTCAAACTCTTCTTGAGCATTAAAGACGATCTCTTCGATCTCAAGTTTATTAGATTCGATTTTAGAAAGGTCAAGAATATTATTGATAATCTCAAGCAGGTTTTCTGAAGACTTCTCGATAATATCAACAAACTCACGTTGCTCATCATGCAACGCCGTATCTTTAAGCAGTTCCGTAAAACCGACAATACCATTAAGCGGTGTACGGATCTCGTGTGACATGTTCGCAAGAAACATCGATTTGGCTTCGGATGCTTCCATCGCAAAATCTTTATCTTTACGGGTCTGATCAATGATGGTTTCAAGAAGTTGGTAGGCCTGTGCCGTACCCTTAGCGGTATCAAGATTGATATGTGAAGCGATCTCGGAAGAGGACATCGCGTCACCTTCATGGGTATCCGTCGCAACACGCTGAAGTACAGTCTCAAGGTTTTTGATATTTCTCGCAATATCCGTTGAAAGAAGAATACCGAAAATGGCTCCTAGAATTGCCAGCGCCCAGATACCGATTGAAATGACCAGGATCTTTAACTGTTCTTGTTTAAAGAGTTCCGACTCTTCATCCATCGCGTTGAGTAGAATCTGTTCCGCTTCATCGATCAGGTTGATCTTTTCAGAAAGCATGGTAAACCAGATCCCGGCCTCAGTCGCATACAGACCGTCATTAACTGCCTGCATAATCTCCGCACGTTCAAGAGTGATATCTTCAAAGAGTTCGGCGTTGTCTTCATCCTGGAAGAGGGTGTCAAGCTTCTGTTTTAAAACCGTACTTGTAAGCGAGTTGTAGTTGATCGCATCGGCCTTACCAATGAGTGTCAGCCATACATTTAGTTCTTCAGAGTCAAACTTTGTTGAACGGGCCAGTGCATAGGTAATAAAGTCACGTTCAGAACCGGTAAACTCTTTGGCTTTTGCCAGGATTAGATAAGAGGTCGCAATCGAAGTAATCTTCTCATCCAGCTGATAATTACGAACCTCTTCCAGTTCTCTAATGATCAGTTTCTGAGCATTTCCGTAGATGTCGTAAAAGATCTCTTGAAATTCAACATTCTGGTTGTCTACAAGGGGGCGAACGTCTCTAATTGTCGAATAGTTGGCTTCGATGCTTTTTGCACTTCTACAGGCGAAACAGATGCCTGTACCGGAGTGATCATGCAGTTGTTCCGTTGTTTTTAAGTGCGTGATATAAGCAGATACTTTTTTATCAACGATTGCACGTTGTGATTTTAATGACTCTGCTGTCGCTTCTGAACTATTCCCCATGTACATTACGGTCATACCGCGTTCACGTGAGAGATCCCCGATTAGTTCGTTAAGTTTCTTGTTCTCTTCAAGCTTTGTCTGTAGTTTGATCGCTGAGTCATATCCCACATATGAATCATATACATAATAACTTGCAATCCCGATAAGCATAAAAATCGGGAAAAGACTGATCAGCCTAAGTCTGGCTTTAAGACCTATTTGCATTGTTTACCCACCTTATAATTGATCTGCATAAGCCTGCAAGGATGCAAGTGCTTGTGCTGTATTGTTGACGTCAGTTTCGACCTGAAGTCCCTTAAGTACTTCAGAAATCTCATTGAGACGTAGATTATCACTCATTCCCTTAAGAAGAGTAGCCGTTTTATTTACTTCTTGTATATTGCCGTTGGCGATAGCCGTGTCAAAATCGTTTTGATGTATCCGGACCTGTTCTTTAAAGTCCTGAACGAAATCATTGACAATATCGACAGGGATACCAAGCTCATTGGCACTGCGCTGTGCATCAAAGTTGAGTGCTGGAACATCAATAGCCGGTGTAGCCGGTTCCGGTTCCGGCGTTGGCTCAGGAGCGCTGTTTTCAGGAATTCCTAATAGATCATCATAGATATCATCGTCCAAAGACGGTGTTGGATCCAGTGCGGGTTCCGGCATATCCGGTATGGAAGGTTCCGGTGTAGCCAAAAGATCCTCATAAATATCATCGTCCATTACAGGAGCCGGAGCTGGTTCCTCCTGATAATCCATTTCGGGACTTGGCTCTGGGGTAGAAAGAAGATCGGCATAAAGATCATCATCGTCACCGTGAAGTGGGGTGACGTCCTCATCCAGAAGCATTGGACCTTCATCGGGCTGTTTAATATCAATCTCTTCCGGCATTGTCTCTTCTTCAACAGCCGCTGCAGCTGGAGCAGCCGGAGCAGCCTCAGCTTCTGGTACTTCTTTTCCTTCAAGTCGTGCAATGATCTTGTAAAACTCATTAAGATTAGGAAGGATCTCTTCACTCTCTTTAGATGTGTTAACGACACTCAATACATCAAAGGCATCTTCAACGCGCAGGTTGGCAGCAACCCCTTTAAGTTTATGCGAAAGAATTTGTACATTATCAAAGTCACCGGCATTGACAGAAGCAAAAAGGTCATCATGGAACTCATGG
>JBFEYO010000192.1:0-2673 GCA_041562075.1 Sulfurimonadaceae bacterium | reverse complement strand
GAATGACCCAGCAATAGTGCTGATCCTAATATAAGTGTGATGATATATTTCATTCTTTTCCCCTAAAATGATAAGGTTATCTTATAGCTAAAAGATTACCGGGAGATTACTTTTTGAAGGCTCTTTTTTACTGAAGTGATAGGATCATAGGGCGCAAAGCGTTGGATGACTTTTCCATTGGGAGAAATCAGGAACTTTGTGAAGTTCCATTTGATGGCTTTAGTGCCCAGGATGCCCGGGGATGTGTCTTTGAGATAATCAAAGAGGGGGTGAGCATCTTATCCATTAACCCTGATCGGTGCAAAAAGGGGGAAGCTGATATGATAATTCAGTTCACAAAAGGCTTGGATCTTCTCCTTGGAGCTATGTTCTTGTAAAAACTGATTGCTGGGAAAGGCAAGAATGATAAAGTCTTGATGTTTGTACTTCTGGTACAGCGCTTCGAGTGCTTTATATTGTCGTGTAAAACCGCAGTTGCTGGCAACATTGACGATGCGAAGACTTTTGCCCTTGCAATTGGACATGGGAACCTCTCTCCCCTCGATCGTTGTAAGTGAAAAGTCGTAGATCGTTTGCATCTTTTTTTGTTTGAAGTATAACACGTTGCGTATAAGCTTTTTGCAGGGGCGTATAAGATATAATGCGCGCAATTTATTTTCAAGCAAGGATATCCATGGAATCAATTATCATGATGATCGGTCTATTTGCGATCATGTATTTTATTATTATTCGTCCACAACAAAAAGAGAAACAAGAGCATGACAAAATGCTTGAGGCACTGACAAAAGGGGATAAAATCGTCACTAACGGTGGTCTTATGGTAGAGATCATTAAGGTCGAAGAAGAGTTCTTCACGATTCAGTTGGACAAAGGTTCTCAAGCTCGTTTAGTGAAAAATGCTGTGGCACGAAAGATAGAGGATGAAGCTTAATTATCGCGTTGTCATCTTTTTAGCGGCTTTTGCTTTTGGGATCATTTTTTCGGTTCCTTCCTTAACACAAAGCGATAGCGGCTCAAAGGTCAATCTGGGACTTGATCTGCAGGGCGGCCTGCATATGCTTCTGGGTGTGAAAACCGAAGAAGCGGTGAAGGCACGTTATAAATCGATCGCTGCCAGTGTAAAGTATTTCACTCAGAAGAACGATATCTTGCTGGATACGCTTGAGATGCGTGAAGACGGTGTCTCTTTCTCTATTCTGGATGAGGATGATGTCCCTGTTCTTGAAGAGATGCTCTCCAAGACGGAGGGGCTGCTTATTGAGAGATCCGAGCTTGGATTTGATCTGAGTTTTACGGAACTTGAGATTGAAAAGACCAAGAAACAGTCGGTAGAGCAGGCGATCGAGACCATTCGTAACCGTTTGGACCAATTCGGCCTGGCGGAGCCTACGGTGGCGAAACAGGGAGATGAGAAGATCCTTGTGGAACTTCCGGGGATTAAGACCCAGGAAGAAGAACAGCGTGCACGTGAACTGATCTCAAGAGCAGCTTATCTGCAATTGATGGCAGTGGATGAGGACAGAAACTCCCGTGTGTATCAGATGAGTGATGCCGAGGCGGCGCGCTATGGGGATATTATCCTACCTGATGCAGAGCGTCCAGGGGTAAAATATCTGTTGAAAGAGATCCAGATTCTGGATGGTTCGATGTTAACCAATGCCCAGGTGCAGTTTGATCAGCAGACCAATCAGCCTATTATTACCTTTGCTCTGAATTCGGAAGGAGCGGCGATCTTTGGAGACTTTACGGAAAAGAATGTCGGAAATCATCTTGCAGTCGTTTTGGATGGAAAGGTCTTTTCAGCACCGGTGATCAATGAACGTATCGGCGGCGGACACGGTCAGATCTCGGGGAACTATACACCTCAAAGCGCCAATGACCTGGCGATCGCTCTTCGTTCAGGAGCACTTCTTGCGCCGATCTATCTGATGGAGAAACGTTCCGTCGGGCCGAGTCTGGGAGCGGACAGTATCAAGGCGGCTTCTATCGCCCTTGTCGGTGGTTTTGTCCTGGTCGTGATCTTTATGCTGGTCTATTATAAGATGGCAGGTATCATTGCGAACCTTGCATTGATCGCCAATCTTTTTATCCTGCTGGCTGTCATGGCACTCTTTGGTGCGACCTTGACCCTGCCGGGTATGGCGGGTATCGTCCTGACGGTCGGTATGGCGGTGGATGCGAACGTCATTATCTCCGAGCGTATCCGTGAGCTCTTGTATGAGGGAAGTTCATTACGCAAAGCAATTGAACAGGGGTATGAGAATGCGACCTCTGCCATTTTGGACGCGAATATCACGACCCTTATTGCGGCCGTGGTGTTGTATGTATACGGTACGGGAGCGATCAAAGGGTTTGCGATTACCATGAGTATCGGTATTTTAGCATCGATGCTGACTGCGATTCTGGGAACGCATGGGATCTACTCCATGATTCTTGATCGTATAGAAAAGAGCAAGAATGTGAAGCTCTGGTTCGGAGTGAAGGCTTAAGATGGAATTTTTTAAATATACAAAAACCTTTGATTTTATGTCCAAGAAGATGATCACGCTGATCATCTCTTTAACGCTTGTGCTTGCTTCTTATGCCGTCTTGGCTACAAAGGGTCTAAACTACGGGATCGATTTTGCCGGCGGTACGGTGATCCAGGTCAAATATGACAAGCCTGCTCCCATT
>JBFEYO010000191.1:0-2709 GCA_041562075.1 Sulfurimonadaceae bacterium | reverse complement strand
GCTGCATCTAAGTCTTATGGTCCATTGGATACTACGGTTGCAGTTATCTATGATGATTTCGATTTTGAAAATGCTGCGACAGAAGATCATACTGATACGACTGTTCAAGTATACTTGACATATAACTTCTAATCAGACACTATCTGATTAGTCTTCTATCTAAATAAGCATTTCCCTTTTGGGAAGTGCTTATCTTCCTTTCCTTTCTTTTTAATACATAGCTAAGATCATTTATCGATTCATCTCTCCAGATTAATATTCAGTTATATTGTTGATTATTAATAATATTCACAAATGATTAAAAATTAATCACAAACTGGCCCATTAGCTCTTTACCCGATGTTAGAATTGTGCTGAAATTAAATATTCAGGAGATTTGAATGAAATTAGCAAAAATGAGTTTAGCGGCAGCACTACTACTTGGTGTGAATGTGTATGCTATTGATAATGTGAAAGTAAATGGAGATGCAAAACTTTTTTATGAAACAGTAGATTCTGATGCGGCAGGTGCACCGGATATGTTTGATAAAGATGCCAGTGGTGCAGATGTTGCCCTTGATCTTGGTATTACTGCTGATCTTTCAGAAGGTGTGTCTGCGGGAGCTACGTTTACTGCGGTGAGCACACTTGGTCTAGAAAACAATCTTGTTTCAGGTGTGTGGTCCGGAGCACATGATACGACGGGTACACAGGTAGATGATGCTTCATACTTCTCTGAAGCATGGATCGCGGGAACTGCGGGTAAGACAACGTTAAAAGCGGGTCGCCAGTCTCTGGATACACCGCTTGTGTTTACAGAAGAGTGGTCAATCACAAACAATACCTTTGAAGCAGCAGTCGTGACAAATCAGGATATCCCTGGTACGACGCTTGTAGCGGCGTATGTGGGTAAATCAAACGGTGTGGCCAATGAAACAGCGGCAGCAAATATCGGATATGTTACTTCCGTTGGCGGTAAATTCAACTCCTTTTATGACGGTGCTTATGCCTTTGGTGCGATCAATAACTCGTTTGAGCCATTGACTGCGGCAGCTTGGTATTATGATGTTCAAGGGACTGCAAAAGCTTACTGGTTACAGGCTGACCTGGAAGTAGAAGGTTTTATGGCAGGTCTACAATATACAGAGATCTCATCCGATGCAACGGGTGTTGCTGATGATACGGCATATGCAGCGATGCTTGGATATGCGATGAAAGATGTGGCTACTGTGAAAGTCGCATACTCTTCAGTAGATGATGAAGGTAACCTGGGATTAGCTAACCTTGCGACAGGTACGGGTAACGGTGGTCAAACCCAACTGTATACTGAGATGTGGTGGTGGTATGGTACGGTCAGTGCCACAGGTGCTGATTCTATCGCAGTATCTGCTGAAGCAACAGTCGGTGACGGATATGATCTATTCCTAGGATACTATATGTCAGATGTTGATCCGGCCGGTGCTAACAATGCTATGGATGTGAATGAAGTTGCATTTACCGTGACTAAATCTTTTGGTCCACTTGATGCTTCGGTCGCGCTTCTCTGGGATGACATCGATTATGAAGATGTTGCAACTACAGATGAGACCTATACGACAGCTCAAGTTTACTTGACATACAACTTCTAAGAAGAGATGTGGGCTTCTGCCAAAAGGCAGGACCACGCTCTTGCGTTCTCCTATTCTCCCATTAAAAAGATCAATGGAACTATTGTGTTGAAAGTTCTAAAGCAGATGTCCCATTTGATCTTTTTTGACCTCTAGGTACTCTTCGTTATATTCGTTTGTCTCAACAATGATCGGTAAGCGTTCAACGATTTCGATAGCTTGAAGGGATTTGATCTTTTCAGGGTTATTGGTAAGCAGTTTGATCTTGTCGATATGATAAAACTTGAGGATGTCATGTACGATCTCATAAGAGCGGGCATCGGCAGGAAAGCCAAGTTGATGGTTGGCCGCTACGGTATCAAACCCCTTGTCTTGAAGGGCATAGGCATTGACCTTGTTAAGCAGACCGATATTACGTCCTTCCTGGCGAAGGTAAAGTACCATTCCCCCTTCTTTCGCGATACGATTGAGGGCATAATCGAGTTGATCTCCACAGTCACATTTAAGTGAACCCAGGGCATCCCCCGTCAGACACTCAGAGTGAACACGTACAATAGGTGTATCGCTTAGCTCGTCAGTGAAGATGGCTAAATGCTCTTTATGGTGTTCTTTGAAGGTCTGAATCTTGAATGTCCCGTGTTTAGTGGGTAGATTGGCAACTTCGGATATCTCTAGCTTCATACTTTTACTGCTTTTTGTCTATTGATTGGATAGAATATCTATTCAATTAAATTTGAAAAGAATTATATCATTTTTATAGGGCATACAATGAGAACTCGCTCATTGATGTATTTTATGATATTTATATCATTTTTTAATCTCATACTTATGAGATAGTATTAAGGGGTATCATGTTTCACCGTTTCCGTCGCTTACGTATCAATTCCAAACTGCAAAACCTGGTCAGAGAGACTTCGTTATCAACAGATGATTTTATCTATCCACTGTTTGTACGTCCGGGGAGCGGGATCAAAACAGAAGTAGCCTCTATGCCTGGGGTTTACCAAATGAGTATTGATGAGGCGATCAAAGAGTGTGAGACCTTAAAGTCCCTGGGGCTCTATTCCATTATTCTCTTTGGTATTCCCGAAGTAAAAGACTCGGTAGGATCTGATGCCCTGTG
>JBFEYO010000190.1:0-2791 GCA_041562075.1 Sulfurimonadaceae bacterium | reverse complement strand
GAAGTCGAGATGGGAAATGACATTGAAAAGCGTCTTCAGGAGATGGGGGTGAACAATTATCAAAACCTTGCCGGAAAGACCAGTGTGGAGGAGCTCTGCTCACATATCGGCGGCCTAAACCTCTTTGTGACCAATGACAGCGGGCCCATGCATGTCGCCGCTGCCTATGAGGTACCTACCGTCGCGATCTTTGGCCCGACACGCCATATGGAAACCTGTCAATGGAAGAATGAAAAGAGCCGTATCGTACGACGGGATGACGTACCCTGCGCTCCATGCATGAAGCGCAGCTGTCCTTTAAAACATCACGAATGCATGACCAAGATAGAAGCTGAAGACGTCATTTCGGCTGTGAAAGAACTTCTATAAGATCATTTTAGAAACTTCTTGTTCTCATTTAGTACACTCAGGATCATAGCGCTGTTCATCTCTTGATCCTTCCCCTCCAGCTTGGCATAATTCTGGGTATTTCTGACTTCATTATTGAAGATCTTGTTAGGAAGATTTGAGAAGATCATCGTGACCTCATCGGTATAGATCGCATTATAGTTCCAGTTAGCGACAAAGGTATAATCGCGGTGAAAATCCTGTGCAAACAGGTCCTTCCCGTTCGAGTAAGTCTCAACCGGAGTCTCTACGCCGATATAACGCATCAATGTCGGCACGATATCCACATGGCTCGTCAATGTATTGATCTCTTTTGCCCCTTCCCCCGGTAGCTTAATAATGAACGGGGAATTGACCTGTGGTCGGGAAAAGGCCGAATTGTGCCCAAAGTTTCCATACTCATAGAACTCCTGTCCATGGTCAGAGGTAAAGATAATGATCGAATCATCATACAGATCATTATCTTTTAGTGTTTGTATCATCTGACCAAAGAGCGCATCGTTATAGTAGACCGCATTTTTGTATTGGTTATACAGCTCCTTCTTTGCCGTCTGCTGATCGACATTTAGATAATTGGTCTTTCCATCCCCATCGGGAAGAAACTTCTTATATTCATCCGGGTAGGAGCGTCCATGGGGAGCGTCCCAAAAGACAAATGAGAAGATCGGTTTTTCCTTGTCCTGCTTAGAGAGCCAGGTTTCAAAAAATGCGCTGTTCAAAGCATCTTTTTGCGCAGGAGTTCCCTCAAATTCATCATGGATACATGAGGCCACATCCACATAACAGGTCTGTCTGAACTCCGGCCATTGAGTACTGGTGCTTGAACTGATATTGATCTGATACCCTAGAGACTCCAAAGCATCAAACAGTATACTTCCCTTGGATGCAGACAGGAATTTAAACCAGTACGTAGAGTTGATCCCGTACATCAGTGAAAAGACGCCAAAACGTGTCGCATTTCCACCGCTGATATGGTTTTGATATCGGTAGCTTTCCCTTGCAAAAGCGGAGACATTAGGGGCTATTTCATCATTAATCGCGCTGTTACGTACCGCATCGGAAGCAAAGATAAAGATATTCGTCTTCTTGGCGTCTGGCTTAAAACTTAAGGGTTCCAGGGGATAATTGATCTCCTGCTTTCCGCTTGCAATTGTATTGACCTCTGCCTTGGGCTCGATCCCGAAATATTTATGCGCCGCACGGTTAAAGGTAAGGGGTTGATACAGCGGTATCACGGCGAACTTCGAGACGATTTCATTATTGGAAAAAGCCGTAGCCATCCCAAAAGAGACCTTTTCTATCAATATAATCATAAACAGGGGGATGATAAGCAATTTATTCATTTTCTTATTAATTTCATCCACCCTATATGCTTGCAGACGCTTGATCAAAGCCATGCTTCCCCACTGAAATGCGATCAAGAAAAGGATCACGCCAACAGCGGTGACATATGGAGCCAATCCCAATTGGATACTGTCCGCAGCAGCAGGTGAGGTCATGATATTGATGACCATTGCATTGATATGAAAGTTATAGAGACGATGAATAAAAAAGTCGATGATCAAGGCTAAATCTACAACAACAAAGACCAGCGAAAGGATCACTAGACCTGTACGGTCAAGATAACGAAGTACAAAAAAGACGATATACAAAATCAGTACCAGTGTTGCCGCCGTCGAAACAGCCCCCATAGCACTCAAGGTAAATGAAGGAAGCGTATAAGCTGCGTTAAACCCGAGAAAAAGTAAAAACAGGATCGTTGTTAAAAAGAAATTGAACTTGAAAAACAGTGAAAATTGAGAATACTTAAACACGTGACTCCTTTATAGGGCCACATTTTTACATGTTTTAACTAAAAAATTACTATAGGGGGACACTGCCTTGGACAGTGCCTCAAGAAAGATTAAAATCGAACGCGAAATCCGATATAGCCGGTGTCATTATATTCATAATCACCGCCTTCAAAATCCGTGTCGATCTGACGGTATCCGATAAAAAGCGTTCCCTGCTCGATCAGACGGATCCCAAGCTCTGCACGCCCTTCGAAATATTTGTCCGCATCCTTGAAGGAGAGTGCAGAAGGTGCATAAGCGACGCTGGCAGTCAGGACGATTGGGGTAGGGATATCAAATGGAAAAGTGTAGGCCAGTTCCGCATTGATCGGTGCTGCCGCATGCTTGGCATTGGCCACCTTGGTATAGGTTCCCTTGATACCGATCCCAAATCTCAAGTCCTTCATGCCATTGAGCTCCTGACGAAGCATAAAACCGGCCGAATAAAGCGGATCCGTACTCTCTTTGTTATCCACATCCAACAGTCCCAGAGTCAGGAAATACATATCCGGATAGTCTGATTGATTCAACTCTCCGATATCGATATTCCCTTGGACTTCGACATCGTCATT
>JBFEYO010000189.1:0-2794 GCA_041562075.1 Sulfurimonadaceae bacterium | reverse complement strand
TTTTATCTTCCCCTAGCGGTGAAGATTACAGACCCTCCGGGAAAGATTTTATCTTCCCCTAGCGGTGAAGATTACAGACCCTCCGGGAAAGATTTTATCTTCCCCTAGCGGTGAAGATCTAACCAGACCATCAGGCCTTTTTGCGCATGAAGGCGGTTTTCTGCTTCTTCAAAGATAAGACTTTGAGGACCTTCTAAAACCGCTTCACTTACTTCTTGGCCACGGTAGGCAGGAAGGCAGTGCAGGAAGATAGCATTATCTGCGCCCAACTTCATCATTGCATCATCTACCATATAGCCGGCAAAGGCCTTTTGACGCTCCTCTTTTTCATCTTCTTGTCCCATGGATGCCCAGGTGTCGGTGGTCACTACCGTAGCACCCTTAACCGCTTCTTTCGGATCATTGGTCACGATGATCTTGCCGCCGCTTTGCTTACAAAAATCCAGGGCCTCGTTCATGATCTGCTCATTGACCTCATACCCCTTAGGTGTCGCAATACGAAGTTCAAAGCCTAGCTTGGCAGCAAGCATCATCCAGGAGTGGGTCATATTATTCCCGTCTCCGACATACGCTGCTATAGGATCTTTATCCATACCATGCTCGATCATGGTCATATAATCCGCCAGCAGTTGTATAGGGTGATACGAGTCCGTCAGTCCATTGATAACCGGCACACTGGAATAGGAAGCGAACTCCTCCAAACGCTCATGCTCAAAGGTACGGATCATAATCATGTCCGTCATACTTGAGATAACACGTGCCGTATCTTTTACCGGCTCCCCTCGGCCAAGCTGAATATCCTTATTGGATAAGAAAAGACCATGTCCTCCCAGTTGGAAGATCCCCGATTCAAAACTGACACGGGTACGGGTCGAGCTTTTTTCAAAGATCATAGAGAGCGTTTGCCCCTTCATATAAGGTGGTTGCGCCTTTGCTTTAAACTCTTTTTTGATTTTCAGACCCAATTCGACAATCTCTAAAATCTCTTCTTTTGTATAATCTTTCAGTGTTAAAAAATGTCTCATTTTTCACCCTTGTTTCGTATTTGTAAAATCTCATCGCAGCTCATAACTTCTCCAATATAAAAGCCCTGTACGTATTCTATACCGATTTCTTTAACAATCGCATACAGCTCTTGGGAGCTTACAAACTCCGCAACAACTTCAATACACAGATTACTTGCAAAATTGTAGATACCTTCGACGATCTGTCTGCTTTGAGGATTGGTATCTATATGCTCGATCAATGAACCGTCAATCTTGATAAAATCCGGCTTAATCTGGCTAAGATAGGCAAAATTGGAATATCCTGTCCCAAAGTCGTCAATAGCGACTTTAAAACCGCTATCCTTAATCTCTTGGATGATTGTAATATAGTTTTCTTTAAGGAGCTCTTCGGACTCTACCAGTTCGATCACAACCGATGACGGAGGAATACCGTGTTTATGGGCCTTGGTCATCAGGTAATCGAGCATATCATCATCCAGGTCATCCCGTGTCATATTGATAGACAGGTCAATCTTACACTTCTCATAGGATTGAAAGCTCTGTTCGATGATCAACTTGGTCAGCTCTTTCTCATGCCCTGAGTTTTGAAGCACCCCTAAAAACTCTGCCGGAGAGATCATCAGCTCCTTCTCCTTGTCATACATACGGATAAGTACCTCATAACGCACCGTTTTACCCGTGCGCACCGATAATATAGGCTGAAAATGCACCGCAAAAAGTCCCTCTTGGAACGCCTTGGCGATCTTCTTCACCCACTCCAGGTTTGCCTTATGACGCTTCTCAAGCAGAGCTTCTTCATCATAATAAGCAAAGCGCTTATGGGTACGAATGGCATAACGTGAAGCGATCTCTGCCCTACTCAGCAGGGAGGCTTCCGAATGCTGAAGATCCGAGTTGGCAATACCGAAGGTAAAGGACAGCGGCATATCGATACCGTCATGCTTGATGATATAGATCTCTTTAAGTTTGGAGATCAACAGGTTAATATAATGGGCATGAGAGCACACGATCACAAACTCATCCGAGCCCATTCTAAAGACGGTCGTCTCCAACAGTGAATCCGAACTGATAGAGCCTGCGATCTCTTTGAGTATCTGAGCCGTCTCCTTGAGGTAGACATCACCCACTTCCTGGCCAAAACTGTCATTAATATGCGAAAAATTATGGATGTCGATATACACGATCGTAAAATGTGCCCCGTTTGCCTGCAGACGTGACATCTCATCAAGCAGCTTGATACGGTTGGGTACATCCGTCAGCTGATCATTCTCATAGGTGTCCCTGATGATCTCGATCTGCTCTTTGATCTTTTCATTAAAAGCAAACAGGGTACGATAGATAGCGCCGAATTCACTTTTTGACTGCATCAGAAGAACTTGACGTTTCCCCGTCAACTTTGGCTTTTCATTCTCTTTTAAAAACTCCAACAATGTCTGCAAAGCCTGCTTGATATCAAAGAAAATAAACCAGGCGATAAACAGCGTCAGGATCAATGGGAAAATAAGCATATACAGGTTCTTATCAAAACGCTCTGAAGCCTTGGAAAGCGCCCCTTCGATCTTCTCTTTGACCGTCAGGCTGTTAAGCTCTTCTACCGCTTTGAGATCCTTCATATAGGTATCATAATGCTTAAGCCACTCACGCATATCCACATCTGCTATGCCTTCGCCCACCTGACTTTTGAGGTCTTCAAGCATCTGGGTCAGACGGATGAATGAGGAGGTCGAATAGAGTTTATAATAGGCTTGCAATACCGAAGGCTTGGCAAAGGTCTTAAACCGGTCAAG
>JBFEYO010000188.1:0-2823 GCA_041562075.1 Sulfurimonadaceae bacterium | reverse complement strand
GCTCCTTCCTTTTATCGAATATGCTGCAATCTTTAACCCTTATGTTTTCAACAAACTTGGGATTGCCCAGGCCATTATCTTTTTTATTATCTTCCTGGTCTTTATTATGCAGTTGGTTTTTGGAATGATCTGGTTCAATAACAAAAAGCTAAAAAACAGGATTACGGAATCCTGGGCAGAATATTTTCCGGATGTTGAGCTTAAGCTGGTTCTAGCAGGCGGCTCAAGCCCCTATAGAGACTTTTTTACACATTATCAAGCCTTAAGTAGAGATCTGGATGAAGAACAACTGCATAGTGCGTTAAAAGATGCTTTTGTCCGTATGCAAGAGGAGAATGCCGAACTTCTTGAAGCGATGAAGACAGATCGCAGCGTCTAACCTGTACTATCGGCTCGCAGGATGGTTCCCCCTCTTAGAGCTTAAATATCATAATTTTTATACTTTTTTTAATGATAACTTGAAATTGTAGTTGTCCTAAATATATTAGATGGTGTTTAGAGACAGAAATGTACAATGATTAATAATGCATAGAGGGTATGAGTATGGAAACATCTACGATAATCATACTGGTTGTCGGTTTTTTAGTGTCGATAACGTTCATTCGTCGTGCTATGTTAAAAGAGCAAACCGATCGGCGTGTGAAGGTCCGTCGTCAAGGAAATCGTCGTAATCGTTCGGGTAGGCGAAAGCATGATTTTCATGAAGCCTGCAAGGATGAGGACAGACGCCATCGTGAAGACCGTAGACAGGGGAAAAAGGATAGACGTTTTCACGAACGGCGTCATTCTGCTACGGTATGAGTTTATCCAGCTCTTTGTTCACAAGGGTATAAAATGCTTCATGACCTGAAAGGTTCAATGAGGCGTCACGCTGCTTTTCTCCCCACATCGGTTCTGGATAGTACGAGTCCTCTTTAAAACGCGCCATAACATGTATATGCAGGTGAGGAAGATAATTTCCGAAGGCAGCTATATTGATCTTTTCGGGCTTGTAATACAAGCGCATCTGCTCCTCAATCGTCTCCATTACCTCATACAGTTTTTGACGCAAGGGTTTAGGTACATCGGTGAGTTCTTTATAGGGTTCTTTGGTGAAAATCTTTAGCCAGGGGATTTCAGATTCATGTACTTCGACATAATAGTCTTTATGGGTATAGATGATCATTATATTACTTTTTGATAGGATGAAGAAAGTATAGTCAAACTATACTTAGAGGAGAAAGGGAGAGCGGAAGGCTTAGTAGCGCTTACTTCCGCCGCCGCTTCGGTCACGGTTTCCGCCGCGATTACTGCCACTGCTGTTGTGACGTCTTCCGCCGCTTCGGCTGCGACTGTTACGATGCCCACCGCGTCCACTACGACCACCGCGGCCTTTATTACGAGATTCCATACGGGCCAAGATCTTTTCAAGTTTATCAGCATCGATACCGATATTTTGAGGACCTTTGACCGGTTCTTTACGTAATAAGACAGAGATGACTTTATGAAGAGCCGTTTCATGGTCACAGGAATCACCCAGTGCCTCGACGATCTGATGGGCTTCATCAAAGACCTTCTGTTTGATGATCTCATCAGCTAAAGCTCCAAGGCGTCCTTTAACGACTTCATCTTTAGTCGGAACATAACACTGCTCCATCGTCGTACCGACTTTTTGTTTGATACGCTGAAGTTCTTTAAACTCATGAGGCGTTACCAGGGTGATCGCTGTTCCCTTGGAACCGGCACGACCCGTACGTCCGATACGGTGTACATAGGACTCTGGATCAAAAGGGATATGATAATTGATAACATGGGAGACATCATTTACATGGATACCCCTTGCGGCAACATCGGTTGCGACTAATACATTGATGGCGGTTGATTTGAAGCCTTTGATGACTGCTTCGCGTTGATCCTGCTCCATATCTCCGTGCAGGCCTTTTGCGGAATATCCTGCAGCAGAAAGGACATTGGAGACACGATCGACTTCACGTTTCATACGGCAGAAGACGACGGTTTTATTAGCATCACCGGCATCCATCAGGCGGATCATCGCATCATCACGTTCGTTATCATCGATGACATAATAGTTTTGAGAGATATTCGTGTTGGTTGTCTCTTCCTTGGTGATCGCGATATATTCCGGCTCATGCAGGATACGCTGGGCCAGTTTCTTGATCGGGGCAGGCATGGTTGCCGAGAAAAGAAGGGTTTGGCGGCTAGTCGGCAAGAAGGTAAAGATCTCATTGATATCATCAAGGAAACCCATATCCAGCATCTCATCGGCCTCATCCAAAATGACCATCTCGGGAGAGAAATCGTCGATCATGTTTTTAGAAAGCATGTCCAAAAGACGACCCGGCGTAGCGATGACGATCTGTGCACCACGCTTGACAAGCTCGACCTGTCTGCGGTAGGAGCGGCCGCCATAGATGGTTACCGTACGTACATTGGAATTACGTCCGTAAAGATAGAGTTCATCGGAGACCTGATTCGCCAGCTCACGTGTAGGGGTGATAACAAGTACCTGTACCCCTTCGCCATTGATGTTGTTGATGGCAGGAAGACCGAATGCAGCAGTCTTACCTGTACCCGTATGTGCCTGTGCAACGACATCTTTTCCTTCCATGACCACAGGAATAGCCTGCTCTTGGATCGGAGATGGTGTTTTAAAGCCTACGGCTGCAATAGATTTGTTTAACGATTCTTTGAAGTTAAACTGTTCAAACGTTGATTGGATTGTTGTCGTGTCATTTGACATTAAGTACCTTTGTGTGTGAGACTCTCTTTCCACTCACAAAGGCTCTTCCCGCATGATGAAAACTTAGTCTCTAGTTAAATTTT
>JBFEYO010000187.1:0-2902 GCA_041562075.1 Sulfurimonadaceae bacterium | reverse complement strand
GCCTTGGGATTGTTGAGATCAAACTGGTGTACACTTTGCTCCAGGACAAACTCGATGAAGGGTTTGGGATGGCGCAACAGACGGGTTAGCTCTTCGAGCTGACCGTTTTTGACCATATCTGCCGGGTCCAGTCCTTCGCCAAAGATCACGACTCCCCCGTCCATTCCCGAAGCCGAGAGGAGTTTGGAAGCCTTCAGCGCGGCATTGAGTCCGGCACTGTCCCCGTCATAGGCCATGATGATTCGGGGTTCACCCTTGCGCAACAGCGGCAGATGTTCATTCGTCAGGGCCGTTCCCAGGGTCGCTACTGCATTGGTAAAGCCTGCCTGATGGAGCATCACCACATCCAGATACCCCTCGGTGACGATCATCTCCTTGTTTTTGTAGATACTCTCCTTGGCATGGTTATAAGCATACAGCAGACGAGACTTGTTAAAAAGTTTGGTCTGGGGGGAGTTGACGTACTTGGCCTGATGGCCGGTGATAGTACGACCCCCAAAGCCCACCATAGAGCCGTTGGCAGCTTGAATAGGGAAGGTGATACGTTCGATAAAACGGGCGAATATATTGTTCTCACCCTGTCCGAGCACCCCCAGCTCTATTCCCTCTTTGATATCGAACATATGGCTTTTGAGGTAGGTGATGGTCTGTTGTGAAGATGGGGCGTAACCGATACCGAACTTTTCGATGGAAGATTCGTAGATCCCCCGTTCTCGCAGATAGTTCTGTGCGGTTGGATTGGAGTCCAAGAGGCTTTTATACCAGTCATTGAGTTTATCCATCAGACGGGTATCGGCTTTTTTTTGCCCTCCCTGAGTGTATTGCAGGGAGAAGTTGTAATATTCTGCCAGTTTTTCAATAGCTTCAGGGTAGTTGAGTTTTTCATACTCCATTACGAAACGGATCGGATCCCCCGTCACACCACACCCGAAACAGTGATAAATCTGCTTGGCCGGGCTGACGACGAAGGAGGGACTCTTCTCATCATGGAAGGGGCAGGGTGCCTTAAAGTTGGCTCCTGCCTTTTTGAGCTCCACATAGTTACCTACCACGTCAACAATATCAAGTCGGGTCTTTAGGGCTTCTATGGAGTCTTGTGCAATCATGGGAAGATTATATCTCACAGCGGCTTAAGAAGGTCTACGGATTAAGGGGTGTGTTTTAGTACAGATTCAACAAAAAAGAGTACGATTCTAGGATTATGAATATGATTAGCTTTCACCTTCTTTATAAGCTTGTACTCAAGCATAAGTCCAAATTGATCAAGGCCAATATTATCGCCCTTGTGGCCACCTTGATCAGTATCCCGATTCCCATGTTGATACCGCTTCTTATTGATGAGGTCATCCTGGAAAAAGAGGGGGCGCTGCTTTTCACGATACAAGGAGTGTTTGGAGAGTTCTCCCCCCTGGGGTATATCATCGTGACCCTGCTTGTTACCATCGCTCTGCGCTTTGGGTTTTTGATCTCTTCCATCTTTGCCCATTATGCCTTTACGGAGATCGCTCAGGAGATCACTTATGTCCTGCGCAAGAAATTGCTGCTGCATCTCAAACGGGTGGCCATGCATGAGTATGAGACCCTGGGTTCAGGGACAGTCTCATCCAAACTGGTGAGTGATATGCAGACCCTTGAGGGCTTCATAGGATCGGCGCTGGCCCGCTCTATCGTCTCGGTCTTGACCCTTATCGGGGTGGCTATTGTCTTGTTGTTGATAGAGTGGCGTTTGGGGCTGTTGATCCTGGTGCTGCATCCGACAGTGGTGGTCCTGACCCAGCTGATCTCACGCCGTGTTGCGGGGTTTAAAAAAGAGGAGAACCGCGCGATCTCGCGATTTCAAAATGCCCTGATAGAGACCTTGGACCTTTTTGGTCAGATCCGTGCCTCTTCCAAGGAACATGAGTTTATTCAAAAGAGCATCGATGATGCGGCACAGCTTAGAGATGATACGGCCCGTTTTGGGAAGAAGTCCTTTGCGGCAGAGCGGTTCTCTTTCACACTGTTTTTATCCGTATTTGAGGTGTTTAGGGCGTTGGGGATCATTTTGGTGTTGAATGCGGATCTGAGTATCGGACTGATGTTTGCCCTCTTTGGATATCTGTGGTTTATGATGACGCCGGTGCAGGACTTGCTCTCCTTGCAGTATGCCTATTCCAATGCCAAATCGGCGCTTGAGCGCTTGAACGCGCTTTTTGAGTTGGAACAAGAGCCTCTGTGCCATCATACACGCAACCCTTTTGAGGGTCAAAGCGCTTCTATTAGGCTTAAAAACCTCAGTTTCGCCTATTCCGGGGGAGGTCCGGTCCTTAAGCATATCGATATGGATATCAAAGCCGGTTCCAAAGTCGCTCTGATCGGTCCGAGCGGAAGTGGAAAGACGACCCTGGCTAAGGTGCTTTCAGGCTTTTACCCGCCCAAGGAGGGACAGCTGTTTTTTAATGATGTCAGTCTTCATGACATCGGTCTGGAAGTCTTGCGAGAGAACCTTTTTGTCGTTCTTCAGCAGCCGGTCCTTTTCAACGATACCCTCCGCTTTAACCTGACGATGGGAGATGATTACAGTGATGAGCAGATCTTTGAAGCTTTGAAGATCGCTCAACTGTCAAGTTTTGTAGAAGAGATACCCGAAGGCCTGGATACGCTTGTGGGTAAAGGCGGGGTGAGGCTTTCGGGCGGACAAAAACAGCGCCTGAGTATCGCCCGTATGATCCTGGCGGATCCGAAAGTCGTTGTATTTGATGAATCGACCTCGGCACTTGACGTACATACGGAGAGCGATCTCTTTAAGGCATTGCAGGCTTTTTTGAAAGAGCGTACCATTATCACCATCGCCCACAGACTCAGTACGGTGCAAAACTCTGATTATATCTATGTGATGAAAGATGGTCAGATCGTCGAGAAG
>JBFEYO010000186.1:0-2929 GCA_041562075.1 Sulfurimonadaceae bacterium | reverse complement strand
GTCGATACGGACGACCTGGGCAGTCAGGTTGTCCGTACTCCCCTTGTCATAGGCTTTTTCCACCATAATCCGAGCAACATCTTCAAAGTTATGGGCTTGATTTTCCAGGGTGTATAAGATGAAATCGGAGTTGATAAACTCATAGACGCCATCGCTCATGAAGAGGTAAACATCGCCTTCTTCCACTGGAAAACTGTCATAATCAGCCGAGATTTTGGAGTCCATTCCAAAGGCCCGGGCCAGATAACTTTTTTCGCTGGAGATCTGCAGGATATGGTCTTCGGTAAGCAGGGTAAGCTTCTTGTCACGTAATTGATAGATGCGGGTGTCACCGACATGGAAGATATGGGCAGTACTGGAGCGAAGTATCATCGCGCTGAAGGTACAGACATATCCCTTGTCGCGATTGTAATGGTAATGGGTCTGTTTACTTTGGGCATAAAGCCAGGTATTGGTGGCTTCGATGACCCGTCGGGCCGCTTTTTTAACCGACCAGGTTTCCGGCGTATAGAAATAGTCGGTTAAAAAAGAGGTGACCGCTACCTTTGAGGCGATATGACTGACATCGCTGCTACTGATTCCGTCTGCAATGGCAATGGCAACGCCTTTGTTGCTTAATTGGGGTTCATCCGGGATGCAGATATCATGAAAATCCTGGTTGATCTCCTTTCGGCCTTTACTGGAGTATTGGCTGATTGAGAGTTGCAGTTGTGTCTTCATAGTATATCCATTCCCAAAGTGATACCGCGGATTTAGATGATGTTATTCTACCAGGATTTATAAGGCAGGAACTTCCCATTCATCGTGATGACTACACGGTCTCCTGCCGGGTTTTCCTCCTTGTCTACATCCAAACTGAAGTCAATAGCACTCATGATACCATCACCAAACTTCTCCTGGACGACCTCTTTAAGGGTGTCGCCATAGACACCTACAACTTCATAAAGACGATAGATAAGCGGATCGGTCGGAATCGTCTGATCCCAGGTCTTAGTCGGATACTCTTGTAGGGTGATCGCAACTTCACTTGATAGTCCAAGAAGTTCACACAGCTTTTGTGCCGGTTCTTGAGCCAGACTGTTCATACCTAAACATGCAGAGGTGACAAATACCGAACCCAAGCCGACTTGTTCAGCAATGGTTTCCCAGCTTAGACCGGAGCTTTTTTTAGCAGCTAAAATTTCTTCAGTCATTTCAATTTTTTTCATTCTAATCCTTTATTTGATGTGATGTAAGCCATCTATGTAAACACTTGTATAAGTGCTTAAACAGATCTCTCAATGGGCCAAAGGCCCAGAGGATTAGTCCAGTGTTCTTTTTGGACTTGTTTTGACGTGAGTCGCATAGAGTGTCAGACCGGTAAAGGCCATACCACCTACCAGGTTACCCAGTGCAACCGGAACCTCATTCCATAGAAGGTAATCACCGATCGTGAAATCACCACCCATGATCAAAGAGAATGGGAAAAGGAACATATTAACAATCGAGTGCTCAAAGCCCATGAAGAAGAACAGCATGATCGGCATCCACATAGCAAGGAACTTACCGGATACTGTCGTAGAGATCATCGCACCGACAACACCCATCGATACCATCCAGTTACATAACATCCCACGGATAAATACGGTCAGCCATCCAGTGAAACCATGTTCTTGATACCCTAAAGTACGTGCTTCACCGATACCGGCAACCTTGGTCGCAATGAGACCGCCAAAACCCTTGATATTTGTATCGAAGGTACCATAGGTAAAGATGAAGGCCATCATAAAGGCCACGGTTAATGCACCCAAGAGGTTACCCAAAGCAACAAGCCCCCAGTTACGTAGTATCTGACCGACAGTAACACCGGGACGTTTATCCAGCCACGCGAGGGGAACCAATACAAAGACACCGGTCAACAAATCGAAGCTCATAAGATACAGCATGATAAACCCGACCGGGAATAAAATAGCACCGACAAGAGGTGAGCCTGTTTTCATAGCAACTGTGATCGCGAATACTGCTGCAAGAGCAAGGATCGCACCTGCCATGTAAGCACGGATCAGTGTGTCTTTGGTGGACATATAGACTTTGGACTCTCCTGAGTCAACCATTTTCGTTACGAATTCTGTAGGGACTAAATATGACATTCAATACTCCAAGATCTAGTTAACATTTTAACTCCTTAATTGAAACACAATCACTTGCGATGGAAAATTGTAGCTATAAAAATAGTCTTGTATAGTCAGTTTTATGATTAAAAAATAATCATTAATTGTATAAATAGTGTCATTGTTGAATGCATCCAAGGATAAGCATCTATGAGATGAAAATTTGAGAAATAAATGGTATACTTGAATATATTATGATGCATAGCATCTTTTAAGTATAAAGGTTGAATATGAGGACATACTCGCATCTTTACTCTTCTCAAAGGCGTTTTCAGGCCTTTTTGACACAACATGATATTCAGGATGGCTCATCTCTGTTTATGCAGGTGTTTATGAGCAGTAATGACGCCGACAAGATGAAGAAGACCTTGGATGAGCTGGCGCAATTCCTTCCATCGGCCAAGCTCATCGCAACCTCTACTGCAGGGGAGATCGTAGCAGGAGGCATGCAGGACGATACAACGGTGGTGTCCATTTGTGTGTTTGAAAAGACAAGGGTGGATGTTGCCCTGATCGAAAGTGCCAGCGGAGCCGAGATGGCATCTGAAATCGCGCATAGGATGAGTGAAGACACCAAACTTATCATCTGTTTTAACAATATCTATGCGAATGACGGCGAGGAGATTATCAATGCCTTGCAGCAGGTAGATTCGAAGGTCATGATCACCGGAGGGAATGCCGGTGATAACGGGGAGTTTAATGCTCAGACGGTTGTCGGATGTAACACAGAGGTATCGACCTCGGCTATGGCAGTTGCTCTGTTGAGCTCAGATCACCTT
>JBFEYO010000185.1:0-3094 GCA_041562075.1 Sulfurimonadaceae bacterium | reverse complement strand
CATGGAAATTTCTGCATACGCTTACTTATTAATGCTGGCACTTATCAAAATCGCAGCATTTGCCAGTGTCGCCTATATCATTATCGCTATATCGAGGCATCATATCTTTAGCGAAAGCATCCACTATTACAAGCGCTATTTTCTGTTTGCCTTCATCTTGACCTTTTTAGATATTATCGTCGAAGTTTTCAATCTTCCCAGACTCCTTAACATCATGCTCTTACTCTACTTTGGCGTATCCTTTTTTCTCCTATTATCCATAGATGAAAAGTTTAGACGCAGATCCTTGATCACCGTTTTTTCGGCTCTGTTAACAACCTTTTTGATATCATCCATACTCTATACCTACACGCTCTCACAGTATATCATCGTGCACGCCACAGGAAGCATCCTGTTGTACACAACTCTTCTTAACAGCAGTGTCCGCCAGGCACGGAAACTGCACAATATCGGTTTTCATATCATGTCTACCGCCTTCATGATTATTATCGTATCTTCACTCCTGGAAATCATCTGTATCTTTTTCGAGCATCCGGGCTTGTCATATACATTGGCTGTTTCCAGTGCCAATATAGGCTTCATACTCGTCATATTGGGTTTTATGGCAAAAATCGTCATGTCAGAATATACAGAACTCAACAATATTGCCCTGAAAGACAGCCTTACGCAGATGAACAACAGAAGAGGACTTTATTATCTGCTTGAGACGATACTCCCCTCTTCAAATCGCCAGGAACAGTGTTTCAGTATTATTGCAATGGACATCGATTTTTTCAAAAAGGTTAATGACACCTACGGGCATGACGGAGGCGATATTGTCTTGCAAGCCTTTGCCAAGCTGATCAAAAACAACCATAGGAACACAGACATCTCCGCCCGTTTAGGGGGAGAGGAGTTTGTATTGATTCTACCCAACACCGATGCATCACAAGCGCTAAAGGTCGCAGAAAAACTCCGTGCAGCGACTGAAACCCTTGATATCAAACTTAATGACGCCCTTATTAAGATCACCTCAAGCTTTGGGGTCGAAACCTCCTGCGGGAATTTCGATCTCGACGAACTGTTCAAAAATGCCGACAAAGCCCTGTATGAATCTAAGTTTTCAGGTAGAAACAGAGTCACCCACTTTGCTGACATACAACACTGAGTCATCAGAACCAGACACCTGGACATTGATAAATTTCATGTACGAAACCACCATTGACGGTAAGGTACTTCAGGAGTAAAAGCTGGTATGCTTTATGCTACAATCCGTTTAACTATGACGAGGAAGAAACATGAATAAACTTATCACCTTTCAACTCTTTATGTTTTCCCTTCTGTTCGCCATCATCGGTTCTGTCGGCTACTGGTATCAAATAAGCACTATGGAAACTGTCACAATCAATGTGGAGGACAAACAGCGAATCACTGAGGGCTCTAAATCCAAATATATTATTTTTGCCAAGGAAGAGACCTTTGAGGACACCGACTCATTTTTTCATTCCAAATTTGACAGTGCCGATCTTTATGGTAAGTTAACAGCAGGATGCCAGTATGAGGTTCAAGTCTACGGAATACGTTCGCCTTTCTTCGGCAGCTATAGAAACATTATTCATATTCTTGAGCAGGGGGCATGCTCATAAGACTCTTAACACTTCTTTTTATTCTCGGAATTTCACTGTATGCGGCTGTATTAAAAAGCGATTACACCCTTGTCGGCAGGGAGTTTAACGCTACAATGATCGACCCTACGCTTCATACAGACTTTATTTTATATACCTTTGACGACCGCCAGCACCGTAAGTCTTTCAGTTCCTCACGCATCATCAAGGCATTCGCGCTAAAGGGCATTGCTTTGGAAGACAAAAGTGGTGGTTTTGTGCATCTTACGCGCCGCTCACATACGGATCTAGCGCCGATCAAAGAGGCAATAAAGCAGTACTACCAGGAGCATATCGAGCATATTTCAATCAAATCCATCACCCTTAAAAGCAATGGATTTATTGAATCCCTGCCATCGGGGTATGAGCTGGACTTTAAGCCCAAAGCCTTTTTCCACAGCACTTCCAGCCTGAAGATCTCATCCCCAAACTCTCATGAACGCTATTTCATCACCTATAAAGTAGATGCTCTAATCAAGCTGTTTAAAGCAAGGCATAACATAAATCGCGGTAAAATCCTGACGCCAATAGATCTAATATACAAAGAAGTGCCCCTCACCCGCCTGAGAGGAATGCCTCTACAGCAGCTTGAGCGTGGACAGATGCGTATGAAAAAGCGTATCGTCAAGGGAAACATACTGTATACACATGACATCGAGCACCTGCCGGCTGTTCTTAAAAACAAACCGGTCAATGTTCGGCTTATCAACGGGAAGGTCCGTCTTGAGTTTCAGGCAATCAGCCTTCAGGACGCCCGTGTGGGCGAAAAGATCTTTATTAAAAAGGCTGATGGAAAACGTCTCAGGGCAAGGGTCATCAGTCGTAACCTAGTGGAAATTGAATAAAAGATGCAAACAAAGATTATCGTCGCAATCAGCGGTGCCAGCGGTGCACATATCGGCTTTAATGTTTTAGAAAAACTGCCACAGACCTTTGATAAGCATCTGGTGGTTTCAGAGCATGCCCGGGTCGTATTGGAAAAAGAACCTCAAGTGAAACAATATGACAACAGCGACATCTCTGCGGCTATCGCCTCAGGCTCCTACGGAGCGGATATCATGATGATAACGCCCTGCAGCATGAACACTCTGGCCAAGATCTCCTGCGGTATAGCCGATGATCTCATCACCCGGGCGGCTTCGGTCATGATCAAGGAAAACAAGACACTTCTTCTGGCACCCAGAGAGATGCCCTTTTCCGCCATTGCCCTTGAGAACATGCTCAAGCTTTCACGCCTAGGAGTCATCATTGCCCCGCCGGTTGCGGCCTATTATGCCCAGACGCAATCGATCGATGAGATGGAAGACTTTTTTATTGGAAAATGGTTTGATCTTTTAAAGATCGAACATGACCTCTATAAGAAATGGAGTTAAGATGCACAAGACAGCCCTCTACCCCGGGACCTTTGACCCGATTACCAATGGTCATCTCGACATTGTCAGGCGTGGATT
>JBFEYO010000184.1:0-3135 GCA_041562075.1 Sulfurimonadaceae bacterium | reverse complement strand
TCTACGACAACACACTCAATCCCTGCATTGACCGCTGAGCGCAGTCCGCGCTCTGAGTCTTCTACAACAAATGCCTCATCCTTTTGTCCGCCTAAAAGCTCCAGACCTTTGAGGTAGGGATCGGGATGAGGTTTGGAACGTTCGTACTCACCGCTGCACAGAATGAATTGCATGTGCTTTGTGATGCCGCGTGCGGCATGGATAAGTTCAAAGTCTTCTCTGCGCGCTGAAGTGACGATTCCCATCGTATATCTCTCGTTAAGGATAGTGAGCACGTCCTCCACCCCTTTGATCCCGATATCTTCGGTATGGATATAGTGCTGGTAGAGTTCATTGCGCCTCTGGCGGGCCACTTCGATATGCACAGAGTCAAAGCCCTGTTCTTCTGCAAGGATAAAAGCACTCTCTCCGTTGATCATGATCTGCTTGTAACGCTCTTCCTCGAGGGTGATCCCCATTGTCTTCAATATCTCATGGTTGGCTCTGAAATACCACTTTTCCGTATCAACAAGTACACCGTCATTATCAAAGAGTATATGTTTTTTCATGAAGGAATTATAGCGAGAAGGGGGATAAAATATATGTTAGAATTGTCTATTGTCTCTTAGAAAAAAGGAACGGTCATGTTTCGTACGATATCGATCCGTCTGCATATCCTCATAAACTTTCTCATTGTCGTCGGGATAATTTCAGTCTCTTTATTGGGATTACAGTATTACTTTAGTCAAAAGTTGGCTATATCGGCAACGCATACGACTTTTACCCAGACAACGAAACAAGTCGTAAAGCTTTTTCAAAACGGCGATAGTAATATTAAAAATATGCTCTATTTTACAGAGCTGTACCCGAACCTGCATAAAACACCGACAGATCCAAACCAGATGGAAACCATTGACCGGTTTGCTACGAGCATGGAGCATTTACCAAGTATATATGCCATGTATATCGGCCATCCCAATGGTGATTTTTTTGAAGTCATCAATATGAAAAGCAGTCTCAGACTCGATGAGCATTTTCAAGCACCTGAAAAGACACGATGGACAATTATCAAGATCTTTGATTCACCTCAGGGAAGGGTAAAGAAATTTGAGTTCTTGGATTCTTCTTTGCATCTTCTTTCGAACCGGACTGAAGCGACAGACTACAGGGCAAACACACGACCATGGTTTATCCAGGCTAAACAGAGCACCAAGCCGATACGCACAGACCCTTATCTTTTCAGCAATCTTCAGCAAAAGGGTATTACCTATTCCAAGACGATCGATGAGACAGATGCCGTTTTGGCGATTGATTTTACATTGGCGGAGCTTAATAGCGCTCTTCAAGATTTGATGACCCATCCCAGCAGTGAAGTAGTGATGTTTGGGAAACAGGGCGATATCATCGCCTCGTCAAAGAGCCAATCAAATACAGATGTCATGGACACTTTTTTAACACAGGCACTTAAAGAGGATAAGACCGATCAGATACTGCGTTACGAACAGAGCGGCATAGAGAAGTTCGCCATGGTCAGTCCACTGACTAAAGAGATGAACCTTGATACCTATGTCGGTGTCAAGATTGATGCCGGTGTGATGCTGGAACCTTATATGGAGCAGATACATTATTCGATTGCGATGGCCATCTTTTTTTTAGTCTTGGTCATTCCTTTTATCCTTTATATAACGACCCGTGTTGTCAAGCCTATTAATGCCCTGATGCTTGAGAATGACAAAGTTAGGCTGCGCAAATTTGATGATGTGACACCGATAAAGACGAGGATTAAAGAGATGCGTAATCTTTCGAATTCACTCGTTTCGATGTCCCGTAGCATTCAGGAGTATCAAAAAGCCCAGGCAGAACTTATGGACTCCTTTATCAAATTGATCGCAGATGCTATCGATGCTAAGTCACCCTATACGGGCGGCCACTGTCAAAGGGTACCTGAGATCGCCATGATGCTCACCAAGGTCGCAAGTGATGCAGATGAGGGTGCCTTTAAAGAGTTTAAACTGAGTGATGATGATCAATGGCGGGAGTTTGAGATCGGTGCCTGGCTGCATGACTGTGGAAAGGTGACAACACCTGAATATGTCGTGGACAAGGCGACGAAACTGGAGACGATACATAACCGTATCCATGAGATCCGAACTCGTTTTGAAGTGATCTGGCGGGATATTGAGATTGAAGCGTACGAACGCCGCTCAAATGGTGAGGATAAGGAGCAGGTGAATGCATGGAAGACGCAGATGCATCAATCACTGCTGGATGATTTTAATTTTATCGCCGAGTGTAATATAGGCGGCGAGTTTATGAGCCAGGAGAGACAGCAACGTGTCAGGAAGATTTCCGAGAGGGTCTGGGTCCGTCACTTTGATGATCGAGCAGGGATATCGGATGCTGAGCTTCTTCGATATGAAGGAGTGCAGGAGAGAGCTGTACCGGCACAGGAAAAGCTGCTTGATGACCGTCCGGAACATATTGTCAAACGGGTCAACTTCGATGAGGAGGCGTACCGCGAAGCGGGCTTTAAACTGGAGGTCCCTGAACACCTGTACAACTACGGAGAGGTCTACAACCTCTGTATTGAAAAGGGCACATTGACGCATGAAGAGCGTTTCAAGATACAAGAGCATGTCATCATGACCATTAAGATGCTTGAGCGTCTTCCATACCCGGATAATATGAAGCGTATTCCCGAGTATGCGGGAACACACCATGAGACAATGATTGGTACAGGTTATCCGAAGGGACTGGACAGCTCTGATCTCTCCATCCCTGCACGCATTATGGCGCTTGCTGATATCTTTGAAGCATTGACAGCCTGTGATAGGCCTTATAAAAAAGGCAAGACCCTCTCAGAAGCGATCAAGATCATGAGTTTCATGAAAAATGATGAGCACATCGATGCCGAGACCTTCAATTTGTTCCTGACATCAGGTGTGTATATGGAGTATGCCAAACGTTATTTGAAACCTGAACAGATCGATGAGGTGGATATCAAAGCTTATCTTCAGGGCTAAGAAATGAAAGCTTATTGAGGGATTTGCCCAGGTTTGGCTACACTATGGAAAAAGGATTGATTATGGAAGGCCAGGTGGAGGTTCAGTTTACCGTCCTGTGTGACAATGATTTTAACAAGGAGATCGCTTTATC
>JBFEYO010000183.1:0-3293 GCA_041562075.1 Sulfurimonadaceae bacterium | reverse complement strand
ACCAACAACCCTTTCCCCTGGATGAAGCATGCTGATCTATTTGTCCTGAGCTCTAAACATGAAGGTCTGGGGATGGTGCTGCTTGAAGCAATGGCCTGCGGGACGAATGTTGTGGCTACCGACAGTCCTGGCGGTGTCAGAAATGTCATGACCGGCGATTTAAGAACCCAATTGTCAGAACAAACACCTCAAGCACTTGGTGAAAAAATCATGGAGACCTTGAACAAAGATAGCATTGATTTTTCACCCTACTTTGAGCCTTACTTACCCAAAAGTATTACCAACCAATTTATTCATGAATTTATTGAATCTTCAAAACGATCATGAAAGTGATTGTAAAACCTAAAGGTGTCATATGCGTATAGCTATTGTCAGACTCAGTGCCATGGGAGATATCGTCCATAGCGCCATAGTCCTTCAGTTTATCAGACAGAAATTTCCGGCCGCACAGATCGACTGGATAGTAGAAAAGTCAATGGCAGGCGTGTTGCAGCATAACCCGGATATCCATCAGATCATCCCAATTGAACTTAAAAAGTTCAAAAAGACCAAAAAGTTCTCGGATCTGATCGAGCAGATAAATATTCTCAGAGCTCTTGAACCCTATGATCACGTCATTGACATGCAAGGACTTATCAAATCAGCGATTGCTACGAAATTTATCAAAGGTATTTCCCATGGGTATGATAAACAAAGCATTCGCGAAGGTATCGCATCCTATTTATATAATCATACCTATACGCTCGCCTATGATATGAATACAATCGACAGGAATGTCGGCTTGGTATCGCAGGCACTCCGGCTGGAATGCAGCCCCGATGATATCCATAATAAGAGCGCCTTTTTATTTTACAAGGACGAAGATCCTGTCATTTACGACTACCTGGATAAGGCTAAAAAAAATATCGTCTTTGTCATCGGATCGACCTGGCCTTCACGTAATTATCCCAAAGAGCAGTTTGCCGAACTTGCCAATCTATTGCAAGAAAATGTACTCATCACATGGGGAAGCCCTGCGGAAAAAGAAGATGCGGAATATATTGCAGCCCATTCGGATTACGCTACGATAATGCCAAGACTTGACCTCAACAGTCTCAAGGCCCTTATTGACAAAAGTGACCTGCTTATCGGAAATGACACGGGACCTACCCATATGGCCTGGGGACTAAACAAGCCTTCCATTACCCTGTTTGGACCGACTCCGACGTCACGGATCTATATTACTCAGATCAATAAACTTCTAAAGTCTCCATCTGAGGTCAACCCTTTTAAACTTAATAAGAATGACTTTTCCATTAAAGAAATCTCTGCACATGAAATTTTCAATATGGCCACTTTGTTATTAAACGCCAACTAAACATTTTTAACTTCATGAATGTTATAATGCCATCTCGACTGAAAGGAACAATGTGTCAATACATTTTCAACTTAACCCTGAATATCATGCCTTTGAACGTGAGCTTTTAAATATACAGGTTCATTTCTCTGATAGTGACCAAAGCATTCACAAGGCCAGGAATGAACTTCGTATTGCCACTATCCATGATCAACAAACGGTGATCAAAGCCTTCAAGGTACCCCACTTCATCAACCGTATCGTTTATGCATACTTTCGTTCCTCAAAGGCCAAAAAATCCTTTGAGAATGCCATGGAGCTTGTTTCACGGGGTGTAAACACCCCTGCCCCCATCGGTTATCTGGAGAACTTCCGCTTTTCTCTTTTGAGCACAAGCTATTTTTTAAGCCTTTACGAACCTTACGATTTTACGATCAGAGAAGCACTGCACCATAATGTCGATGACTATAAAGAGATTTTGAAACAATTCGCGAAGTTCACCTTTGATGTGCATCAAAAAGGGGTATGGCATATCGATTATTCCCCGGGAAATATATTGGTCAAAAAAGAGCATGATACTTACAAATTCTCCCTGGTTGACATCAATCGTATGGAATTCAAAAAGATCAACGGACATGAGGGAATAAAAAACTTCAACAAACTGTGGGCACAAGAGGATGATATGAACCTCATGATACAAGAGTATGCAGCCTGCAGCGGTCTAGATCCTGATCAGGCGATTGCGATTGCACTGGCAGAATCCCGCCGACATCAGGATAAAGTTGCTATGAAAAAAAGACTAAAAGGTAAAAAACAATGATGAACATCACCGGAAATATCATCACCCTGAATGAAGAAGACAATATCGAAGCCTGTATAAAATCCTTGCAACAGGTCTGTGATGAGATCATCGTCGTTGACTCTTTAAGTACCGATAATACCGTTAAGATTGCAGAAGAACTGGGAGCAAAGGTAATCTCCCAGGCCTATCTCGGTGATGGACCTCAAAAAAATGTAGTCAATGAACATGCTGCTAATGACTGGATACTCAGCCTGGATGCCGATGAGCGTCTGGATGAGGAGATGGTAGCTGAGATCAAAAAAGTACAACAGCATGAAGAACATCCCCATGCCTATAGCTTTAAACGTAAAAACTACATCGCCGACCGATGGATAAAACATTGCGGCTGGTATCCGAATTACTGTACCCGTCTGTATAACCGAAATGATACTGCTCATAGACCCGTTGCAGGTCACTCCAGTATCGTTGCAGACAAAACCATTAAGCTTGAAGGCAATATCATCCATTATTCCTACAAAAACTATCATGATCTTCTGCATAAGACCAATCGTTTTAGTTCACGTGGAGCCAAGATGATGTTTCAAAAAGGCAAAAAAGCAAATGGCTTTTCACCCGCCATACACTTTTTTGCCGCATTCTTTAGAAAATATATTTTGCAAAAAGGCTTTTTACAGGGGCTAGACGGTTTGACTATTTCACTGACGGCTTCGATCAATTCCTATATGAAGTATGCCAAACTGATCGAATTGCAAAACAGTGATAAGCACTCCGACTCCTTATGGGAACAATAGAGTGAAAATAACGCATATTAATTTTGCCAAAGGCTTTAGAGGAGGAGAACGGCAAACACAGCTTCTTATCCATGAACTTTCACAAAAGGGGTATGAGCAGACCCTTCTTGTTCGAAAGGGTTCAGAATTGATACACCGTTGTCAGGCCTATGACAATCTTACCATCATAGAAATAGCCAAACCCTATGTACTTAGTATCTTCAAGCTCTCAGCATGTGATCTTATCCATGCCCATGAGACCAAAGCGTTGCAGTTTGCCTATGTAGCAAATCTCATACTGCATATCCCCTATATCGTCACAAGACGTGTCGATAATGTGCTCAAGACCAACTGGTTAAACAAAAAGATGTATGCAAAAGCTTTT
>JBFEYO010000182.1:0-3295 GCA_041562075.1 Sulfurimonadaceae bacterium | reverse complement strand
TTGGTCTCACGGATCACATCAAAGATATCCGGTGTCAGGATATAACGTCCGATGATCGCAAGATTGGAAGGCGCATCTTTGGGATCAGGCTTTTCCACCATATCCGAGATCATAAAGACATTCTCTTCGATCTCTTTACCGGCGATGACCCCGTACTTATGCGTCTCTTCCTTAGGCACCTCTTCAATCGCGACAATACAGCACTGATACTTCTTATACAGCTCGACCATTTGAGAAAGCACGCCACCGTGTCCGTTTCCATCACAAAGGTCGTCGGCCAGGACAACGGCAAAGGGTTCATTCCCGATCAGCGTCTCTCCCGTTAGGATAGCATGCCCTAGACCCTTCATCTCGATCTGTCGCGTGTAAGAGAAGGTACATTTTCCGATAAGATCGCGGATACTTTTCAAGAGCGGCTCTTTGGATGTTCCTTTGATCTGTGTCTCCAATTCATAGGAGATATCGAAGTGATCCTCAATCGCACGTTTTCCACGCCCTGTAACGATCGCCATCGTATTCATACCGGCCTGAACCGCTTCTTCTACCCCATATTCGATAAGAGGACGTGTCAGAACCGGAAGCATCTCTTTTGGCATTGCCTTGGTCGCCGGAAGAAATCGTGTACCGTATCCGGCCGCTGGAAATAAACATTTTTTGATCATATAAAAAAACCTAGATTAAAATTTAACGAATTATACCAGTTAAATATAACAACTTGTTTACATCAAACCTATTTGGCGAGGGAATTACCCAAACGACCCATATCATTCATATAATCCATGAATCCCTTGCTATAAAGTACCTTCACTTCATCTCCCAGACGGATCTGCTCACCGTCTATCTCACTCTCAATCGCTGCCCATGCACTCTTGGCCTGGATCTGATTGGAGACCTTGGCTACGGCAACCCTATGCAGCTCGACACTCTCTTCTTCCGTCAAGAGATTCGTCGTACGCTTGCGTGTCAGTACTTCCAGCTCATCTCCCTCTTTGATCCCGTCTTGAGAGCCCAGAGAGATCTTGATGATCGTATCGCTGCCATCTCTGCGCGCTTCGATGAGATAGCCCTTTGGTGCAAAAAAGTTTTTCAGCTCGATGCGTGCGGCATGAATAGCATCTTCCGCCGCATTGCTCATCAGCCCATTGTCCACATAGGCACGTTTTCCCAAAAATTTCGAATCTTCACTGCGGCGCTTATTGTCACTAAAGGGGATGATCTTGTCAATACGCATCGAAGGCAGTTCATAGATCTTGATCTGCCCATCTACTTCAGCGGTATAGATATAATGTGCAGGGATCACATGCACCTTTCCTTTATCATCAGTCCAGCGCTGGGTCTGTACGAAACGGGAAGTAAAACTGGCATTTTTCAACTCCGCTGCAATCGCATAATTGGCACTATCCAAAAGAGCATTATCACTGGATACAGCACCGTTCATCTCATTTAGACGGATCTCATCCTCAAACTTCTGGGTTGCCGAGCGGTCCAGAATCTCAATCGCTCTGTCTTTGGCGATCTTCGTCTCGATCATACGGTTGATTCCCTCACCGAGATTGGAGGAACGTGCCGCCGCAAAACCGCTGTCATCCACACTCATGATCACGACTTTGATCTTCCCACCCTTGATCGCTTCCTTGGATGGCATGATATCCGCCCGTGGGATCTCATAAGGTTTATATGCATTTAGATTCTCGATCGCTGCACCACATCCGGATAAAGAGACCAGGGCCGCTAACGCCGTAATCCCTACTTGTAAAATTCCCTTCTTCATTGACGCTCCTATTTTACACCCAACAGAGGGAAGAGTCCCTCTTTGGCAATTTTCAATCGTAACAGATTACCGGCATCCTGTTCTGCCTTGTCATAATCATACCTGGACTTCCCGCTGACGATCACGCTATTGGAAGCAACACTTTTTCCATCTTGCTTACAGGTGATGGCAAGATTTGCTTTGGCTATCTTGAAACCGTAAACCTCATCTTTCTGGAAAGAACCGTTCAGATACACATGAGTATTTGCACCCTTTGCACTGACCTTGATCCCTTCTTTGTTCAAGGCCTCTTTGAGCACATCCACAAAGACCTGCATCTGCTTGGAAGCTGTAATAGCTACTTTGAGGCGATCCTGGGCACTATGTTCCGCAACCGCCACCTCCTGTGCCTGTTGCAAATAAGCATCGATATTAAAATCCTTATTGATCGTCTGTGCTAAAAGTGCCAAAGACTTGAGAGTGTACTGTTTTTTCGCACGGGCCTTATACAGTGATGCCTGCTGAATAACAGGAGCCTTGGAGATCTGTTTTGCTTCTGCTTTTAATTCCTTGGAATAACGCTCAAGTTTTGTCTTCTGATCATTAAAAAGCCGTTGACGCGACACCTGTACCAATAGAAGGATATCACTGCCCATCTGCTGATTATTAATGATCTTGTACTCGCTAAACTCCATCTCCTTGGCCTGAGCCTTGATACTGCTTACCGCTGATGAAAAACTGCTACTTCCACCGTCATACCTTGTACTGGACTCACTCTTCTTAAACTCCGAACTGACTGTAATAGAAAGGGACTCGGATACGAAACTCAGTGCAGCCGCCTTGGCCTGGTTGATATCTGCTCCCTTACCCACACCATACAAAAAGGCGCCGTCATTTCCCGGCGGGTTCAAATACCAGGATGGATAGGACTGGGGCTGAACCTGAGGTTCGCTTCCCCCACAGCCCATTAAAAATACCAACGAAACCACCAAGAACAGATACTTCATATCTTCTCCTCCAACCCTATTCATCTAAGATGAGACAAAAATAACAAAAATCAGCTGAGCAAATCTCACACTTGTTTAAAATTTGGAGCAAAAAAAAGAGATCGGACTTCTCCCGTATCGACTTGTAACACCGTGGGCTTTAGAACCTCCAGCCAAAATAGACGATCAAAAAGCCGACATTATGGATATCTTTATAATCAAAGGTAGGCACATAAGCGGCATTCACGCTGAAGTCCTTATAATAAAAAGAACTCAAAGGTGCCATGCCCGCCATAAAATCATACTCAGCATTCTCTTTCGTCACCCCGTCTTTGTAATTGTCTTTTTTATACATCACAAAGGCAGCCAAACCTACTGAGATCGCACTATTCTCACTCAGTTTAAAACGGATATTCGGTGAAGCCGAAACAGTATATTGCCACTCATTAAAGGAGTCTTTTAAAGCCGTAAAATTACTGCCGAAATAGAGCTCATCATAATTTTCAAAGCTCGTAAACTCATAACCTGCCCCATAATTGCGCTCATTATAATGCTCCCC
>JBFEYO010000181.1:0-3302 GCA_041562075.1 Sulfurimonadaceae bacterium | reverse complement strand
GGTTGAGATCTTCACCGCCTCCTTTTGTCCTCATTGTCAGGATGCCAAGATGTATATGAAGGTCAATAAGATCAAGTTTATTGAATATAACCTGGAGAAGAGCAAGGGTGCTGAGAAAAAGTTCCTTGCTTTGGGTGGGAAAAAGATCCCGCTCATCGTCGTCAAAGGAAAGGTGCTGCGTTCCTGGAACCAGGAAGCTTTTGAAAAGGCCTACAAAAGCTAAGCTCTTCGTCTACGGTTAAGCCGCCGACGTCTACTTCTTCGTGCCATTGCTCTTTTTCTTTTTAGAAGAGGTATCAGAATTTTTCTTTACCTTCTTTAGAACAGGCTTCTTGACGATCTTCTGTAGCGGTTTGACCAGTTTTTTCTCGACCACCTCTTTCTTGACACCCCTCTTTTCAAGGTTATCCAGACGTTCTTCAAAACGCTCAATCAGCTCACTCATTTTTTGAAGGTTTTGATTGATCTTATCACAGCGGCTCATCATGAAGTTATCCACACGTACTTCATATCCCTTATCCTCTTTTCTGGCCTCTACCAATCCGTCTTTTATCATCTTATAAACCGTCTTATCACTTTTGTTGATCAAGGCCGCATACTCTTTCACACTGATGTATTTATACTGCTTCTTTGCCATACCTTACTCCCTCGTGTTTCTTATATGGTAATCCCAAAACAATACCGATCGATTACAAAACAGACACATTTTCACCACATTTTGCCCTTATACTCTCACCATAACGAAGACAATCAATCTAAAGGATAAACGATGCATAGTATTTACCTCATTGATCACAAAGGAAAGTTTCGAGGGTCATTCTTAAACATTCGTGATGCAAAGAACTTTGCCCATCACGAACATATCAACAACTACTACCTCAAACGTGTTCCGCGTAAAAGTGCCTGAGCGCACTTTTAACCCTACATTTACCTCTTAGTTCACCTCTCTTTTTCATTAAGTTAAAACTGTTACAATATCCCTAATTCATTCAAGGGCAACAAATGGCATATTTCATGACGATTGACGCGGGTACCGGAAGCGGTAGAGCGATCATCTTTGATACCAAGGGAAAACAGATTTCTATCTCCCAACAGGAGTGGAGCCACCTTAGTGAAGAGGGTGTTCCCAACTCCATGGGCTTTGATACGACAACCAACTGGAACATCATCTCCAACTGCATCCAAGAGGCCATCTCAAAAGCAGCCATCGATGCACATGAGATCAAAGCCGTCACCGCTACCAGTATGCGTGAAGGCATTGTCTTATATGATCAAAACAGGCAAGAACTCTTTGGTCTGGCCAATGTAGACGCCAGAGCCGATAAGGAAGTCGCCTATATCAACAGGACCTATCCCGATCTTGAAAAAAGCACCTATGCCATCAGCGGACAGACCTTCGCCCTAGGTGCCCTACCCAGACTGATGTGGGTACGCGATAACCGACCTGCGATCTACGAGCAGACCGAATATATCTCAATGATCAGTGACTGGGTCTTGGCCAAGCTAAGTGACATCATTGCGGTGGATCCTTCCAATGCCGGGACAACGGGTATCTTCTCCCTTGCTTCACGACAATGGGAAACCTCTATGGCCACCAAACTCGGTATCAAAGAGCATATCTTCCCTCCAGTTCATGAGACAGGAACGCAGATCGGTGAAGTCACCGTACAAGCGGCACAGCAAACCGGTCTTGCCAAAGGCACCCCGGTGATCATGGGTGGTGGAGACGTACAACTGGGAACGGCAGGCCTGGGTGTCGTCGAGGCTAACCAGGTCGCTATCCTGGGTGGGACCTTCTGGCAGCAATTGGTCAATATGGACAAGCCTTTGACCCATCCCACCATGGACATCCGTGTCAATCCCCATGTTATCGAGGGCCTGACACAGGCCGAAGGGATCTCTTTCTTCTCGGGATATGTGATGCGCTGGTTTCGTGACAACTTCTGCCACGAGGAAGTCGTCCAGGCGAAAAAGGCAGGCATCGACCCCTATGCCCTGCTCGAGGCGGAAGCCGACAATATCCCTGCGGGCTCCTATGGTATCCTGCCTATCTTTTCAGACATCATGAAATACGGCAAATGGTACCACGCAGCCCCCTCCTTTTTAAACCTTGATATCAATCAGACCAATACCAAGGCGGCCATGTTTCGCTCCCTTGAAGAGAATGCGGCCATCGTCTCGATGTTAAACCTGCAATCCATCTTTGAGTTCACAGGAGTCACTACCGATAGCATCACCTTCGCCGGAGGTGCTTCCAAGGGTGTGCTATGGCCGCAGATCCTTGCCGACGTCACCCAAAAGCAGATTCGTATTCCCAAAGTCAATGAAGCCACTGCCTTAGGCGGAGCTTTCGCCTGTGGAGTAGCTACCGGTGAATATGACTCTATTGCCCAAGCAGCAAAGGCCTTCATTCAATGGGAAAAGAGTTATGAGCCAAACAATGAGAACAGAGCACTTTATGAAGAGGTCACTGAGAAATGGAAAGCGGCCTATGCTTCATCTCTACAATTAGTAGATGACAACATCACTACATCCATGTGGAAAGCACCTGGACTTTAGTTATCACCCCACTAACGTTTTCATCCTATACTTTGAAATGGCATAGGACACACGAGCCACGGGGGTGTCGGCGTTTAGCGCCAGAAATTTGCTATAATCCCTGTCAAAAATAAAGGAATATATTATGACAATTACGAAGAGAGTCACATTTATTGCCAAACCGGACGGTATCGAAAAGATGAAAGAACTGTTATCGGCCATGGTAGAGCCTTCCAAAGCCGAAGACGGCTGTCTCTTCTATGAGATCGTCCAATACAAGGACAAACCTGAAAAGTTTATGGCAGTTGAGACATGGCGTGATGAAGCGGCACTGGACGGGCACAAAGCCTCCGCACACTATGCCATCTATAAATCTTCGTATGAGCCGTATTGCCAGGATAAATATACCGATGAGCTGGAAGTTCTAGGGTAAGTCATTTATATAGAACGTATCAATACATAAACACAATGTTTGATAATGCAAGAAAAGTTCGATATTAGAACAAAATGTTTGATATTAAATTGTTATAAGGCATAAAACATGGATGACAGAGAATTACTTTGGAAGCAGTATCAACTTAATGTTGACCTATATCGAGGCTATCTGGAATTAACTATTAAGATAAATGTATTTTATTATGCAATCACTGGTGCGATTTTGTCCTATTACTTTGCACACCAAAGTATGCCATTAGTTAAGTGGTCTCTTCTACTTCCATTAATCATGAGCATTGCACTAGGAGTATTCTTCGTTATAGGTGCTC
>JBFEYO010000180.1:0-3384 GCA_041562075.1 Sulfurimonadaceae bacterium | reverse complement strand
TTTGCTCCACCCATATAAAATTGAAGTTTAAGATCACTATTCCATACAATTCGTCGTTTGTTGAGATCATATTTGATGATGCGTGCATTATGGGTGTTTGCTTCTGCATAGGCATAATAGATAGTGTCCTCCGCCTGATCACCCCTTTTCAATCCATAATAAGAGTTCTGCGGGGTAGTAGGGGGCCGGAATGTATGTACAAGACGGTTGCTGTTGTCATACACGTCTATGAAATGACCACTTACGCTATCATGGTTTGCAACCGCCATATAGTTCTGAGTGACTTGCAGGCCATAGATTGTCCCTACGACATGCGGTACCCCCTCTTCAACAGCAATTCTTGCAAGACGATACTCTGCCTCACTTGCGCCGGAAATCGCCTTGTCCATGTTGATCGGCATGACGACGAGCTTGTCACCGGCACGGTTTCTTCCCCCTGTCATATAGAGTACATTTCCCCTGGAGTCACCGGTGTATACCTTGTGGATACCTTCATTGTTAGTTGAACCGCCGATATAGCCGAGAAACTTGGGGTTAGTCTGAGCATAAGAGGCATCCAGGTCAGTGGTACCGTTGATATAGGTGTTTTCCCATGGTGCATTGATGTCATACATAAAAAGCATGGAACTGGGATACCCCGAGTAGAAGATATGGTTATTATACTCAATACCCCAATAGTTGGAAATCGGACTTGGATCGATCATATTGGCCTGAAAGGAGTTGGATGGAGTGTTTGGATCAAGGACCTTGTATCCAAGGTAGTCATCTCCGGCTGCAAAAAGTTTGTCTTGGTTAAAAGGCAGAAGATATTTGTAATCCTCAAGATAGGTTTTGATATTGGGAATCTCTATATCCGTCCAGGGGTCATTACTGTCAAATTTATATCGGGCAATACCGGTACCGTTTTGCACACTTGGGCGGGTATAGGTCGTGTCATAGGACCATCGTGTGAAATATGCAGGGATAGTATCCGAAGGGAACTGTGCACCGACATAATTGTTATTGATTCCACTGGTGTCCCAGTCGGGAGTTCCTGTGGTGATAGACCCATCGGTTTTGTTGAAATAATAACGAACCCCCTGTTCGTCAATTCCAGCACCTATTCCCATCTGATAAGGGCTCTCTTTGATCTTGTCAGCATTTGTGGGCGCATAGATATTGTTTGCAAATGGATAGTGGATGGCTGCATTACTGACAGTGGTACCGTTCGTCTCATTGGCTTGTTGACGTTTGACGGCGATCAAGTGGTGGTAATCATAGGGGTTCGTGACGTAATAAACATAATGCTCATCTACGGCCATACCATCGACGGAACCTTCACGTGGAAGACCGACATATTCACCCTCTATTGAATTCACCGGGTCATACCATTTCAGGGTCGCCGTGTTATTGTCAGGGTTATAGCATTGCATCCAGATAAGGCCGTCAGGACTCTCAACGATACGCGAACCACCTGAATCATAACGACAATTGGAGGTCTGAAAGGCGACATCCATTTCCCAGGTCTTGTTGATCATATGAAATCGGGTAAGAACATTTTGCAGTCCGGGTTCATCATAATCAGCAGTTGCCATATAAAAGTAATCCCCATGAACGACTCCCTTATGCAAGAGATTGATGACATGTCTTCCCCATGAACCGGAGTTGACATCGTAAACGGTTTGATCTGTTAAGTTGAGTATACGCATATACTGCTCTGAGTAGCCGTATTTAGGGTAGTGTGTGAGCGTGCCGTACATCTTTCCATTGTAATAAAAGGGGACGATGTTTGAAGAGGTGATCCCATTGATCCCATCATCAAGTTTTGTTGAGGTTTGTGTAGGAAGAACCCCTGAACCGGTATTGGGATCAAGGACGTGAATCTGTATGGTTTCTGTTCCCAAACCGGATACTACGGAGGTGAAGGTATGCGAAACGGGGGGCTTGTCATAGTTTAAAATGTTTCCGTTTTGTGAAAATCCCTGCGGAAGATTTGCGATGGTTTGATAACTAACATCTCTGTTGAGCGTATAGCTGCCCTGCTCATTTGAATATACAGTGATTCGATGGGCGGACTGTGGGGTATAACTCTCTCCTCTACCACCGCTTCCGCTTCCGCAGGATAAAAAAAGGAGCATACTGAGCAGTGAAAATAATAAAGTGATGATGTTTCGCATAGTTTCGTCTTGTTTTTTCTGGATTGTACAGTAAGTAGGCAAATGAAAAAATAATATTTTTTAATTTTTTTAAACTTTGAGTAATTTTGTTGTTCTTCGAAGTACCAGAAGAAGGTCTAGAGTAAGGTCTGTAATTTGAGCAGGGCGGCTAGTAAGATGGCATTATTGTCCTTGCTCCCGCCGCTTTTGAGTTCTAATTCGGTTTTAAGAAGATGATCCAGCAGTGCTTCATAGGTACGCAGTTTGAACTTGATCGAAAGAGCGGCACGCTCTTTTTCTATGAAGGCGGGGAGTTTATAGCCCAGTACGGCAGCGGAGTCGATGACCCCGTTGATTTTGATGTAGGTGTGGAACATAAACAGTTGATTGATGAAGTTACTCAGAGCCGTAATGATCTGTATCTCATTTTCCCCCGTCTCCAACAGACGCTGAAGGTTGGATCTGAAGTCTTTTTTCTCCAGGATAGAGAGGATCATCTCATCAAGCTTGACCTCTGCCAGGGGAAAGACATGCTCGTTGATCTCTTTGGCATGAATTGGGGTCTGTAGGATGGAAAGCTTCTCAAGCTCATTGCAGGCCAAGGAAAGATTGGAATTTTGTGAGAGCAGCAGATGGGTGATGGCATCGTCGTTGATCTGCAGATTAAGGGCCCGGGCTTCCTGGCGAATGATGTTTTTTGCCTCATTGAAATAAGGATTGAAAAAACGGATACTATCGGCACCTACCTTGGGTGAAAAGGATTTGTTGGAGGTCTTGTAATCAGAACCGTAATAACAATATATCAAGAAGTTATCAGGACTTTTGTTGACATAGGTGATGAGCTCATCAAGCTCTTTTTTGGGTACCTTTTTATCATTTTTGATCAGGAGTACATTATTGCCACCGAAGAGGGAACCCTGAGAAATATGGGCCTTGGCATCATTAAAATTATAATCTTGATGATATAGTGAAAAGACATCATCTTCGCCACCCCAGAGGTCACAGAGTTTTTTGGCATGATAGTCGATCATGAAGTCCGATTCTCCAAAGAACATGATGGCCCTTGGGATCTTTCCCTGTTCCAAGAGACGGTCAAAATCCTGTTTTTTTATCATGCTTCATCCAAAGATTGTATATGTTGTATGAAACGGCCGTAGATCTTGGTTGAGGCAATATTCGCTTCGGTCAGTTCGATCTGTACATTCCCAAACAGCACGAGCCCCTCATCCCCCTTAAGGAAGATGCGTGC
>JBFEYO010000179.1:0-3411 GCA_041562075.1 Sulfurimonadaceae bacterium | reverse complement strand
GGCGGCATACGGTCCTCATCCTCGATCATACGTACGATATTGCTATATGAAGCCGTATCCACATCGATCGCCAGCGTCGATAGAGGCGAGCTGGTGACCAGTTTATAGTCATTCTCCTGGATATGGGCATATCGTTCCTGATGATACTCGGGAAGCTTCTGCTGTAACATGCTTTTTCGTACTGGTGATCGTTTGGCCATATAGCTATGGCTTTGCATATAGGATGCTCCCGTCACGGGAGCACTCGCCACACTCTCCTGCATTCGCATCGGCATAGAACTATCCGCCATCTCTATCTCTACTTCATTATGGTGTGTTCCACATCCCGTAAGCCATAAGGCTCCCAGCAGCGTACTTGTCAGTGTAATCTTGTATAACCCTTGCATTCTTTATCCTTTTAAGTGGTTTCTACTCTATTAGACGTACCAGCAGAAAAAATTCCCCAAATGAGTTACAATTTTTTTAAAACAGCACCAATCCCTAATTCTCTTTTGCAAGATAGCGTTCACAAGCCTCTATAAAAGCAGGAAAATGTTGATAAGCATAGGCCACATGATCGATCGAGACTAAAAACTTCGGCGGGACTTCCCGCTTACCGTTAAGTCCAAGTATCAAGGCAGACGGTTCATGGATGACATCACACACCTCCAAAGCCCTGAGCGCATCCGGCCGGGGGACGATCTCATGAAAAAGATACAGCAAATTATCAATAGGAATATACTTGACCCCCATCGGTCCGGCCAGTGTAGACATATGTTCTTTAACAATGATCTCTATGGCCCGTACCAGCTTTTGGGGAGCATCCAGCTGACGCTCCTCTCCCTTGCTGACATACTTGAAATAGGACTCAAATGGATGGCGTGGCAGTGCTTCTTTAATGCTCTTGACACGGGCATCGTCCAGATTCAGCCACTCCAACGACGCCAGTACCTCACGTGCCTGGGCTTTAAGATGCAGTATCTTCTGTTTATAGCTCTCATCCTTTAATTGAAGTCCCGCGACCTCTGAGCGCGAAGCGATGATATAGGCATGAAAGGCCTGCTTGACGATATACTTTTTGCTCGCACCGGTTTGAGGGTGTTTGAGTCGATACTCCCCCTCTTTGAGATCCTCATCTTCACGAGGACTTAACACATAGGGAGCTTCAATACGGATCTCGAAAAAGGGATCGACCCAGTCCCCGTTGGCCTCTTTGAAAAAACAGACTTCTTGACCTTCGGATACGATCTTTTCCAGGGCATCAAACTCCTTTTGCACATATTGTGCCAGAGCATGACGCTTCGCCTTGACCTCTTCGATCTGCTTCTTCAAGTCATTATAGGCTGCAAGTTTCTCAAAATTACTTGCCTTGGGCAGGGCCAGACGACCTTTAAAGGGAGCCATCTCCTCGGGGGTATAATAGTTGCGGTCCAGGATCTTGCCCTGTACGGCAAACTTGGTGATATAAGAGAACTCTTTGCCCTGATCATCCTCCCAGTGTACCCATACCGCATCGACAACATCTCCCATATGCTCTTTTGTCGCCAGCTCTTCGGCAACGATAAACAGTGGTTTGACCCCCGTAAATACCGTCGGATGCATAAAGCTCCGCATCAATTCGTCTGTCTGCTCTGTTTTCATAAAAGGCTTCTATCCTCTGCTCATGCATATAGTGATCATACTCTAGACGTACAATATCCAATTAAAATGATTATTAGCTAAAAGAAACCTCCCATGCTTCCGGCCTTATGATTAGCAAAGTATCGCACTATGGTATACTTCGCAAAATACAAAGGAAACATCATGGCAACCATAGAACTTACTGATAAAAATTTTAATGAGACTCTGGACAAAGGCGGCATCGTCATCGTCGATTTCTGGGCAGAGTGGTGCGGACCCTGTAGACAGTTCGGCCCGATCTTCGAAAGAGTATCCGATCAATTTCCCGACGTCGTTTTCGGCAAACTAAACACCGAAACGGAACAGGCTATCGCCACTCAATACGGGATCATGTCCATCCCGACGATCATGGTCGTACGTGACGGTATTATCCTGCTTAACCAGGCGGGCTCCCTTCCCGAAGATGCCTTCGGCAAGATGATCGATCATGTCAAAGGACTTGATATGGATGAGATCCGCGCTGAGATCGCTGCAGAGGATGAGGACTAATCCTCACCCTATCTCAACCCCCTTTTTCACAAACCTTTTTTATAAAATTCCCCTCATCTTTTTATCTCATCTAGCTTTTAGGATGATGTGCTACCATTCCCTACTTTGACACAATGGATAGCTTATGCAACACTGGTACGACACCCAACGCTCCAAAACCGAGCCCATCTTTCAGGCCATCATCTCCCACGACTTTGTCAAGGAGCTGATGCAAGCCACTTTAGACAAAGACACCTTTGGCTTTTATGTCAATCAGGATTCCCTCTATCTAAGCGAATATAAAAAAGCCCTGGTCACGGTAGGAACGAAATGTCATAAACCCGAAGAGACCCAGTTCTTTTACGAATCCGCCACGGGGATTATCGAGGTAGAAGATGCCCTGCATAAACTTTTCCTGGAAGAGCAGTACAAAAACCCTGTTCCTTCGCCTACCTGCGAGCTTTACAACTCCTACCTTTCACGTACCGTCCATAATGAGTCCGTCGAGGTGGGCGCAGCCGCCGTGCTTCCCTGTTTCACTATCTATAAAGAGGTAGGAGACTATATCCTGGCCAACCAAAGCAATCAGGGTTCAAATCCTTACCAAAGCTGGATAGACACCTATGCCAGTGATGAGTTTGCCGCAGCAGTAGAACAGGCGATCAGCATTGTAAACAGCTACGCGGAACATGCTTCCCCGAAAAGTCTGGCAAAGATGGAAGAGGCCTTTATGAAGACTTCTCAACTGGAGTGGATGTTTTGGGATTCCGCCCATAAACGTGAAGGATGGCCGCTATGAGTAAAGCTTATACCCCTATTCTAACCATTGCGGGTTCAGACTCCGGTGGAGGAGCCGGTATCCAGGCGGACATCAAAAGTATCTCTGCTAACGGAGGCTATGCCGCCTCGGTCATTACGGCGACGACCGCTCAAAACACCCAAGCAGTGACGGACATCCATGCTATTCCCATCGCGCACCTCATCAAACAGATGGAAGCGGTCTTTGATGATATTGATTTCAAAGCGGTTAAGATCGGAATGCTACACTCTTCTGAAGTTATTCAAGCCGTTGAGAAAACACTCGAAAGATATCAGATAAATAATGTGGTGTTTGATCCGGTGATGGTGGCGACCTCGGGAGACAAACTACTGAATGAAGATGCCATTGAGACCTTGAAATCTTTTCTTTCGAAGGTCAGGCTGATCACGCCCAATATTCCCGAAGCGCAGATCCTTGCCGGTCATGAGATCACTCTGGAGAATATGCAGACATCAGCCCGGGAG
>JBFEYO010000178.1:0-3625 GCA_041562075.1 Sulfurimonadaceae bacterium | reverse complement strand
GCTAGGGGAAGATAAAATCTTTCCAGGAGGGCCTGAGATCTTCACCGCTAGGGGAAGATAAAATCTTTCCCGGAGGGTCTGTGATCTTCACCGCTAGGGGAAGATAAAATCTTTCCCGGAGGGTCTGTAATCTTCACCGCTAGGTGGAGATTTAATCCATACCTACTACTTCATATCTATCATGATATTCTCCCGATCGACACGCCCTTGTATTTGAATCATTTATATCATTGTTTTTAATTTATTTTTGTTCTTATGATACAATAGATGTGAGATAAGGGGAAAATAATGAAAACGATACTGATAAGTCTATTGATGTTAAGTACGCTTTTTGCAGCCGAGCCGGTCGCCTTGGATGATAAATATGCCAAAAGCAAGAAGTGTGTGGTCTGCCATGGCCATATCGTTCAGGAATGGAAAAACTCATGGCATGCCAAATCCCATTATAAAAATGATGAGTATTATCAAAAAACCATTGATTATATGGCCCGAAAGATGCGGACAAAGAATCAAAAGACCCTGCAGGTAGAGTGTGCTGTCTGTCATAATCCACGGATATCAGTCACCGAGACGACGATTAATGACGAGATTGCCGCAGTGATGGGATTGGATGAGAACTCTGCCGTGAGCAAAGCTGTCAGTGATGATGATATCAATGAGGGTATTAATTGTGCCGTGTGTCATAATATCGATCAGATCCATAGTAACAAGGATGAGAAGGTCAGGGGGATCAATCTGGTCACCTGGATGGAGAAGGGGAAGATGTCGGGACCTTATGATGATGCTGATTCGCCGTATCATCAAACGTACAAGCGGGACTTTATGAGTGAGGATACGAACAAACTATGTTTTGTCTGCCATGCGAATAAACAAACGATCCAGGGGCATGCTTTTTCGAACACCAAAGAAGAGTATGAACAACACAAGAATGCCAAATTGTGCGTGGAGTGTCATATGGGGCCTAAAGAAGAAGGGGTGGCATCAACCCTGGCTATCGGCTCAGATGGAAAAGCAAAAAGCCGTATGATCCGTCGTCATAGTTTTTTGGGAGCTCATTCCAAGCGCTTGATAAAAGGGGCTCTAAACCTTTCATTGAAGCGTCAGGGTGATACCCTTGAGGTAGGACTCGAAAACCCTAATCCGCATAATGTCCCTACAGGATATGGCGGTAGAGAGATATTGATAGAGGTACAATATGTCGGTTTAAAGAAGTATGATCCGCAGGTACTCTCCTTGACGTCGCAGTTTTTAAACAAGCGTATGAAAAAGAGCGTGCCTCATTGCGCTGTAAAAACCAGTGAGGATATGTCCATTCCGGGAATGCAGACAAAGGTGTTTCCATTTGGGATTGAAAAGGGAGCTCAGGCGGTAAACGTCAAGGTTTATTATCGATTGGTAAATGATGAAATACGTAAGGTCCTGGATTTAAAGGAGAAGATCTGGTCTGAGAAGATGCTGATCACTCAAGGGAGGATCAAGCTATAGAGCGAGCCTGTTGGCTTTCTCTAACGGTTGGCATTCATTAGAATGACAAAGGTGTTTCCGTCTTCAGCAACATTGAATTGATGTTTTTGACAAAACTCTTCATTCATCATCTGTGCTACTTCTTGGGCATGCATTAATGCATCATCTTTATTATCAAAGCTTGTAGAAGCTTCCTGTCCACTGCGTCTAAAACAACCGCATTGTTGTGCTACTGTTACTTGAAACATATTATTCCTTTAAAGAATGTCTGAATTTTTTCGAAATTGTACTACACAAAGATAAGTGGAGGGCAGGCTCGATGGGCTAAGCCTGTTGTTTTAGAATTTAGTAAGCTATACCGGTTTTAGAACGGATGATCTCCATTTTGGCAGCTGCCATCTGGCGGGCTTTATCAGCACCTGATTTTAGGATGTCACGCACTTCATCCTGGTGGCTTTCGTAATAGGCACGCTTTTCACGGTAAGGTCTGAAGTATTCCCACATCACCTCGTGAAGATAGAGTTTGAAATGGCCATATCCCTCTCCCGGAGTGCGATAGCGCTCTTCAAAGGCTTCCAAACCGTTTTGATCCAGAAAGAGTTTGGCGATAGCATAGATATTACAGCTCTCATACTCTTTGGGCTCATCCAGCGGTGTTGTGTCCGTGACAATCTTTTTGATCACTTTCTGGATCTTTTTCTCTTCACCGAAGATATTGATGGTGTTCCCATAAGACTTGGACATCTTGGCACCGTCGATACCCGGTACGGTAGCGACTTCGGCTTCTACCTGATGCTCCGGAAGGGTGAAGATATCCCCGTATTCATTATTGAAACGGATAGCGATATCTCTCGCCATCTCGACGTGTTGGATCTGATCTTTCCCTACCGGTACGACCTCGGTATCAAAGAGGATGATATCTGCCGCCATAAGCACAGGGTAGGAGAAGAGCGAATGATTGGCACTAAGACCCTTGGCAACCTTATCCTTGTAAGAATGAGCACGTTCCAGCAGTCCCATGGAGGTAAACTGTGAGAGTACCCAGTACAGCTCAAGGACTTCTTTGACATCCGACTGTACCCAGAACATTGTCTTGGCCGGATCGATACCCAGTGCCAGAAAATCTGTGGCTGCCTGCATGGTCAATTTGGAAAGAAGTTCACCGTCTTTGACCGAGGTCATGGCATGGTAGTTCGCGATAAAAGCATAGACATTATCTCTATCCTGACGGTCGATCATCTTCTTGATCGAACCGAAATAGTTCCCTATATGTAGATCGCCGGAGGGCTGGATTCCTGCTAATACTTTCACATTGTATCCTCATGTTTAGTTGACGGAATTATAGATTAATAGACTATAATACGAGCTGAATTGATAAAGGAGAATTATGGAATATTATGATTGGATAAAGTGGTTTCACGTGGTGTCGTTGATCTCCTGGTTTGCAGTACTCTTTTATCTGCCACGGCTTTTTGTATATCATGCGGAACATAGAGAGAACAGTGATTTTGTCAAAGTGGTCAAGATCATGGAGAGAAAACTCTATAAGTTCATCGGTATACCGGCATTTTGGGCGACACTGATCTCGGGTATTGCCATGATTGCTCTTAACCCGGGATTGTTTCAAAGCGGGGGATGGTTACATGCGAAATTGACCCTGATGGTCTTCTTGATCGTCTTTTTCTTCTCGATGGGACGTTTCCAGCGACAGTTTGCCCAAGATCAGTGTGACAAGAACGGGAGTTTCTTTAGAAAGTATAATGAGATCCCGACGATTCTGATGCTGCTGATCGTTGCCATGGTGATCATCAAGCCTTTTTAATCAGGAAAAGCGTCTGTCTTTTACTAATTTGACTAGCTTTGCTAGTCAATATCCACGAACCCTTCTTCAATGTCATCGTCACTTTTGGCATCTTCTTCCATATTGTGCTCAAACTCGGATTCGTAGGCACCGTCTTCAAACTCCTGATACATCTCTTCCATCTCTTCTTCAGTGACACTTTCACCAAATAGATCTTCCACAAAGTTCGGCTCATCGGAGACAATGGTTCGCTGTTTCTTACTACGCGCATGGAAGAGGACAGGGGTGCCCTCGAAGTTGAAGGCCTCACGCAGTTTATTGGTCAGATAGCGACGGTAGGTAAAGTGCAGGCCCTCAGGG
>JBFEYO010000177.1:0-3663 GCA_041562075.1 Sulfurimonadaceae bacterium | reverse complement strand
GCGGGAGTGTCGAGGTACATAAAAACCGTTTACGGGTCAATAACAAGATGATTGGTTTGAGTTATACGCACTGGGGATTCTCCTGGGATGACATTCCTTCGCTTCCCTTCGGTGATCAGCGTAATATCCCTATCCAAGAGATGCATGCGTTTAAACTCAGTGTCAATCTCCCCTACTCCATTAATGAGAAATGGTTTCTGCTGACCTCTGCCTCCATCCGTTCCGTTTTTGAAAAAAACACCCAAGACGCTTATGGTGCCGGCCTCTTTTCATTTGCTTCTTACAAACTCAACAATGACCACACCATACAGATGGGCGCCTTTGTAAACTACCACAAGATCTCTACACTTGCTCTACCGGTCATCAGCTATAGCTACCGTGCCCGAAAGACCGATGGACTGCAAGTGGTACTGGGCTTTCCCAGAACATATATAGGCTATCATGCACACAAGGACACCCTTTTTAAAATGGGCATGATATTCTCACAATCGGTGATCAAACTGCGCTCCGATAGTCCCATTGAACATTCAGGTTTCATTGAAGCCGAAGATTACATGGGAAATATAGGTATAATGCATACATTCAATGAGGACTTCTCCTTGGAAGGAAATATTCTCTACAGCCTCAAACGTGATTTTGTCATCTATGACCACTCAGGCACTGAACAAAACAGCTATAAGATCAATCCCTCATTTGGTATGAACCTGAGACTAAAATGGGTATTTTAAAACAGCAGACAAAGGAGCAGTAGATGATTCGTATCGTATACGTCAGCAAATCAGATGCATCCAGCTACCAGACCAACAAAGATATCCTGACATCATCCTTTCATTATAACAACGAGCATGGTGTAACCGGGGCTCTGGTTTACGGCATGGGACACTACCTTCAATGTATCGAAGGAGATGATGAGATCATCCACGCACTCTATCAGAGAATCTGTAACGACGAACGACATCATGATATCAAGCTAATCAGTGAAACAAAGATCAATAAACGCCATTTTACACGGTGGCATATGTCCTTGATGAATATCTCTGCCTACCTCAGCGTGTATGCTGACAAGACCTTTACCCCTTATGAAATGACTGAAGAAGCGATCCTGGACTTAATCGACGAAGTCTCCAAGATCGTATAGCACCTGATTTTTTCATATTCCCATCAACCGACAAAAATCATCTATGAACAATCGCTGACCTGTGTCATCATGACACAAAAAGGAATATCATGCGAACCTTTCTACTATACCTGTCACTGCTGTTCATGATCACCGGATGTTCCACACAGTCATACCGCCCCATGGATACAGTGGCCAAGGTCGACCTAAAACGCTATACAGGCAGATGGTATGAGATTGCACGATATGAGCACTCTTTTGAAAAAGGCTGCCAAGATGTCACAGCGACCTATTCCATCGACGAGGCCGGAGACATCCGCGTGATCAATCGCTGTCGCTTGGAAGATGGGAGTATAAACATAGCTAAGGGCATCGCCTATTCCACGGACCAGAGCAACAGTAAACTCAAAGTAAGTTTTTTTAGACCCTTTTATGGTGATTACTGGATTCTACTGCTTGATGAGGACTATGAGTATGCCCTTGTAGGCGAACCTACGAGAGAATACCTCTGGATACTTTCTCGTACACCAAAGATGGACCCCAAGACCATGCAACAAATACTCAATGAACTCGACAGTCTTGGGTATTCAAAAGATGAGCTGATCTGGACACCGCAAGGGGAGTCCAATGCTACATAACACACATCTGCATCTTCGCTTTTGCAGCGATCTGGATGTCAGTGTCGAAACCCTATTTGCCTTTCATACGGATCCGGAGAACCTGGCAAAGATCACCCCACCATGGATTGATGTCAGACTTCTGTCCGTAAAGCCACCCATACAAAGGGGAAGTGTCATTCATCTGGACATCCAACGCTTTGGTGTCACACAGCACTGGCAGATAGAGATAGCAGCGTTTAAAACAGGTCGTCTGATCACTGACCATGCACTCTCAAGTCCCTTCAGGGATTTTACACATCATCACCGGTTTCATGCCATCGGCGACACCAAGAGTGTCCTGTGTGATGAGATAAACATAGAGTTGCCTTGGTATCCGCTAAGTATATTACTACGTCCATGGATCACGCGTGACATCCAAAAGATGTTTAACTACAGACATCAACGAACTAAATCTATATTGGAGAAAAAACATGTTTAATACAACCCGACAACTTGATGAGAAGTCCTATGTGCAGCCGCGTCTGGCGGCCCTACTGACCTGCGGTACCAATATCATGCCACTGGCCTGGCATATGCCCGTCTCAAAAGAGCCTTTACGATATGCCTTTGCCATCAGAGATGAGAACCACAGCAATGCACTGATCAAAAAAAACAGGGAATTTGCCCTGAACTTTCTGGATGTTGCCTACCAGCATGCCTATCAAGTATGTGGAGATACCCATGGAAATCACGTAGACAAGTTTGAACTCAGCGGACTGCACCCCAAGCAAGCACTTACTATTGAAAGTACCCTTATTGAAGAAGCCTATATGATCTATGAGTGTACCCTGGTGGATGTTCTCAATTACGGTGATCATGATCTCTTTATCGCCGATGTCAATCTCATCCTGAACAAGGAGGACAAGGAGCCTGTAAGACCAACACTCTTTTTAGGAAAAGGCTTCTATGATACCTTGACAGGAACACCGACGCGTACACCGAAGTATGTACACGACTAATCAAAAGACATATGTTCCCTACAAATGGGTTCCAATTTTGTATAAACTATAATGATGACAGGCAGAGAGTTATGTATGATTTTATCGAAAGACATTATGTGGAGATGACCTTCATTCCCTTTATTCTTGCAGGAGTTTTGTTATATCAGGTGTGGTACTAAAGTACATATATACGCTAAAATAGTGACAAGGAGATCCCCATGAAAGTAGCATTTACCGGCGCTCGCGGTTTTGTAGGCAAAGCCCTTCGAAAACACTTTAGAGACCATATTATTCTTGAACGCGACGACACACCCTCATCTCTTTTGGACAAACTCCAGGATGTAGACGTCGTGATCAACCTCGCAGGTGCTCCCATCATCAAACGCTGGAGTGAGTCGTACAAACAGACCCTCGTTGACAGCCGCATCGGAACAACCCGTAAACTGGTCAATGCCATCAATCAAAGCAATGTCAAACACTTTATCTCGACCTCGGCAATCGGTATCTACCCCAATGAGACTCCCTGCGATGAAAGCTGTACACAGCACGCCGATGATTTTTTAAGTAAACTGGTACAGGACTGGGAGAAAGAAGCCCTTAATGCCAAGGTACCGACATCGATCCTTCGTTTTGGTGTGGTCCTTGGAAAAGACGGCGGAGCCTTAACCCAGATGCTGCCGCCTTTCAAACTCGGTCTGGGGGGAACCCTGGGAGATGGTTCTATGATGACCAGCTGGATTCATATCAAAGACCTTATCCGTATTTATGAATACCTCATCACCCATCACTGCGAGGGGATATATAATGCCACTGCCCCGCATCCGGTGAGTAATCACACCTTCACAAAGGCTTTGGGAAAGGTATTACACCGACCGACGATCTTTCCCATTCCCCTCTTTCTCCTTCGACTGCTCTTTGCCCAGGCCGCCTGCGTCCTGACCGACTC
>JBFEYO010000176.1:0-3703 GCA_041562075.1 Sulfurimonadaceae bacterium | reverse complement strand
GCGATCGCATCTACTGCCGAATAGGCAAGATACTCCTTGGGTACACTGGCCATCAGTTCCGGATTGATAACCGAAAGTTTTGGATAGATATGCGCAGACTGGATGGAGTATTTCTGCTTGGTCTCATCCTTCATCACCACCGAGTTACCGTTCATCTCACTGGCCGCAGCGGCCAGAGTCATGACTGTAAAGACAGGAAGGGCCTGAGAAATAGCCGCCTTTTGCACGAAGAAGTCCCACACATCCCCATCATAAACACTTCCCGCAGCAATGGCCTTGGCTGAATCAACAACCGAACCGCCACCTACACCCAACACCGCCTCCAGGCCATTGTTCCTTACAAGATCGATCCCGTCATAGACCCTTGAAAGCAGAGGATTACTTACGACCCCGTCAAGCTCTTTATAGCTCACACCGGCCTCTTGTAAAGAAGCCACGATCACATCATACAGACCACTCTGTTTGATACTTCCCATACCATATACCAATAGGACACTCGTATATCCGGCCTCTTTGATATAAGCACCAATATTCTTTTCCTTGCTCCTACCAAACTCGATCCTGGTAGGATTATGGTATGAAAAATCGTGCATCTATAACTCCTTTTTTACTTTGCCTAATTGTACAGTATCTTTATAACATTACAAGGTCTTACTCAAGTATCCAAACCGAAAACTTTCGTCCCTTGATCTTTCCCTGCTTTAACTGCTTGTGTGCCTTATGGATATGATCCGCCTTGATGGCCACATAAGATTGTTTCTCGTAGATGTCAATCTTTCCGATAGCATCTGACGGAAGTCCGGCATCCCCGGTGAGTGCCCCCAGTATGTCTCCCGGACGCATCTTCTCTTTTTTACCCCCTTCGATGACCAGAGTGACATTGAGTGGCTGAAGTCTAAACTCACCTGTGTCAGGAAGATCCGCTTGGGATTCAAAGATATATTTGGCCCCTTCATACTCCTGGATCTCAGCAGCTGAACTATACAGACTGCAAGCAAGCCCCTCCTTACCTGCGCGCCCTGTTCGTCCTATTCGGTGAGTATACGTAGCCATGGTGTGGGGCATATCATAATTGACGACCAATTCCAGGTCTTTGATATCCAAGCCCCTTGCCGCCACATCCGTTGCCACCAGCACCGGGCAGGAACGGTTCATAAACTGTACCAGAACATCGGTGCGTTCGTACTGTTCAAGGTCCCCATGAATCGCCAATGCATCAATATGACATTTACGAAGATCCTCCGCGATCTGCTGTGTATGCACTTTCGTATTGGCAAAGACGATACATGTCTCGGGTCTGTACTTGGCAAGTATCCCTATCAACGTTTCTAACTTGTGATCTGTCTGATAAAAATGTTCACTGATGGCCGGAGGCTGCTCTGTCTCCTGGACACTCACACGTACCGCCTCTTGTTGAATAGAGTCACTCAAAAGCTCGATCTTTTCAGGAAAGGTCGCTGAAAAAAGAAGACTCTGACGCTTAGCAGGCGCATAGGAGATCACTTTTTCGATCTCTTCGATAAACCCCATATCCAGCATCCGATCCGCCTCATCCAGTACCAGTGTGTTCAAGGCCTTAAGCTGGAGTGAACCTTTTTTCAGATGCTCCAGCACCCGTCCCGGCGTCCCCACGACAATATGTGCTCCATGACGCAACGATCCCAACTGGGGACCAAAGGCAGCTCCCCCACACAGGGTGAGCACCTTCACATTATGCTGATAACGGGCCAGACGCCTAAGCTCCTTTGCCACCTGATCCGCCAACTCTCTGGTAGGACACAGCACAAGCGATTGCACCTCAAATTGTTTTACCTGAAGTTTCATCACCAGTCCAAGGCCAAAGGCCGCGGTTTTTCCCGATCCGGTCTTGGCCTGGGCGATCACATCCCGGTTTGCCAGGATCAGCGGTAGACTCTCGGCCTGTATCGGCGTCATTTGGGTATATCCCAATTCATTTAGGTTGTGCAAAAGCTCTGAGGGAAGTGTAAGGCTTGAAAAGGAAGGGTGTGACATAAAAACTTCTTGTGTAGGAATAGTGACAGTATAGCGTAGAACGCCTGCTTAAAAGAGTTCCCATGGAGCATGCCACGCTTTAAGCACCTGCTGACACTCTATAGAACCAAAGCGTTCTCCCTGCGCAGGCAAAGAGCTGAAGCTATAATGCTCTCCGTCCAGATCAAAACGCAGGGCATAGGCGTGCAAGTATCCACGATCCTCCTGCTTGGCCTCTTCCACTGCCGCATAGCGTAGATCTCCCGCTATGGGTGAGCCAAGGGATTTGAGTGCAACGCGGATCTGATGGGTCTTGCCCGTATGGGGTTTGATCAGAAAAAGACGTTCATGGGGACGTAACGCATGTGAGATAAACTGGGTGATTGCCGGGTTCTCCTTGCTTGGAAGAAGCTTATATGAGCCTCGTCTGGAAGAGCTCATATCCCCCTTGATCCATCCCTGTTTTTTCTTGGGCTTGCGCAAGGATATGGCAAGGTAAAATTTTTCGATCTCTCTTTGCTCAAATAGCTGACTAAGCTTATGAGCCACCTCACTACTTTTAGCCAGCAGGATCAGACCGGAGGTCATCTTATCCAGCCGATGCACACTAAACAGTTTATACCCCGTCTGCTCTTGGGCCAGCACTACAAAGCCCTTACCTGCTTCAGAATGAAAGCTCAGTCCATAAGGCTTATCAAAGAGCATGAACTGCTCATTTTCAAAGAGTATCTCTAAAACCATGAGTCCTCAAAACACTCTTCTTTAGCCTCTTTTATAAACTCCTGATAATCACTGCTGTTCTTATCGGTCAGAGCATACTCTTGCGCCGAATAGGCCTTATAGGTCATATTGTCCATACAGTCGCAATAGCTTTGATTATGCTCTTGAAGGCACTCCCGCTGCAATCCTTCGCGAGCGGCTTCGTCCCATTCGTAATATTTGGTATAAAAAGGCAGCAGTACCCATAAAGCAAAGCCGATGGCCATGACAATATTGAGAATATATTCGCGTTTTTTTGTTTGTGAATACTTATAGGCATCATAAGCGATAAAGCTCAGAAAAAGTATCTCCAGTCCTATAATAAAGGCATCACTATCCATAAAATCAAACATATTGCTCCTTGAAAAGCGCAATTATAGTATATAATTAGACAAAAAAAGAGCGTACAATGATCAAATGGCTACTCGTTATCGCCGTCATAGCACTGGTCTATTTTCTCTTCATCAAGAAAAAACCCCTTGGCGATACAGGCACAGGAAGCAAGCAAGACAAAGCTAATGATGACGACATGGTAGAATGCAGCCAATGCGGCACCTATATCACCCTCAAAGAAGCACTGCTGCGGGACGGAAACTATTTCTGCTCCAACGAGTGCCTAAAGGCCTAAGATGCTGATAATCGGACACCCCCATATCCCCTATGGGAAGCTTTATCATATCGGCTCCATTGAGGCGGTTGAACACACCCCTTCCAACTCTACCCTGCTCTTCTCCTGTGACAGTGAGGTCTTTGAGCTGATCGAACATGCCCGGGCCAATGATATCGCCTTTGGTCTACATGTCAACTCCTTGAAAGAAGCAGTCATCTGTGAAAACCTGGAAGCCAAATACCTTATCGTACCTCAGAATATTGCCAAACGTATCCAAAATGCGGCGGACCACTACCTCTTTGATGCCAAAGTCCTTGTACAGATCCAAGAGGAAGACGAGAT
>JBFEYO010000175.1:0-3750 GCA_041562075.1 Sulfurimonadaceae bacterium | reverse complement strand
CCATCCTCTGGAGCACCTTCTTCCCGAAGTGTGTATAACTCCTCTTTAAGATGCTCAAGACTCTCCTGGTAATATTCCAGTTCACTCTTCTGTTTCGGTGCTACTACCGGTACAGGTTTATCCATTTGTACCTTAGCGGTTTCCGACTCCTTTTTGACAGGTGCAACTACTGTTGACTCTTTATTAGCCGGCTTGATCGATGGCACGGTTTTTTGGGTTTCTTTCTGCACCACAGGTGTTGCACTCTTGACAGATCTGGAAGATTGTTCTGCAGCCTTCATCTGAGAAATCATCTCCGAACTTAGATAAAAACCGGCATCATGCATCACCCGCAAACTTCTAAAATCTTTCTGCTGATAAAAGCGGCTGACATCTTGTTGTAATTGCTGAGCAATAGCATCTTTTCGATTACTCAAAATACGGAGTTCTTTGGCATAGGCCTTGATTACTCCTTTGTCTACACTCTCTTCAGGATCATCAATCTTCTTGTCTAATGCATACCCCTTATGTAGACTCATATTTGCATCCAGCAAAAACGCTTCAAACAGCTCCGGTCGTTCCTGATGGACCTTAAGTTTCTTGACTTTTACAAACTGCTCCATACCTTCATACACACTATCTCCCGCTGATGAAAATATCTTGGGATACGAGGCGGCATAAAGACTCAAGCCAACCATTAAGAGGACAAAAAAACGCATTACTCTCCTTTTTATTCAGCCATAGGCCCTATCAAACTTATGTAGCCACTCTAGAACAGACTGCTTATCGGCTTAGGTTTGGCATAATAATACCCCTGTGCATAATCCACATCCATCTCCTTAAGCACCTTCTCAATTGACTCACTCTCAACATATTCACAAATAGTCTTCATCCCCATCACATGAGAAATCTCATTAATGGAGTTGACCATCGCCCGATTGACAGGATTGACATCTATATCCGATACAAAGGCACCATCCACCTTCAAATAATCTACAGGAAAGTTTTGCAAATAAGAGAAAGATGAGAGCCCCGAACCAAAGTCATCCAAGGAGAACTTGCATCCCAAAGAGCGCATCCGCTTAATAAACTTCAAGGCGACATTCAGATGTGAGACGGCAGCCGTTTCCGTCACTTCAAAACAGATCGCCTGATAAGGCACATGATAGGTCTTGAACAATTTCTCTATGTAGAAACCAAGCGACTCATCGTTCAATGAGGTCCCCGATAGATTGATACTGAAGCGAAAGAGTGTAGCACTGTTTTTTTGAAGTTCCACATAGGCTTTGAACACCGACTCAATCACCCATCTATCAATTCGGTTCATAACCCCATAGCGTTCTGCCGGCGGGATAAAGGCCATCGGCGAGATGATCTTTCCATCTTCATCCTCCAGGCGTATCAATACCTCATAATGTGCTATTGAATTTGCAGTATTTAGTAAAGAACGTATGGGTTGGACATAAAGTTGAAAACGCTCCTTTTCCAGAGCTTCCGTGAGCTTGGCCAGCCATTGCATCTCACCTCTGCGCTCCTGCATCTTCTGATTATCCCTGGTCGCGATATGAATACAGTTGCGTCCTTTTTCTTTTGCCTCATAACAGGCGGCATCTGCCGCTGAGATGATATCCACCAGTGAACAGCACTCCCGTTCAATCGGCACCATCCCCATACTGGCGCCGACAACAAAGACCTTACCATCATGGCTGAAACGATACTCTTTAATGGAACGAAGTATTTTATTGGCCATCTTGACGACTTCTTCCTGGCTTTTACCTAAAAAAAGGATACCAAACTCATCCCCTCCTAAGCGGGCCACAATATCCTTCTCACCCACTCCCTTTTGCAGGATCAAAGAGATATGTTTGAGCAACTCGTCTCCTACCGAATGACCGCAGGTATCATTAACGATCTTGAACTGATCCAGATCCACGTAGCACATAATACTCTGCCCGGCTGCCTTGGAAGAGTATTTCAAGGCGAAAGAGAGACGCTTTTCAAACTCATAACGGTTATACAGTCCCGTAATCGTATCGTGCACGGCAAGATGCTGCAACTCTTTAGTGCGCTCTTTGATCTCGCTTTCAAGACTAGTAGAGTGCTTATGCAGTCTCTCATTCAGATTCTGATTCATAAAATCTGCTCGCGCCAGCGCATCCGTATTCACCGTTATCTCATAACCCAGGGCAAAAAAGAGCGCAATCACCAAAACGATATTGAGACGGATTAACATGGGATCCTCTATGAACAAGAACATCATGACGAAAAAACTGATTAAAAAGGTAAACAGATTCAGATGCATCCCCATACAGGACTTGACATGAAGCTGACAATAGTTACATCGTTCATAGGGCTTAAAACCATTACGCGCAAGGACGCAGTTCTTATTAGTCTTCCCCTCTTGCTGGGTAAAGAGATTGACCTCAGCAACTTGCCGTTTATTCATGCTTGTCTCCGGAGAGTCTCATCAAACGCTTATAACCGATATAGACCAAAGAAGAGAGGCAAAAACCGAAAAAACCGGATATCAGCATTGCAATCCCCATCACCGATGCAAGCATCCACCCCGCAAGATCTGTGACACTATAAAGGTATAAAATCGCCGTACCCCCGGCAACACGCATCAGGTCTTCAAAGATCTCTGCCAAACGGTTCGTAATATACGAATGAGCATATTGGGGTGCCGTCTTAAACAGCGGTTTGGAAAAGATAAAGCTTAAAAATTTAAATATAAGCGTGGTAGGAGAATAGTTCATCGTTGTAACAAAGCTCACCAGACTGAGTATCACAAATGCATAAATAAACTCAATACGCTGGAACAATACCCCGATAAGAATACACAAACCGAAGATGAGACGCTGGAACTGTACATACTCCGCCTTGGGTTGCTTATATTTTAAAAAAATCATGTTCTATATTAGCGCAGCTAAGTATAAACAAAACTTACAGCCTAACTTTATTTAACATCAAAATAAAAGCTTCATAGTACCTATCCCCTGGAGCTGACCAGTGCCTGAAGCACCGTCTCCCTCCTGGTCGTATCCAGTTTCTTGCAACCGGCCTGAAAAGCCGCTCCCTCTCCTACCAGGTGGCACTGTCCCTTCGCCCGGGTGATCGCAGTATACAATAGCTTCGTATTATGCATGATAAAGTGTGAAAAACTGATAGGAATCACCACCGTCTCATACTCCATTCCCTGCACCTTGTGTATCGTCAGCGCATAAGAGAGGGAGAGATGGGTTTTGAGCTGATCAAAATCATACTGCACGACCAGCTCCTCATTGGGATAATAGACAAACAGCAGCTCTTCGTCCATATTGACCTTAAATACCAAGCCCACCATCCCGTTAAAGACCCGCTTCTCAAAGCTCTCTTCCTCTTCTTTAAACCCATCGGGCGTATTGCAGGGCATATTCTCATTTTTGATATGCACGACCTTGTCCATCAGGCGGTATTCATATTTACCTGCTTTGACCTGTTCCTTGGAAGAGGGATTGAAGTACTGCTGTAACAACTGATTAAGCTGTTCACTTCCTAAAGGTCCCCCTTTCATCGGCGTTATCACCTGAAAGGCATTCAGATAAGAGAGGATTTTTTTCTCTTTTAACAATGCTCTTGAACGGGGGATCTCTTCAACGGCAAGATGCATGATAGAGGCTCTAATCCGCTGGGAGTTCTCTTCTCTCAACTGCTGTAACTCCACGGGATTCATACTGTTTCTCAGCTGATAATAATTGGGAATACTCACCTCTTCAAAATGAAAATCATCAT
>JBFEYO010000174.1:0-3791 GCA_041562075.1 Sulfurimonadaceae bacterium | reverse complement strand
ACGGCATCTTTTTGAGCCTTTGCCCATAGACCCTCTCCTCTGACGTAGGAGCGCACACCGTTGAAGACCCGTCCTTGTATATAGATGATGCTCATTAGTGTAATGCTGATGAATAGAAAGAGAGAGATGATATAGATTACTTTCATACGGGTCGTACGTTGGAAAAGAAAGTGAAAAACATTCATATCGGACTACTCCTTTTTAGGATCACTAAGGTACTAAAGAGCTAAGTGATAAATTATAACTAAAAATAATACTATATGCTAATTGCAGCTTCTTAAAGGTGCCAAGCTGATAAAGAAAACGAATTGAAAAAAAGATGCTGAAAGCCTTGCTCAAAGCTTCGTTGAGTGGGGCCTGATAGCTGTAAATAGTAGTGCTAAAAATTAAGAAAAAATTTAGCGAAAAACTTTTTTTTAGAGGTATAATTTTGCTGTAATTTTAGGCTGTAAAGAAGCCCTTTCAGACACCGATGCTGCCTGGCGGTTCGTAGTGGTGTGTGACGTGTGAACCCGAAGGAACGTCGTTTTTCAAGAAGCAGTGACAGGACCTGTGTCTCATTGCACTTACTTCCGAGAAAAATGTACCCATAATATTTACTCTGTTGTTCAGAGTCATATTGATCTCTCTTGTAAAAAGAGCAGTTGTCATCCCCCAGGTATATAGGAGTGAGTAATGCGAACATCAAAATGGTCCGTATGTTCAGATACATCCAGTAAAGTTCAGTGGTCTATCGCCGGAAATAAAACCGGACGTAAAAGTAGTAAACGTGTTAGTAAAAAAAGATGGTCTATTGGCGGGCATACCCCGTATAAAGCAACATGGACTATCGGCGATAAATAGTACGTTCTTTACAAGGTTGATCACCTTTTTATAGGTGGTCAATTCCCTCGTCTTCTTCTTGATCTATTTGTAATCCACTTTAAACATGATCTGATATTCTAAGAAATTTTGATTAGCATATTGAATATGGCATTTATCTGATAAAATAGTGTCATGAAAGCATTATTCATTTTTCTTATTTTGTCATTGTCGCTTATGGCACATAAGGATGTGCGTCTACAGTTAGGCTGGAAACATCAGTTCCAGTTTGCCGGATATTATATGGCCAAAGAAAAAGGCTTTTATAAAAAGGCCGGTATTGATGTGACAATTTTGGAGAATAGTGGCAGTATTACACCTAGTCAGTCGGTTAGCGAGGGGAATGTAGAGTATGCAGTAGGGCGTTCTTCGATTCTTATTAAGCAATCCCTAGGTGAACGATTTACAGCCTTGGGCGCCATTTTTCAATACTCTCCGATGATGCTTCTTGTGACGGATGTGGATCAGATAAAGACCCTAGAAGACCTTTCTGGTAAGCGGATCATGATCACCAATGATGCGGAGTCCTCGGTAGATATTCTTGCGATGCTTTTTTCCAAGAATCTGGATAAAGATGATGTGATTTTCCAGCAACACAGTTTTAATCTGCAAGACCTTATCGATGGCAAGACAGATGCCATGGCCTCATATATTACAAATGAGCCGATTCGGTTAAAGGCGAGGGGAATACCTTACCGTATCTTTCATCCCAGAGAATATGGCTTTGAGTTTTACAGCGATATTCTATTTGCTTCTGAAGCGTTTGTCGAACAATATCCCGAGGCTACGGCGGATTTTTACAAGGCGACAATAAAGGGATGGAAGTATGCCTTTGATCATATTGAAGAGACGGCCAGGGTTATCCATAAGAAGTACAATTCTCAGCACCGCTCTTTAGAGATGCTGATCGAAGAGGGAAGGGCACTCAAACCGCTGGCATATGCCTATGGCAAAGAGAAGCTGGGGTATATAGACAGGTATAGAATACAAAACAGTATAGAGGCCTATAAGGTGATGGGACTTATCCAGAAGGAACCTGATATGGATCATTTTATCTATGAGGGAAATCATCCTAAAATGATTGATATCAACTTAACGAGATTGGAGATGGCTTATCTTTTGGGCGCGGCACTTCTATCGATCATACTGCTGTTTGTGATCGTGCTTTTTTTCAGTATTCGCAAGAAATGGCTTATCACCAAGACGAGTTTGCTAGAGGTGATCGATGAGCAGACAGAAAAACTCGAGACCCAGAACCGTCTACTCCTTACCCAGTCCAGGTTGGCAGCAGTGGGAGAGACGTTGAGTAATATTGCCCATCAATGGCGTCAGCCGCTGGCAGGTATCACTGCCACGACCATGATGGTCCGTGTCTCTATGCAATTAGATAAACCAATAAGTCATGATGAATTGGATGAGAAACTTACCAGTATAGAGGCCGATTGCCAGTATCTTTCAGATACCATCTCCGATTTTATGACCTATTTCAGCAGCAACGAGTATCATAGTGAACCCTTCGATGTGAAGGAGGCCCTAGAAAAGGTAGAGAGTCTGACGAGCGATATGTGCCGGTATAATAGGATCACTTTTAAATCGAATCTGGAGAGTGTCACTCTGATCAACAACAAGAATCTGTTGGTGCAGGCGTTGATCAATGTGATCAATAATGCCAAGGATGCTTTTGAACATAACGAGATCGATCCGGATAAGCGCTTATTGTTGATGCAGATGCAGCAGACGAATGGACATATTATCATTGTGTTAAAAGATAGTGCAGGGGGCATTCAGGAAGAGATTCTGGATAAGGTCTTTGAGCCTTATTTTACGACCAAGCATCAGTCCAAGGGAACAGGGTTGGGGCTTTTTATGACTTATGAGATCATTACCCAGCAGTTTCTTGGCTCGATACGGGTTGATAATGTCACGTATACCTATGAAGACGAGTCTTATAAAGGCGCTGCGTTTACCATTACTTTGCCTATAGCACCTGAAAGTGATGTGAAATCGGTTTAGGATCAATTATTGAAGAACGAAGATGAAGTCTTATATGAAGCTAGGCTTAGGGGCAGGAATAGAGTGATCTGTTTTTAATATGTCCTGTATCAGGCGTTATTGGACTTTTTGTCATTACTGACTCTATTGGCACGATAATATTGGTGTCCCGTCTTTTCATTTTCAGGCCCGCGTAGATCAATGCCATCGACCTGTAGCCGTTCCGCCTGCTTTTCATAAGGCATACCAAAAAACATAAAGAAAAAGTCCCAAATACCCAGTAGTATCTTTCCAAAAAATTTGATGATGCCCATATGTGTTACCTTCAAAATCAAGAGTTGTTCCACCTATTATAATCATTCTCATCTTAAAGAATGAAGATGATGTTGAGAATGCACGGGGAACGGTAGCTAGATGAATTCTACACGATGAAAGTAGTCTGACCTCTTTTGTACGGATGATTGATGAGGCTTTTTAAGAAGGCCTTTCTCAGGATGGGTTAGCCATAATGACAGAAACTTGCAAATATTGATGATTAAGATGAGTAAAAAAGGAGATATTATGAACAAGCGTTGTCTGTCTATTCTTTTGACTATGTTGTCAATGATGAACCTATATGCAGAGTCTAAGACTATGAGCTATGAAGCTTATCTGGATGCGTTTACGTACGAGGAGCGTAAAGATATGAAGATCGATAGTGTCGAACTTACCGTCATGCTTGAGGAAGGAACGGCTCAGTTGGTCGACATTCGATTTAAGGAGGAATATGAAGCATGGCATATGTCAACATCTATCAATATCCCTTTAAATGAACTTTCAACCCGTTTGAACGAATTGGACAAAAGTAAAACCATTGTGACAGCCTGCCCTCATAAAGATCGGGCAATCATGGCACGTACCTTTTTAAAACTAAAAGGGTATAACACCCGCTATCTCGT
>JBFEYO010000173.1:0-3853 GCA_041562075.1 Sulfurimonadaceae bacterium | reverse complement strand
TCCTCTTGAATGTAATGATTGAAGATATTCAGGGCAAAAGCGAGGTTTTGGCGAAGGTCATCATATAAGCTTAGCATCCCCGCCTCCTCGCTCTGGGTAAAGGTATCCATGTTATCACGCACATCCTTCAAAAGCTTGGCTGCATAAACACTCTCACGGATGGAGACAGTCAATGTATCCAGTTTACTGCTCTGTTCATGTCCAAGATTCTGTTGACTCAGACGATTCACAAAGACCAGTGAACTCAACTCGATCTCCTTGATCTGTTCATAGGCCTTGAAATGATCAAACTCTATCTTCTGTTGATTATGCTCCGTGACTGATCTGATAGGATACTTTTTCTTCAGGACATCATTGGGCCTGATGTTTACGATCAGAAGGGAAAACTTCATTGTTTTCATAAAGAGACGATGCACCTCATTTCTCAAAGCCAACAGAGCCGCATCGGGTACTTGCATATCCACCTTATGAATAAACTTTGTCGCCACCTTCTGTTTTTGCATAAAAAGTTTTTCCAGATAATGTGCCATCAAAGGGATAAAAGCGACCAACAGGACAACGCCCAGGAGATTAAAAGCCGTATGAAAAAGGGCCAGAGCAATGATCAGATCATCTTTAAGGCCAAGAACGTTCAACAACAGATCCGTACTAAAGGGCAGGATCATAAATGCCGCAATCGCCGTTAGAAGATTAAAAAGCAGATGGGCAACCGCCGCGCGCTTCTTATCGGGAATACCTCCGATACTTCCCAAAAGGGCCGTAACCGTCGTACCGATATTCGTACCGATCACCATAGCCGCGGCCTGATCAAACTGAAGGATCTGGGCATACACCGCCGAAAGAATGATGGCCGTAGCTGCAGAACTTGACTGGATCAAGGCGGTGATCATAAGCCCAAGAAGCACAAAAAGTCCAAGGGAATAGTGGGCATAACGCGAAAGGTCTATCCCCTCTGCCACCACATCAATGGACTCCTTCATAAACTCCAGTCCGAAAAAGAGCAGACCAAAGCCGATACTGGCCTTGGAGAGTGCCAGTATGCGCTGATTCTTGGAGAGTACCAATCCAAATCCCCCCAGACCGATCATCGGCAGGGCAAAAAGTTCGATCTTTACCTTGAATCCCAAAGTGGCGACGATCCAGGCCGTTACCGTTGTCCCAAGGTTAGAACCAAAGATCAGAGCAATCCCCGAAGGAAGAGAGATCAGTGAGGCCGATACAAAGGAGAGGGTCAACAGGGTCACCACCGAAGAGCTCTGCAAGGCCGCCGTAGCAATGGCACCTGTCATAATCGCTCTCAGGCGTGTAGACGTAGAGTTTTTGATCCAGCGCTTCAGACGCATACCCGCCATCTCTTTAAGCGCAGACTCCATATAAGCCATACCAAACAAAAAAATTCCCAATCCGGAAAGAACCTGAATAATTGTCATTGTCATTGAACAATTATAGCACTATTGCCCCATAAAAAAAGACGCTATCTCTCAACTCAAAAACGGAGCAAAGGCCTTGGTATTGACCTGAACCCGCTGACCGATCTGAAGTGCCTGTACCTCGTTCTCATCCAGTACCACTTCCACGATCTGCTGACCGATGGAAACCACTCCTATATGGATCACATCCGCCTTGATAATGTCCAGAAGCTCTCCCTGTAACGAGAATTTCTGACTGCCACTGGTACGTAAAAAGACCTCCTTGGCACTTGCATCGGCGACCACCTTCCCCTGCTCAAGCTTGATGACACGGTCTGAGAGTTTATAGATCTCGCTGGGGTCATGGGAGACCATGATTGTTGTCGTTTTAAAGGCTTTATGCAGTGTCAAAATATCCTGCTGGAGCTTCTGTCGCATCGTCGGATCAAGGGCAGAAAAAGGCTCATCCATCAACAAAAGCTTGGGACGGCGCATCAACGCCCTGCATAAGGAGGCCCTCTGCTTTTGCCCGCCGCTTAAGGTGTGAGGACGACGATCACGCAAGGCAGTCATACCTGTCAGTTCCAAGAGATGCTGTGCCAGGGCTTTATCCTTTGATACATACAAGAGGTTCTGTTCTACACTCATGTTCTCAAACAGAGCGTAATCCTGAAACACAAATCCGATCTGCCGATCCTGTACGGCCAGACTTTTACCACCCTTAAGCCACACCTCTTCACCCAGCGTGATACTCCCTTCTGCCTCTTCCAGACCGGCCAGAATACGCAGCAGTGTGCTCTTTCCGGCACCGCTTTGACCGCTCAGGGCGACAAAGGAATGGGGTTCAATACCAAGGGAGACCTCCAGATGCATATCAGCATTGCTTCCATGCAATGCCTTTGATATATCTACCCTTAACATCAGACTGTCCCCAAACGATGAGTGTGACGACGATTAAAAAGGTAGACACCCAGTAAGATCATAAAGCTCATCATGACCATAATCCCCGAATAGATATGTGCCTGTTCATAATCCAGAACCTCTACAAACTCATAAATGGCCACCGAAGCCACCTTGGTCTCTCCCGGAATCGAGCCTCCTACCATCAAGACGACACCAAACTCGCCGACCGTATGGGCAAAGGTGACGATCAGTGCCGTCATCAAGGCCGGCTTGCTATTGGGTAATACCACATAAACAAGCGTCTGAAGGGTGGACTTTCCTGCAATATAAGAGGCTTCTAGCATGTTCTTGTTGATCGCACTAAAACCGCTCTGCAGAGGCTGAACCATAAACGGAAAGGAGTAAAAACAACTCGCAATGACCAGTCCTGTAAAATTAAAGACCAGACTTACCCCAAAGACCTCCTGAACCAAAGCCCCAATAGGCGAACTATAGGAGAGAGTATAAAGGATATAAAAACCGATGACCGAAGGAGGCAGAACAATGGGCAAAGAGACGAGGGCTTCAATCACAGGCTTGCATCGGCAACGGCTTTGCGAGAGCCACCAGGCAATCGGAAGGGCAATCAAAAACAGGATAAGCGTGGTCACCCCGGCCAGCTTGAAAGAGAGTAAAAAAGGCGCTAAATCCACATTCATCCTACAAACTCCACGACAGAGAGTTCACTGGATTTGATCAGCGCGATGATCTGATCCCCGGACTGCAATTGCATACGAAGTGCGGAATCCCTTGTGATGACACTCTGCAGCTTCTGCCCCATATACTCAAAGTCTACCTTGCACAACAGTTTTCCCATCTGCAAAGACAAGACCCTGGAGTGCAATTGATTGCTGATACTAAGCTCTCCTTGAATATCTTTGGCAATAGCGATGTTCGTTGCCTTCGCACCCAGGAGAACCTCTGCACCTTCCACCATCTGCTCATCCAGCTCCAGCGAGATCATTTTCAGTTGCTCCGAACCTACAGAAAAACGGACCAGATTCAACGTTTCCATCGATTCAATCCCTTCTATTGCTCCTCTTATATAATTCATTATATAATATACCCGTATTGTGACAGGATCTTCTGTCCCTCTTGTGAAAGAATAAAATCATAAAAGGTCGCGTACATCGGCTCTTTCTCGGAGGCTTGAAGCAAGACCATGCCCTGTTTTATTGGCTCATAGTATTTAGTATCAATCCCTATCCAGTGCTTTCCTTCTTTATACTCCTGCATCTTCTCACTAAACAGGGCCGCCTTGGCAATGATACCGATCTGCGCGGCGGTAAAGGTATAAGAAAGGGTCTGGGATATCGATTCTGCATAGACGAACTTTTCCCCTAGCTGATCCATAAGATCTGCTTTTTTTAGTGCTTCTACTGCTGCTTTTCCATAGGGCGCCGTCTTGGGATTGGCAATAGCAATCGTCTGGATAGAAGACTCGGTTAAGAGCTGCAGACCCTTGGACAGGTTTTGTTCCTTCGTGCTAAAAAGTGCCAGCC
>JBFEYO010000172.1:0-3880 GCA_041562075.1 Sulfurimonadaceae bacterium | reverse complement strand
TCGATGATCTGCATTCCCTGGTCTTTGAGGTATTTTGGATGATAGTAGCCATACGGCATGCTTCCGACAAAACGTTGGTTTGCCTGTTTGGCATAGGTCGTATAATCCGCCGCCGCAGTATTGATCGCCGTCGCTACCGCATTGGCGATCAATCCCGCCAATCCGCCGCCGGAGTTCCCGCCGCTAAGATCGACGACCACCGTGCCGTTATACTTCCATAATACCTGGGAGCTTCGGGTTGACTTGATCTCCGCATCCACGGAAACCGTCAAGGAAGAGGCCAGTACAAGATAAGAAGTGTCCCATTTTTTGATCTTCGTAAAGAGCACTGCATCCGCACCGAAATAGTCATAAAACTTGTTCAGTGGCAAGTTATATAAAAGTTCCGTATCATAGATCCCCTGCTGCTTCAACACGTCTTCGGTAATCGCATAAGGGAAGACATAAAAACCGTGAAAGGCCAAAGGCACCTCGATCGTCGTCGCATAAAAATCCTTGGCATCTGCCGCCGTACTTTCATTCATCGGCGGCATAACCAGCAGGGAGCGGGGCTTCTCCTCATACATTCCCGGAAATTCCTGGGCCTTGGTCACCATACTTGGAGCACACCCGCTAAAATAGAACAGTACTGCTATCGGTAAGAAGATATATTTAACGATGATTTTCATGAATTACCCTTTGCTTCGTTCATCAGCTCTGCCTTTTTGATCAACTTATCCATAAAAACACTGGACTCAGGATAGAGCGCTTTCTCTGCCTTGAAATAAGAGATCGCTTTTGCCGTATCATTCGCTTTAAGGTAAAGGTAGCCAAGATTTGCATTGATCCCCGGCGGGATGCGAATGGCACGGGCATTGGAACGTTTGATAGACTCTTCAAGGCTGTTTTTCCACTCCGCCGCTGCCTCAGGGGTTGCATCCTTTTTCATACCATAAAAGTTTTCCGAATAATCTGCATACTCATACATCGGCTTGTGGGAGCTGCATCCGCTTATCAACAGCATCATCACTGCTGTCAATCCTATCCAAAAGTCTCTCATCTTCATCCCTTTGATCTCTCTACGGTACATTGATTTCACGGGCTATCCCATCTCCCAGTAGCAGCTCACGCTCAACAACAACCGCACCGTCTTGCGTCACCACGATCAGGTGTTTACCCGGAGCCACCTTATAATGCTCGTCCGCACCCATCTTCTCTACCGTAAAGGTCGTCGTCTCGTCTATCGTCACTTCCGCGCCCTGTGCATTTCCCGTAAAATAGATATAGGCCGCACGCTCTTGTGTTCCTACGCTCTCTTTATAACCGCAGCCGCTGATGAACGCCATCAACGCAACCAACAATAGTGCTGCCAATCTTTTCATCTGTCGCATCTTCTCTCCTATTTCATCTCTTGGATATAGAGCTTGTCAAATTTCTTCGTCTTAATATAGCTGTCTAGATTACCATCTACAATACTACACATAGAGACTTCCGACTCCGGTGTCTCACCCACGCTCATCAGAACCTCTATCGTCGCCACCTTCTTACCGGGTAGAGTGATCATCATATTGGTTTGGGGGTTTTTGATCTTTTTACCCTCTTTCAAGACGGCAAAACGGGATCCCGCCTTGATGTTTTGGGATTTTCCCCCGGACATGATGATATTTCCATCCTCATACCCAAGGATATATGCACGCCACGGTTTATCCAGCATGTTCTCAATGATATTGGAAGCCAGATTCGTAATTGCAGCATCCAGTACCTTGTCATTTAAAGAAGCATCGTACCCTGCCTTGTTACCCACACCAAAGGTCACAGCAGCTTCAGAGGAAGCTTCACCCTTCCCCTCTTCCGAGTAGATGATCTGCCCCGTCGTCACATCAATCACACGAATATGTACACGGGCATTGGCAATCTGCTTTTTGTTGCGCGAAAAGATCCCGACATCACTGACCTCTTTACGGCCAAATTCCGTGATAGAACCGACGATAATAAAATCCGCCGCATTTTTGACCTTTCCGTTACCGCCGATTTCCAGCTCTTTTTGGATCTGCGCCAGATCAGAACGCTCAAGCATGATAAACTTGCCCGTCTCAAACAGCTTCGCGGAGAGGATATCCATTGCCTGTTTGCCGATACGGTTATTGTTTTCATCAATAAAAAAACTTTGTCCATAAGTCGTTTCGTTGGTAAAACGGCCGATCGCGACCTTTCGTTTTAAGGATTTCGTATCCTTGTGAGCTAAGGTCTTGCTTACTGCCGGTGTAGCCGCATTTGTCTCATGCACCGTCGTTTGTGTAGGGCTGGCGGCACATCCAGCAAGCAGTCCCAAAACCAATAGCAGGTATATAAAATGTCTTACACTCATCTCTTTTCCTTTATTAAATTCATCTTATCTTACACTCTTTTCATACAAAACAATATAAATTAACACTAAAAGAGTAAGCCTATCGTCAATTCCACATAGGTATCTTCCCCATCAAAGATCCCCCGATCAGGACTATAATACTCCTGTACGACACCCAGACCAATGAGCAAATTATCCTGGATAAGCGCTGCTCCCAAACGGTACCCGTAAGCATTGGTATCCCTGATGCCCTCACTAATCATAATACGCCGATAAAATGCTCCGACATAAGGATAAATATCCTCACCGACTTCAACATAATAATGACTCTCCAGGGTTAATTTTTCAAGACGGGGCACTCCCGAGTACCAACCCTCATATCCCAATCCTACCGAGAGCCTGTCGATCAAAAAATAGCTTCCGCTGAGTCCAAAGACCGTATAGTCCTCCTCTCCTACGGAGGCTGAACCAAGTTTTACCCCAAGACTGGTACTGCCTTTTTCAAAAACGTCCCCATGCAGACTAAGCGCTAATATCAGTAAAATAAATACTCTAAACATCTAGACCTCCTGATGCAAAATCGGTGTGGAGAGATCGATATGGTGCTCTACTGATGCCTTGTATACCGCTTCATTCACAAGATTAGGGGTCTTTAAAAGATAGCTCCGTACCGTACGGGTCACCTTCGTGTTGGGCAGTGTATCCACATAATAAAAAAGCTCATATTCCAAGGCATAATCTCCCGCATTATGCAGATACCATTCAAAGGGGATATGAGCATTGACTTTGATCTCATCTGAAGCAATAGCCTCCTCGTTAGCTGCTGTGAACATCTGATCCACCTGTTTTTTGAACTGCTCAAGCGCTTCATGCTCGGGATAGCCGATCTTGTAAGTCAAGCGCATACGCAATCCGTCAGTCGAAGCCTTTTTGCTCAAATTATCGATACGGGTCTCCACCAGCTTGGAGTTTTTGATCAGGGTGCGATGATTGTTACGCACATCCAACAGTATGGTATAGATAAACGTGACCTTGTTGATAATATATTCATCCCTATTATCGGCAAACTGGATCACATCCCCGTCTTCAAGCATCTTGGAATTAAGTATCACCATGCCGTAAAACATATCCGGCGCCCAGATCTGATTGGTCAGGGCCAAAAAAGCGGCGGCAATTCCAAAAACCCCTGTCGTCTGCAGTAAGGAATCAAGCTCCCAGATATTAATAATGATATACAGTGAAAAGATGGAGATGATAACCAATACGATCAAATCTACCAGACGGCTGTTATAGGTATCAATATACACGATAGTGCTATCAAATTTCTTCTCTATTCCAAACTTTTTTCGGCTAAGATAAGAGACAAAGGAGAAAAGCAGCAGACCAATATAGATCGTCACGATGGTCCATGCCAGACGGCCAAAAAGACTTTGGTAGTCTTTACTCAGCCATAGCAGAACAAAATCTATCAGATGCAGTCCAAGAAAGGTCAGATTAAGCCCACGAAATAAAGAGAGTTCAAAACCGTTCTCGGCATGGTTCTTAAACAGAGAT
>JBFEYO010000171.1:0-3894 GCA_041562075.1 Sulfurimonadaceae bacterium | reverse complement strand
TTGAGGATAATGTATCAATGCCTGATTGATTTTCTGTGCAAGCGCAGTACTATCACCTACCGGGACCAGAAACTCGGCCAATTCACCTGTGAGTATCTCTGATGGGCCACTTTGACAATCCGTACTGACAACCGGAGTATTGACGATCAAAGACTCCACCAAGACATTCCCAAAACCTTCATAATCTGACGAGAAAACAAACAGTTTAGCTCCCTTAATCCACGAATAGGGATTGGCATCAAAACCGGGTAACACGACCTTATCCTTCAATCCCAGTTCCGATATCATTGCCTCGATCTTCCCCCGATCATCACCATCGCCGAGCAGGACAAGCTTTTGGTCTATATCTGCTTCCTTATAAGCCTTGAGCAAGATGTCCTGTCGTTTGTGCACCAGTTCAAATCGTCCGACATGGATAATGTATTCATCATCAATAATTCGCTCATTCTTTTTCTCCGCCAAGGCACGAATAGTTTTAATATCAAAGGGATTATAGATGGTCAGTATACTACGAGGCTTTGCCTTTATTACCTCTAACAGGTCTGCTTCCACACCTTTGGAAACTGCTATCAGATCCATATTTTCAAAACTTTTTTGAATACGGTAGGTCTTATATCTTTTTAAAAGAGTCTCTTTCGTATGACGTTTAAACCGACGTTTACTCTGGGTATTATGGATAATCGTGTATAAGTGCTTGATGTTGGATAGTTGTACAATCTTCAATCCAGAAAAATCCGCTAGATTAGAAAGGACCAGGTCAAAGTCATTCTCTTCACAAATTTTCTTGATTTTTTTACTGAATAAATAGGGGCGTAGAAAAGAGTTTTTTGTGATCTTTCCATCCTTGCTTAAGGCATGTATGCTCACCTGTTTATTAACATCAATCTTAACCTCATCACGCAGCAGAAGGATATGTGTATCATAGCCCTTCTTGACAAAACCATCGGCCAGAGCTGCAGTAACCCTCTCGATTCCACCTCCATGCAAAGATTTTGCTATTAATGCGACTTTCTTCAATCATTCATCCTATCATTTTATGGCACTTAGTCTATCATGTTCTTCCTTACCCTGTTTTTACTACAAGGAGTACAAACCTTATTTTTGCTAAAATAACAGGAACTTTTAGTAAGGAAAAGACATCAAGACATTTGAATGGGATCACTTTTCTGATCAGCCGTATCCGATTAAAGACAAAGCCTTCAAGAAAAAAGAGCGTAAAAAAGCCCTTGGAAGTCTACTCTATACTTTTTTTTCTACCCTGTTGATTTTTCCGATCGCTATCTTGTTTTTGCCACTTTTTCGTAAAAAAGAGTGTGATACTGACAACTTTTTCGGTATAAGTGTTAATCTCAATAAAGAGCCTGAAGACACTCCTGCTCTTCTTGAAGCACTCGGCGTAAAACATGTCCTTGTACGATTTCCGATGCATGAGATGGAAAAGATAGACGACTATATCGATTTCATCAATCGTTTGGATGCTCAAACCGTCTTGCTAAATATCATGCAAGACCCGCAGACTCTGGAAAATAAAAAACAACTTGAAAAGGAGTTCACAGAAATATTCACACGCTTTTCTCCCCATGTTTCCTATTTTCAGGTGGGAACGACTATCAACCGCAGCAAGTGGGGATTTTTCTCTGTGAACAGTTACCTCCGGTTCTATCAGATCGCTTACAAAATCAAGGAGCGTCATTTTTCCGCCATCAAACTCCTTGGCCCCTCAGTCATTGACTTCGAATACCACTACCTTATCCATGCGCTTTTCAATTTTTTCAGACTAAGGTTTGATGCCGTATCGGCACTCTTATACGTTGATAGACGCGGAGCCCCGGAAAACACCCAGATGGGTCTGGACCTCGTCTCCAAGATCCACCTTCTCTTCGGATTGGCAACCCTCTCGCCAAAAAGCAGTAACGACGTCTATATCACCGAAACCAACTGGCCTATCTCCGATACCGCTCCCTATGCACCCACCAGTGAATACGAATGTGTCAGTGAAGAGGATTATGCAAACTATATGATCCGATATTACCTCCTTGCCCTGGGTTCGAATATGATCAAAGCGGTCTATTGGCATCAACTCATCGCTCCAGGATACGGACTGATTGACAATAGAGAGCAGATGCGTAAACGACCTGCCTTTGATGCCTTTAAAACCATGCTTGAGCAGCTGCAAGGAGCGAGCCTCCACGCTTTTGTGCAACATCAGAGCTTTTATGAGATAATTGCACAAAAAGACGAGGAACTGTTCCAGGTGCTATGGTGTAATGATACAAATTATGAGCTGGACTTCAATGAAGAGGTTCAAATCATCTCCCGTGACGGTCAGATAAGCCATGCCAAACAGGTCACCCTCAGCGGTGCTCCCGTTTATGTCAAAGCAATCAAAAAGGATACCCCATCAATATCTTAATCATACTTCCAAACTGGCTGGGAGATGCCCTTATGGCGACACCGGCCATAGAGCATCTATGCACTTTGCATCCCGATGCGAAATTAACCTTTGTAGGCTCATACGTCTCCATTGAAGCCATCAAGCATCACCCCAAAGCCGTGGCTTCCTTTGTTGATGACACCAAAAACGGGGGATGGAGACTGAAAAGGACCCATGAGTTTGCCCAGAAGCTGGGTCAATTTGATATTGCCATCACTTTCAGGAACAACATCTATTCATCTCTTATGCTGCTGTTCACACCTGCACACATCAAGATCGCGCGTAAGTCATGGCATGCATCCCTCCTGCTTGATAAGAGTAAAAAACTGCCAAACACCATCCACCTCAGTGAGCAATATAATGAGCTGGTCAACCTGATTGATGAGAACCCGAGCCCTGCACCCGCTTCCAGACTCTACATTCCCAAACACGTATATGAGCAACCTACCTTCGGTATCAATCCCGGTGCTACTTACGGCTCGGCCAAACGCTGGTATCCTGAAAAGTTTGCCCAGGTCGCCAAAGCTTTTGCGGATGACTACCAGATCATCATCTTTGGCGGGCCTGCCGAAGTCGAGATGGGAAATGACATTGAAAAGCGTCTTCAGGAGATGGGGGTGAACAATTATCAAAACCTTGCCGGAAAGACCAGTGTGGAGGAGCTCTGCTCACATATCGGCGGCCTAAACCTCTTTGTTACCAATGACAGCGGGCCCATGCATGTCGCCGCTGCTTATGAAGTACCTACCGTCGCGATCTTTGGCCCGACACGCCATATGGAAACCTGTCAATGGAAAAATGAAAAGAGCCGTATCGTACGACGGGATGACGTACCCTGTGCTCCATGCATGAAGCGTAGCTGTCCTTTAAAACATCACGAATGCATGACCAAGATAGAAGCTGAAGACGTCATTGCGGCTGTGAAAGAACTCAAATAGGAGACATGCATCTTGATCCGATTATTCATAAAACTCTACACATTTATCTATGTTAGCTACTTACGAATCGTAAAAAGAAATCAGTTTGTTCTTAAAGGTAAAATCAAAGCGGATCGATTTTTTCGAATTGAGTTAGCCCGAAACTCGACCTTGTTTATTAATGGTGATATTCATCTACAATCCCATGTGTTTATTGCGGTAAGAAAAAATGCACAATTGACTATCGGTGACAGTTGCTTCTTTAATCGTTTTTGTTCCATAGTATGTAGAGATAAAATCCGTATTGGTGATAATTGTATGTTTGGTGAATCCGTTAAAGTCTATGACCATGATCATGCAATTGAACCGGAAAAAGCTTCAAGGATACACTATACCACAAACACTGGAACCACTCTAAGTGAAAGCACTAATTGACGCTGACCAAATTGCATTTGCTTGTGCAGCAACCGCCGAGGAAGAAGATGTTAGCGTAGCTTGTGAGCGTGCTAATACCTTCCTAGAAACGCTGCTAGTAGACAGTGG
>JBFEYO010000170.1:0-3925 GCA_041562075.1 Sulfurimonadaceae bacterium | reverse complement strand
GGAACTTCTGGGCCGGGTAGTTGATCCTTTTATGAATCCTATTGACGGAAAGGGAACGCTCTATTCCAATCAGGAGTATCCGATTATCAAGCAGCCTATTGCTGCTATGGCGCGGGGTATGATTAATGAGAAGTTTTCTGTCGGTGTTAAGACGATTGACACCCTCTTGTCCTGTGGAAAGGGCCAGAAACTGGGGATCTTTGCCGGATCTGGGGTCGGTAAGTCCACCCTGATGGGAATGATTGTCAGAGGTTCGGAAGCACCGATCAAGGTGGTCGCACTGATAGGAGAGCGGGGACGTGAAGTACCGGAGTTTATTGAAAAGAACCTTGGCGGAGATTTGACGAATACGGTGATCGTCGTGGCGACCTCGGACGATTCTCCTTTAATGCGAAAATATGGAGCTTTCTCAGCAATGTCGGTGGCAGAGTACTTTAAAGACCTGGGAAATGATGTGCTTTTTATGATGGACTCGGTGACCCGTTTTGCTATGGCACAGCGTGAGATCGGGTTGGCCCTGGGTGAACCGCCGACCTCCAAGGGGTATCCGCCTTCTTCGTTGACCTTGCTGCCTCAGTTAATGGAGCGTGCGGGTAAGGAAGAAGGGAAGGGGTCAATCACTGCCTTTTTTACCGTATTGGTTGAAGGGGATGATATGAATGACCCTATTGCCGATCAATCCCGTTCTATTTTGGATGGGCATATTGTCCTTTCCAGAGAACTGACGGATTTTGGTATCTATCCGCCTATTCATATCCTCAATTCTGCCTCTCGGGTGATGAATGATATTATCTCCGCAGAACATTTTGAAGCGGCACGAAAATTCAGACGACTCTATACATTATTAAAAGAAAATGAGGTCTTGATACGTATCGGGGCGTATACGGCCGGGAATGATGCGGAGCTGGATGAGGCTATTTCCAAAAAAGAAGAGATGGAAAAGTTTATCTCTCAGGGAGCCAGTTATATTTGCGAATATGAAGAGAGCGTTCAGGCCCTTATATCCATGATGAATACAAACTAAAACTTTTCTTAATTGTAAATTTCTATAAATTAATCTTAAGCATAAACTTAACAAATACCCACTATCATACCGTTATTAAAAAGAGGACAAACTTTGTCCTAATTAAAAATTTTGAGTATTATTATCGAAAAGCATTTATGCCGGGATAGTGTGACTCAAAGCAAAGGATAACAATGCAAGCATATTTAGACAACAATGCAACAACTCAGATGGACCCGAAGGTTGTTGAGGCAATGTTGCCATACATGCATGAGATGTTTGGAAACCCGAACTCACTGCACAAGTTTGGAACAAAAACGCACGCAGGCTTAAGAAAGGCTATCGATCAGGTATATACCGGTATCGGCGCGAATGATAATGATGACGTTGTGTTCACATCAGGTGCGACAGAGTCAAACAACTGGGTACTTAAGTCTATCTGGGCTGATCTTATCCAGCATGGTGATAAGAACCATATCATCACTACAGAGGTAGAGCACCCGTCGATCCTTGCAACATGTAAGTATCTTGAAGAGCAGTGCGGGACAAAGGTGACGTATCTTCCGGTAAACGAAGACGGTATTGTGGAAGCACATACGGTCAAATCGTTTATCACAGATAGAACGGCTCTTGTATCTGTGATGTGGGCGAACAATGAGACAGGAATGATCTTCCCGATGAAAGAGATCTCGGATGTCTGTAAAGAGAAGGGTGTATTACTACACTCTGATGCGACTCAGGCTGTTGGTAAGATTCCGGTAAATGTATCTGATTTGGATGTGGCGTTTATGTCATTCTCAGCACATAAATTTCATGGACCAAAAGGTGTAGGAGCTCTTTATATCAAGAACTCGCGTAAGCTTACGCCATTGTTCCACGGTGGTGACCAGATGGGTGGACGCCGTTCAGGTACATTGAATGTTCCTGGTATCGTCGGTATGGGTGAAGCAATTGAGCTTGCTACTACTGATATGGAAACAAAAATGGCGAAGATTGCCAAGATCCGTGACCGCATCGAAGACGAACTATTGAAGCTTGAAGATGTGTTTGTCGTTGGTGATCGTGCCAACCGTACACCAAATACTATCCTTATCTCTATCAAGGGTGTAGAAGGTGAAGGTATGCTTTGGGATCTTAATAACTCTCTGATCGGTGCATCGACAGGTTCGGCTTGTGCATCAGAAGATCTTGAAGGAAACACGGTAATGTTAGCGATCGGTGCAGACCATGAGTTGGCACATACCGGTATGCGTTTAAGCCTTAGCCGTTTTACGACGGAAGAGGAAGCAGACTATGTTATCGAAGCATTTAAAAACGGTGTAGCACGTTTACGTGCTATCTCTAGCTCTTACGCAAAAGTAGGACCAACTGAAGGTGGAGAGGTTCGCGAGTGTGAACTTCATCACCACTAATTTATAGAGTAAATTAAGGAGCAATATTATGGCAAAAAATGATATGTTAGGCGAGTCTCTATGGGACGCATATTCCGATAAAGTTACATCATTGATGAATAACCCTCAACACCAGGGTGAAATTACACAAGAAGAGTGTGATGCGCATGGTACAAAACTGATCGTTGCAGACTTCGGTGCGGAGAGCTGTGGGGATGCGGTACGTCTTTACTGGGAAGTTGATCCTAAAGATGACAAGATCGTTAACTCCAAGTTCAAATCATTCGGATGTGGTACGGCGATCGCATCTTCGGATGTTATGACAGAGCTTTGTATCGGCAAGACGGTAAAAGAAGCGGTAAAGATCACAAATATCGACGTTGAGTTCGCACTACGCGATACTCCGGATGTTCCGGCTGTTCCACCACAAAAGATGCACTGTTCGGTCATGGCATATGACGTTATCAAAAAAGCAGCAGGTATGTATCTTGGTGTTGATGAAGAGTCTTTTGAAACTGAACTTATCGTGTGTGAATGTGCACGTGTTTCTCTTAAAACACTTCAAGAAGTTATCCGTCTGAATGACCTGACTACAGTTGAGCAGGTTACTGACTATACTAAAGCCGGTGGTTTCTGTAAGTCTTGTATCAAACCGGGTGGTCACGAAGAGCGTGAATATTACCTTGTTGACATCCTTGAGAATACTCGTAAAGAGATGGATCAAGAGAAGATGGCTGCAGCAGCTGATGCCGGTCTTAAAGGTGACTTTGAGACAATGACACTGGTTCAAAAGATCAAAGCGATCGATGCAGTAGTGGATGAGAATATCCGTCAGTTCCTGGTAATGGACGGTGGTGATATGGAAGTTATCGATGTTAAGACTTCGGATGAAAACATCGACGTATATATCCGTTACTTGGGTGCATGTAGCGGTTGTGCTTCATCATCTACAGGTACACTTTACGCTATTGAATCAGCGCTTAAAGAGAAACTTTCTCAGAAAATCCGCGTTTTACCAATCTAATTTCTACGGGCTTTGGCCCGTAAATACTTCTATTAACTTTCTTTCTATATTTCCAAACTGCTATTGATAATTTAAAATAAGGCGCTAGCAATCATATGGGTTGTCGTCAGGGTGGGAAATTTTGTGCTTAGTAATTAGGCGGGCTTCACTTGCCGCGAGCCCTGCGCTGAGCAGAACTCAGCGTTAGCGTAACGAAGTGGAATTTCTGTCACTAAATGACGACACTCCCGTGGTTAAAACCTAAGTGGGGTGCATTTCCATGCCGTATATGTGTCTAAAAATTCTTATCAAACCAGTTTGCGATCTCGCTACGGATGGTATGGCGCAGTTGGATACCGGCGATATAGTTCTCACTTTTTGCTTTTTTAAGCAGGGCCACAAGGGCATTTCTACGTTTTGATAAGAAGGGATGATCGATCTGATTTGGATCACCCATGACGACTAAACGGGTCTCTTCTCCCATGCGGGTTCCGATAAGCTTTAACGTCGCTGCAGTAAGGTTTTGTG
>JBFEYO010000169.1:0-3987 GCA_041562075.1 Sulfurimonadaceae bacterium | reverse complement strand
GATCAATTTGAACCTTACGGTGAGGCTAATCCCCGACCTCGTTTTCTGGCCTCCAAAGCGCAGATCGTCTCTGTCAAACGTCTCGGGAAGGACAAGGAACACGCCAAGATAGAACTGCGTCTACACCCGAGTTCGATGCAGACCTATGATCTCATGTATTTTCGATGTGATGAAGAGCTTCGCGCCGGCGAGGAGATCACCTGCTCTTATACGCTCAATAAAAATGTCTTCAACGGCCGTACTTCTATCCAATTTATGCTGGATCGTATCATTTCCTAAGTGATGTGAGTTTATTGAGACAGGTTTATGTTATATTACACATAAATAAGAAGGATACATAAGATGAAGCATACTGATCCCATTGACACTTTACTTGAGAACAATCAACCTCTTTCACGACGTGATGCCCTTAAACTTATGGGTATTTCCCCTATTGCCGCCTCTGTTCTTGCCGGCTCCACTACTACGGAAGCCAAAGCCTCTGAGGCCAAGGGCAAGATCGTGATCCTTGGCGGAGGAGCCGGAGGGATTATGGCCATGGCACAGTTGCGCTCGTCCCTAAGCAACCCTGATATCACCATCATCGCACCCAATGAAGTCCACCTTTACCAGCCCGGACAGGTCTTTATCGCCTCAGGTGTTTATGAACCCCACGAGATCGAGATGAGCAATAAAGAGTTTATCCCCGATGATGTGAAATGGATCAAAGACGAGGCCAAGGAAATCGATGCGGACAACAATAAGATCACCCTTCGAAGCGGTGAAGAACTCTCCTATGACTATCTAGTCGTCGCCACGGGTCTTCAATACCATTATGACCATATCCAAGGGCTCAGCGAAGATGATATCGGAACCAACGGTATCGCTTCAGTCTATCTGAACAACCTGGAAGAGGGGACCCATAAAGGAGCAGAAACGACCTGGGAATGGTTTCAGGCCCTCAAAGCCTCTGTAAAGGCGGGAGAAAAACCCCGTGCCGTCTTCACCCAGCCGGGTACTCCGATCAAATGCGGTGGAGCACCGCAGAAGATCCTCTATCTGGCAGCAGATTACCTCAAGCAGGAAGGACTGCATACGGAGTGTATCTTTACCACCAACACCTCATCTCTCTTCAGTCTTGAGAATGTCGCTCAAGAGCTTCAACGTACCCAGGACGGGTATGAGGGAATGTCAACCAAGTTCACCCATATCCTCAAAGCCATCGATGTCAAAAACAAGATTGCCACCTACGATCACTTCTGGCAGGAGAAAGGTGAGTATGATGAAGACCTTGAGATGTATGAGACTATCGATAAATATGAAGAGGTCGATCTCAAATATGACTTTATCCACATCGTACCGCCTATGGGACCGGTGGATGTCGTCAAAAACTCCCAGCTTGGATGGCAAAAAGGTACCGCCAAGGGATGGTTGGAAGTGGATAAAGAGACCCTACAGCACCGTCGATATAAAAACGTCTTCGGGATCGGGGACATCTGCGGTATCCCTATGGGAAAAACAGGGGGATCGGCACGTCATCATGCACCGATTTTGACGGCCAATCTTATCTCCGAGATGGAGAAAAAAGAACTCAAAGAGAAGTTTGACGGCTATACGGTCTGTCCTCTCAAACCCCGTTACGGAGAGATCATCATGGCCGAATTCGGATATAACGGGGCGATGCCATCCATCCCTTTTTGGAAAGATGTTTCCAGACCGCGTTCCGCATGGTGGTTCTTTGATGTCTACATGCTTAAGTCCATGTATAAACACCTGATGATGCGGGGCTTGATGTAGACTCGTCTATATATCTGAACACATTCATCAGACTATGAACATCTCTTCTTTATCGAAACGTCAGGGCCTTCCCGATGGCGATAAAGATATTATCCTGCTGTACATGAAGCTCTTCACCTTTTTTCTCCAGGAGCGCAAGTGCTTTTTGCGCTGTCTCCACCTGTTTACGACGGTTTTTCTCTGTAACTTTTGCATTCTCCAGTTTTACATTCAGTTCTGTTTTCTTAGCATACAACTTATCATGCTTGCCTAATAAATGTTTCTCTTTTTCTCTCTTTTGTTTTAAGACAAGAAGTTCTTCCTTACTCGGCTTGGCAATGCTCAAAAGCTGCTTTTTTTCTGTCGTACACAACTGAAGCTCATGTTTGACAAGGCGTAGCTCTTGCGAACATTTTGCTTCATTATTTTTGCTGACTTCCAAAAGCTGTTTGGAATTCTCATGATAACCATGGGCTTCCTTAATCGCTTTGATCTGTTTTTTATGCTGGGTGTCATACTGGGCACACTGTGTCATCACAGAGTAAATTGAGCTGTAATTCCATATGTTCTGCTGAACATCCACTACAAAAGGTTTCTTAATCTTTTTCCCATTGCTTCCAACCATGGTTTCCCCATTATAAAAACGCAAAAACTCATCAGCTTTTCTATCTCTTTTCATGACCATATCAATCAGCATTTGTGCGCAAAGATAAAGCAACTTGTCAAAATGCAACCGAAGGACATATCCATTCAGGGCCAATACCGTATCCTTATCAAGCGAAGAGGTGAATTCAGCCATAGCGACATCCACCAGAGTACGAAAGACCTCTATATATGTGGCTTTGAACCTTAGGTTATCAACTCGGCCAAAATCCAGTGCGTCTGAAATAACTTCCGGCGCCATATCAAGCAGTATTGTCTCAAAGTCTGATGGAAAGTTCTCTTTATATACTTCTTCAAGATACTCCGGAGAGACGCCCATAAAACGCCTGTTTTCACTTTGCTTCAGGTTTTTTTGATCGACAAAATAGCGTATATACAGTTTCTTTCTCAGAAACAGCACAATATCTTTAGGATCAAGCTCAAACGTATCCTCTACACACAAACGGATACTATTGCGCAGTGTTTTATAATCATCTTTCATAGATGTATGTGCATATCTCTCATATAGCTTTTGCACAATCTCCTCGGGAAAGGACAAAAGAAACTCCTGCAGAGCATATGTCTGCTTATCTTCCAATAGCTTGTTGATAAACAGGGCCAAACCGAAAGATGCCTTATCTATCTCGGCAGTCTCTATCCCCTCTTGAAAGATATTGCTAACCTTGATCTGTCTGCCGTTGACAGCGACCTCACACTCTTGAAAATAGCTCTTAAAATGATCCGCAATGGCTCTGCTGATTGTTGTCATGCGAGAAAGGGTTTTCTCTTCCCCAAACACACCAAACAGTTCATCCAAAAGCGCATCAAAATCTTCTTGCACAAACTCGGAAGCATAGAATTCATCATCAAGGGTATTGCTGAGATAAGTACGGACAAACCTATTGATTTTGTCCGAAGAAGAGGAATGGCTCTGCACCATGGAAGACATTGTATACCTTGACATATAACTGAGTGTTTTAGCAGTTACCCTGTTTTTTTGAATTATACCATGTCAATAATATGTCCGGCCCCCTGAGACTAGACGGTGATATTGATTCTCTGCAGAGGTTTATCAAGGGCTTTGGCAAACTCCTCGAAGAACGCCCGGTTCTCAAAGGCCGGATTATTAAGCTTCGTATAGATCATCTTCTTGATCGCTTCATCACTGATCACTCCGCCCAGCTGTTCAAAATATTGGCTCACCACCATACGCTCATTCTGTGACTCATATCCGTTGGTCGAAGCAAATGCAGCCGCTTTTCCTATATTGTTGAGCTCGTAGACCAGCTTCTCTTTGCGCTCCGTGTTCAAACCCGAACTCATCTGCTCAAAAACCATGATGGCTTTTTCACTGAAATGCTCCAACACAGCTCTCTTATGCTCACCGCTGTGTGCCTGCTGGGTATGCGAGGCACTAGGAGAATCATTAGATGCCGAATACAGATTGCTTGGAGCACTTTGAACATACATGCCGATTCCAAAGCAATTTGTATTCCCACGCTACGATAATATCCATGCTTTATGCCGTTCTTTACTCAAATTTATGATACTATTGAACTATGATTGCGAGTGCAAAAGTGAACTTTAACG
>JBFEYO010000168.1:0-4023 GCA_041562075.1 Sulfurimonadaceae bacterium | reverse complement strand
TAGCTCCAAGGAGAAGATCCAAGCCTTTTGTGAACTGAATTATCATATCAGCTTCCCCCTTTTTGCACCGATCAGGGTTAATGGATAAGATGCTCACCCCCTCTTTGATTATCTCAAAGACGCATCCCCGGGCATCCTGGGCACTAAAGCCATCAAATGGAACTTCACAAAGTTCCTGGTTTCTCCCAATGAAAAACTCATCCAACGCTTTGCGCCCTATGATCCTATCACTTCAGTAGAAAAGAGCCTTCAAAAAGTAATCTCCCGGTAATCTTTTAGCTATAAGATACCCTTATCATTTTAGGGGAAAAGAATGAAATATATCATCACACTTATATTAGGATCAGCACTATTGCTGGGTCATTCAGCAGAAGCTCTATTTGAAGACCATTGTGTCTCCTGCCACTCCAAGAAAACCATCAGTTTCAAAGAGCTTAAACAACACAAATCACGGCACAAGGCACCACCTATTAACCTCGTCAGTGCGCGTCTGAAACAAGTTATCTCTATCTCCGTCGAAGATGAAGATGCCAAAAAAGCCGTTATCACCGCTTTTATCAAAGATTACGTCCGATCCCCGTCTATCGATAAAGGACTTTGCAGAGCAGGATGTTTTGCCCAGTTTGGAGAGATGCCCAAACTCAAAAAAAACTTAAGCAATGAAGATCTGGACAAGCTAGCCTCCTGGATCTACGACACCTACTAAAGGCGCCATCCAAATTTGTAAGTCAACTGAAAGATTAGGACATTTTCCATATTATCCAATATCCCCTGAGCAGCAGGGTTACTAGGGGCCTGTGCATCACGTATAAGATAATTCAAATCCAGACGTGTCCCAGGATAAAAGCGGTAACTCACGCCAAGGGTAGTCGTCTCAAACACCCGCTTTTTAGCCGCATCATTATTGAGGTTATTTAAACGTTCATAACGTGCCAGGACTTCCATACCCGGATAGAACTCGTAGGCTGCGGACAGATAATACCCATTAGCCCTGTTCTCCTTCTCCGCTTCCAAGGCCAGATGCCATGCTCTCGCATCCACTCCGGGATTCACATCCTTTGCACCGGCAACAATCATCCCTTTTGCCCCCGTATATTCCGCTTCCAAACGAAGTCCCTCTTTATAATAACGAACCCCTGCGCCGTAACGGATACGGTCATATAACCGGGTTTGGTTATCGGCGTCCATGGCACGCTTACCCTCCTGGTACCACAAATAGGTTTTTAAATCCTGATGATAATACCCTTTGCCCTTATGAAAATCCTTTTGCAGGGCCAGATATCCATATCCTGTATATTCCCCCTGATTTCTATTCTCCCACTCCAGACCTGAACCGTTACCCAGCATCAGAGCATATGAAAGTGCCCAATCCTCATCCAGACCGAATCTGTCAAAAAGTTCTATTCCCGTATCGCGAAAAGCGCCTACCGATCCCTCCGGCTGATTGAGATAACTACCGTTTGTATTCAGTTCATCTTTGCTGGTTGTGGGAATCTTTTCAAGTAAGAGGTTGTTAGTCATATTCGTAAAGAGAATAAAGGGAGAGGCAAAACGCGCCTGCAATCCCTCTTCACTTCCGGGATACTTAAAAAGCCCTATCCTGATATTGGCATAGGGAATGTATCGAAAGGTCAGAGAGGCATCTACAATATAGGTGTTTTGTGAATGTCCCAGTGGTTCAGAGATACCGTTTTTCCCAAAATCAGTCAGGGTAAAATAATTGATCTTGTTCTCATCATCCAAAACACCCCGCAGTCCCAGACGTGCGCGAAACAACTGAACCTGTTCCTGATCTTGAAGATCGGGAGCCACGTAAGCGAACCCCGTTTTATCGATCCCCCCACTCTCAAAAACACTAGAGTAGTTTTTCTCGTACTTTAATTGGGCAAATCCCCATAGCTGAGGCGTATCCCAAGTATTTTTTTGTTTGTCACCCTCTACCAGGATCATGGATGGTTCCGTACCCTGTATCATCAGCCAGTCACTCCCCCATACACAAGAGTATACGAAGAGCAAAAGCAAGACTCTAGACATTAATTGCTCATATCCAAAAATTGACGCACCACATCATAATCCTGATCCTTTGCCTCCACAAACTGCAGTAACCTGCCCTTACGTAGAAGCTCCTTGCCCTTAGTATCGGCATTCCAAGCGAGTATACGCTTTTTGATGATTTCCCGGACTGAAGAAGACACCCGGGGATGTACTACAAAAAGGGCATGAGGAAGTGGCCTAGTCTCATAAATGATTCTAAACTTATTCCCCTTCCCTACCTCCTGATTGAAAAAATTCAAGGCACGTTTGGCGGTAATACAGGCAGATGCCTTTTTCTCTATGACCTTTTGCAAACAGATAAAATGGTTTTTACTGTATGAAAGAGTAAAATTATCCATGACCTGGAATCCGTCATTATGCAGTGAGCGCATCATCATCTCTGTGACCGCAGCACCAGAAGGTGCCGAAGCGATCACCTTGGACTTCACATCATCTACATCTTTAAAACTGGATGTATTTAAAACCACCAAAAGCGCCTTAAGATCTTCTCCCCGTCTTGCAATAGGAATATATCCCTGCTTCTCATGCGCTTGCGGATAATCCAGAGGCTGGATAAAGGCGATATCATATAACCCCTTGTTGAGTTCTCCCGTATAATACTTGTAATAAGGCTTACTCATCAGACGAATAGGAGTCCCTATCTCCTTTTCAAGATCTTGTGTCACCGAACTAAAGACTTCATGCAATTTATTTAAAGGCATGTGAGGAAAGACCCCAAACTTATACTCTTCTTGTGCATACGACATACATACACACATTATTAATACTAATAATACTCGCATTGCAACTCCTGCGAATATCATATCATACTTTTGAAAAAAAGCTCAATGTTCACTTTGGCTATAATTCTGAAAAAACAGGTGGCCTACCATGCAAAGACTTCGATACTTTTTTTCACCTGACTCCTTAAAAGAAAGCCTTTTACTAGCCTTTTGTTTCTCTGCTTTCATTTATCTATTCCATTTTAATCTGAATTATTATCTTCTCAACAGCCTGCTCGGCCTGTATGCTTTCTATCTGTTACTCGGGGGCTCGCGCAAGGTACTGCTTTTTGCCGGTTTTTTCATCGGTCTGCTCTGGTTTTACTGGATTGGCTTTAGTTTCCGCTATTATGGAATGAGCTGGGCCCTGCCCTTTGTTTCCCTTGGTTTTGCACTGATCTATGCCTTTGTCTTTTGGCTTATTTCCTGGCCATCGCACCCTTTATTACGTGCACTCATGCTATTTGGCCTGAGCTTTTTTGAACCCTTCGATTTTAACTGGCTACAGCCTGAACTGCTCTTCGTACAGAGCTATTTTGGCATCGAGAAGTGGCAATACGCACTGATCCTGCTCTCCCTTGCCCTGATGCATTTTTTCAAAGAGAAAAGACCTTACCTGTTCTTACCCCTGTTATTACCGGCGCTAAGTTTTTCATCTCCCCAAGCTCATGATCTGCCCCTTGATATTTCCATGGTGCAGACAAAACTGTCTCAGGAAGAGAAGTGGAACCCCCATTTTCTACCGGAGATCATCAAGGCCAATCTGCAAGAAATTGAACAGGCCATAGAAGCCAAAAAGGAAGTCGTTGTCCTTCCTGAAAGTGCCTTTCCCCTGTTTCTCAACCGTGATATAGAACTCATGGAGGAATTAAAGCTAAAAAGTTATGATATCACTATCATCACCGGCAGCCTCTTGTATGAAGACCATCACAATTATAACGCCACCTATCTATTCCAAAATGGACAGATGCAAATCGCCAAAAAAATGGTATTGGTTCCCTTTGGAGAGTATATTCCTCTTCCTTCGTTTTTAGCCAGACCCATCAATCGTATCATTTTTGACGGAGCCTCTGACTACCTTAATGCAACAGAACCGACGGACTTTATCATTCATTCCATCCCCTTTCGAAATGCCATCTGTTATGAAGCGACCTGCCATGAGCTCTTCACATCCAAACCAAAATACATGATTGCCATCAGTAACAAT
>JBFEYO010000167.1:0-4140 GCA_041562075.1 Sulfurimonadaceae bacterium | reverse complement strand
GTGAATTTTATTGCCCTGGCAAAAGACAGGGTCGCGACAAAGGCGTCCAAGATCTGTAGTGACGGGGTGGATACCATCTTAAGCAAGAAGTTCAAGACCCATGAAGGAGAAGTACTTCATATTGATATGCAGTTTGTGGAAGTGCCTTTTAGAAAGGGACAGACTTTTCATGAAGTCTATGAGGCTAAGTAGAGGCGGAAGCCTCTAGGAAGTCTTATTTAAAATATTTCTCCAAGTCTTTGATGACGGCTCCTGGAACCGTCATGATGGAGGCGAATCCCATAAGATCAAGAAGCGGGTAAGAGATAGCGATATAGTAATCCGCACGCATGGCAGTCGCTTTGGCAACAACACTCTCTTTTCCATCTTCGCTTACACTTTGGTTTTCGATAAGTACCATCCAAGGAAGCAGCCCTGCATTTTGTACACCGATCTTATCCGGGAATTTCATCGTACGTCTACCGAGGTCTACGCCATAAAGGACACGGCCTTCATCCAGCTCCAGTTTGAACACAAGATTTTTCTTCGCTTTTTTCTCCAGTTTGGCCTGAAGCTCTGCAAGATTACCCTCTTTGATCTCGATGACATCCTGGTAATAGGGACGGGAAACCATAAATTGATAGTTTGCAAGTCCGTCAAATTCCCACTTGTCTTCGGAAGATTTGAGTTCAGGGAAGGCTTTGTTAAGGGCATCCAGCAGAGGCATCTCATCATTCAGTTTGTAATCGCTCTGCAAGAAAGCACGGGTAAAGTAGCGAGGATTCGTGATACGGACTTCTTTACCTTCCGTATTGACCAGGGCGCGCATCGATCCGGCTAAAAACCCGCGTCCCGGTTTATTGGCCAGGTTTTTTAAGTGAGGGTGTGTGAAGACGATAACATCCATCTTCGCTTTGGTAACTTGAGAGACAGAGACGATCTCAAAGCCTTGTGCCGTAAGGGCGGATTTTACTTCTTCTGTGCTCATTAACGGCGCGATTACGTAGGTACTGACCTCTTTTGGCCCGCTATAACCGGCTACGACTTCTTTGCTTGAACAACCGCTGAAGATGAGGGTTGCGAGGGTTAAGAGTGATAGAATGACCTTATACATTCGAATCCTTTTTGTAAAATATACCTAATTATGCAATTTTAATGTTAAAAAATAGTTATATTAGAAAATTATATATCATGAATATTAAATCAATATATCTTGATATATTAAAATTATTTGGCTAGAATATCAAAAACATAGAATAAAGAGGGATCAATGAAACGTCTACATATGCATATCGGAGTCAAGGACCTCCAAGAGAGTAAAAAGTTCTATACGGCACTGTTTGGTGTAGAACCGACCAAAGAGAAGGAAGATTATATCCAGTGGCTGATCGACGATCCGGCGGTGAATCTTGCGATCTCTTCGGGAAGAGACAAGATCGGGCTGAATCATATGGGACTTCAGGTGGACAGTGATGAAGCCTTGGCGGAGGTGGAACAGCGTCTATTGGAAGCCAAGATATCAGGAGAGAAACAGGAAGAAGCGCAGTGTTGCTACGCTTCATCCAAGAAGTATTGGGTACAGGATCCTCAGGATATTATCTGGGAAAATTACCATACAATGGAGCAGATCGAATTTTTTGGAGGGGATAGCTTCACCGGTGGATCGGGATGTTGCGAACCCAGCTTTTCCAAGAATGGCCAGTGGTCTACGGGAAGCTGTTAAGAAACCATGGATGTCTTTTTAAAGAGTGTCTCGGCCTTAAATGACGAGACACGGGTTATGCTCCTGCGTTTTTTAGATACTCACGGGCCTTTATGTGTCTGTGATCTGCAAATTTCTCTGGATATGATCCAGTCGCGTCTTTCGCGTCATTTGAAGATCTTGAAAGAGGCAGGCTTTTTACGGGTGGAACGCAAGGGGACATGGGCATATTATGAGATCCGCTCTCCTCTGGACAGGTTTCGTTTGGAGGCCTTAGAAGAGATTCGGCATTTGGACATTTCTTTGCCGAGATTACAGAAGATGGAAGAAAAAGGGTGTAGTGTATGAAAAAAGTGCTGATTTTATGTACGGGAAATTCCTGTCGCTCGATCATTGCCGAGGCCTTGATCAATGCAAAACTGGATCGTTGTATTGAGGCCTATAGTTCTGGAGTAAAAGCCAGCGGCCGTGTGAATCCTCATGCGGAGGAACTTTTACGGGAGCATGATATGTGGAGGGATGAGTATCACTCCAAGACCATCGACACAGTCATGCAGATTCCTTTTGATCTGGTGGTCACGGTCTGTGATCATGCCCATGAGACCTGTCCCGTGTTTCCGGGAAATGTAAAGACCTTACATGTGGGCTTTGAAGATCCGGACGGGAAAGGTCCTGAGGCCTTTGTTCAGACGCTTTTTGAGATAGAGACCCAACTCTTGCCGGTTGTGGAGAAGGAGTTGTGTGAATGATCCTTGCCTTTAGTATATTTTTAATCACACTTGTGTTTGTCATTTGGCAACCTAAGGGCCTTCAGATAGGAACTACGGCGGTTTTAGGGGCGGTTTTGGCGCTTCTTGTGGGCGTTGTCTCACCGGAGGATGTCTGGACAGTCACGGGCATTGTATGGGATGCCACTCTGGCTTTCATCGGGATCATCCTCCTCTCTATGGTACTTGATCAGATCGGATTTTTTGAATGGGCAGCACTGAAGATGGCCCGACTTTCCAGGGGAAACGGCAATCTGATGTTTGTCTATACTTTGGTATTGGGCGCTATTGTCGCTGCTTTTTTTGCCAATGACGGAGCGGCGCTGATATTGACACCGATCTTGTTGGCGAAGATGAAACATCTGAAGATGAGTCCTACGGCACTATTCGCTTTTTTGATGGCAGGGGGATTTATCGGGGATTCGGCTTCCAATCCTCTGGTGATCTCCAACCTGACCAATATCGTCACGGCGGGATATTTTGACATCGGATTTTGGGAGTATGCACAAAAGATGTTTTTACCCAATCTACTGAGTATTATCGCTTCTATCCTTGTCTTGTGGATCTACTTTCGCAAGGATATCCCAAGCCGTATCGATGTGGACAGCCTGGCATCGCCGGAGTCGGTCATTAAAAACAAAACGATGTTTCAACTGAGTTGGTATTTTCTGGCATTACTGATGGGAGGCTATTTTATTGGGGATTATTACCAATTGCCTGTTTCGCTTTTTGCCTTGGGAGGAGCCTTGCTCTTTTTGGCTATTGCGGCACGCTACAAGGCGACTAAACCCATCCTGACAATCAAGACGGCTCCATGGCAGGTGGTTTGGTTCAGTATCGGTTTGTATGTGGTGGTCTACGGACTGCGCAATGCAGGCTTGACCTCCTATCTGGCAGTGATGATTGATGCCATGGCCACTTACAGTCATGAGCTTGCGGTGATCGGAACCGGGTTTATGGCAGCTGTCTTAAGTTCAGTGATGAATAATATGCCTACCATCATGATCATGGACATCGCCATTGAGCAGAGTGGGTATATCGAGCTGGCCTATGCAAATATTATTGGATGTAATCTTGGCCCGAAGATGACACCGATAGGATCTCTGGCAACACTTCTCTGGCTTCATGTCCTGGCGCAAAAGGGCGTGAAAATCGGCTGGATGGAGTATATCAAGGTTGGCGTTTTGATCACGCCGATCGTCCTTCTCAGTGCATTGGTCGGTTTAATATAAAGATTATTAATAATATATATTAGAAGCAACGTTTTTTTAACGTTCTCCTTTGTATAATCCTATAATCGAATAATTTATAGGAGACTTTATGATGAAAAGCGACAAAATACAACGAACACTTATGGGAATCATGCTGAGTGTTGTTTTATATCTTTTTAATACCCAGCATGTGATGTTGGCAAACTATCTTTTGGTATTTATCATCGCAATGATCGTGATCTGGGCATTTTTTGATTTCTGTCCATCGCTTTGGACTTTGAGAAAGGTCTTTAAGGAAGAATGCAGTAAGTGCTAGGCACTTAAACCGATTTTCCCTCCTCCCTTAGGAAGCCTTTGGGCTTTCATCTTCACCATATTATTTTCACTATCCACACACCAACTCATAATCAATAGATCATGTGTCTAGCTACAGCTATATATCCTTAGGCTTTATAAATCAGCACTTTTACTACATATTGGT
>JBFEYO010000166.1:0-4200 GCA_041562075.1 Sulfurimonadaceae bacterium | reverse complement strand
TTATGCCAATCCCATCATCTATCTCTTTTTGGGCGGATTTCTGATCGCCATTGCCGTGGAGAAGACGGGATTGCATAAGTGGATGGCGAACCGAATGCTTACGCTCTTCCCCCGAAGTGCACGGGGGATTATCTTTGCGCTTATCATCACCTCCGGATTACTCTCATCCATCCTTTCCAATACCACGACGACCCTTCTATTGTTACCGATTGCCCTGTTTTTGACGGAGCAGAAGAAGCTCAAACTTAGGTTTGCACTGGCGATTGCCTACGGGGCAAGTATCGGGGGGATTTTGACACCCATAGGCACACCGCCTAACCTGATCCTTCTGGGTATTATGGAAGAGATGCAGATGCAAAGTATCGCTTTTGTCCAATGGATATGGATGGTAGCACCGCTGGTCTTTGTGATGTTTATGATGGTGGGGATGATCTTGGCCATGGGGCTTAAAAATATCTCTTTGGAGACAGACCTGCGAACAGCACCGCTAAACAAGGCGCAAAAAAAAGTGCTTTGGGTGCTGTTGTCACTGATCGTACTGCTGTTGATCAACGCCCCGATACGACCCTATTATGATGGTCTGGGTTTGAGTGAAGCAGGCATATTGCTGAGTGCCGGACTCATCTTGTTTATGCCTCCTTTTTCCATACTGGAATGGATGAAGGATAAGGATCATATCCCTTTTCGTATCATGTTTCTTTTTGGGGCGGGGTTTTGCATCGCCGCAGGATTTTCACATACGGGCCTGGCGGAACAGATCGCAGAGCATATGATGAGTCTGGCGAGTCTGCCGATGATCCTCTTTTTGATGATCGTTGCGGCGATGGTGACCTTTACGACGGAGGTGACCAGTAATACGGCACTGATCTCCATTATGCTTCCTATCCTCTATGAGGTGGCCAGCAAGGCGGGTCTGGATGTACGTCTGTTTATGATGGTCGCAACGGTATGTGCTTCTTATGCCTTTATGCTGCCCATCGCCACGCCGCCCAATGCCATTGCCATGAGTAGCGGTGTCGTCAATGTACGGGTCATGGCGAGTTTTGGGATCGTCTTTAATATTGTAGGGATTATCTGTATCGTACTGATCGCTTCTGTGTTTTGGAAACAGGTACTGTAGAGAAGAGAGCCCTCTTTTTAAAGGGCCGTTTCAAGGGAGATGTATCCCTTAGAAGTGGAAGTTTACGCCGATATAGGGGTAGGAGGAGGAGTCGGAGGTCTCAATGGTTTGACCCAATAGCTCTACATCAGACCATACACGGTATCTAAAGTCGATTCCCGCCGTGAATTCAAGGGTCTCATTGATTGCGTAGAGGACTCCGGCACCGATTTTCACACCGGCATTATTGACCGTATCTTCTTTATAGCCTTTAACGCTCATAAACCCGTAACTGGCACCGCCCAGTACAAAAAGTGACAGGTCGTTGTTCATCTCAAACGCCTTAATCACATCCACTCCAAGCTCAACAAGATCACCGTCTGTTCCCGTAAGACTGAAGATATTATCATCAATCTCTTCTACTGAGAGATGTCCCTGGACTCTCCAGTTGTCATCTGCGACGGTTCCCATCTTCAAACGAAACCCTTTGCTCCCGGAGTCAAAATCGGCAGAGGAGTTAAAGGTCGTGTTTTCAAACTCAAAGGAAATATCCGAGTTAAAGAGATCCAGCCCAAAATAGAGCCCCTGTTTTCCCGTATCTATCGTATCGTCGGCTTCAAATACCTCTTCTGCAAACACAAGAGTGCTCAGCAGGAGCGTCAGTGAGAGTAGCTTTTTCATTAACATCCTTTTGTCGGTTTAGGCTATCAAATACCTTGATGCCTGAGTGTAAATCTCTTCAATACCAAGCAGCTTCCGGTCCGGAAATTGATTACGGTTGAAGGTCTGCTGTTTTTTGGCCAATTGTGCCGTATGGGTGATGATCGCTTCTGTCATCTCTTCCAGCGTGGCTCTTCCATCAAGGTAGTCGTAGACTTCAATGATCCCGATGGCCTTCAGGGCATTAGGAGATCGGGTATATTTGTGTTCAAGTGCACAGACCTCGTCGATCAGCCCCATGTCAATCATTTTTTGGGTGCGCAGGCGAATACGCTTTTTGAGGTATTCTCTATTCGCTTCGATCTCGTAGATGGGCAGATCATTGATAATGGGCTTGGCCGGATACTGTTTGAAATATTCTGTGGGACTTAGTCCTGTTTGGATATAGATCAGCAGCATCTTTTCGATACGGTATCGGTCAGTGGGTTCGATACCGTTCATATGTTCTTTATCGGCCTGCAAGAGCAAGGCATGTGCCTTGGGAAGATCAAGCAGTAGCGTGTTTACGCGATCTATGGTCTCCTGAGAGTATTCTGGAATGGGGGAGAGCCCCTGTAGCAGCGTTCGTAGATAAAAACTGCTTCCTCCCACGATAACAAGGTTTTTATGCTCTCTTTGACAACGCTCTTTAAGCTGTAGATACTCTTTGATAAAGATGCCTACAGAGAACTCCTCATTGGGATAAATCAGGTCTATGCCAAAGTGCTGTACTGAGGCTAACTCTTCTTTGGAAGGCTTGGCCGAGGCAATGTCGATCTCCTTGTAGAGGGAGAGGGAGTCAAGGGAGAGGATATAGGCATTGTTTTCCAGGGCAAGGCGCAGGGCGAGATCACTTTTACCCGAGGCAGTAGGTCCGATTAGCGCGAGTTCTTTCATGGATGTGATTTTAACATATCCTCCGTAGAAAGGATTATAAGACAAGACTATTCTTTAAGTTTTAGAATATATACTAATGGTGAGAATTTTATAAAAGGGATGAGAATGGAAAATAATCAGAGTGAGATCGAAGCATTTAAAGCACAGTCCGAGGCACGTGCACAAGCAGGTGAAGGAAGTGCAGCAAGCAGTGATTATGAAGCCCGTATGGTAGAAGCATTTGTGGGGAAGGAAGATGACCCTGCCAAAGGCTTCTGGTATGCCAACGCCTTTTCAAAATATAATGTCAACGGTGTAGATTCCATGAAATGGAACTGGTCTTGGTGGGCGTTTTTCGGAGGGATCTTCTTCCTCCTGTACCGTAAGGCCTATGCAGCGGCCGGAGGCCTGTTTTTGATCTCACTGGTTTCGGGAATCATCCCCTTTGGCGGATTGGTTATCTGGATCCTTTCGGGTGGTTTTTCCCCGTATTTTGTCTATAAGGTCTTTAAGACTAAGAAGCTTGAGATCGAAGCGGCTCAGCAGGATGAGAATCAGCGTGTCGCCATGATGAAAGAGCTTGGCGGATATAACCAATGGGTGATCTGGGTGGCCGTTGCCATCAATGTATTGGTACTTATCGGCGTGGCGGTATTCGCTTCAGCCATGGTTGATGCAGCAGCACAGGGTAGTTACTAGGGTCTGAGATGCATAACAAGTACGCCCCCGTTGAAGACTATGATTATCGTATGATCGAGGCCTATATTGATAAGCCCGAGGTGACACAATGGTATGTGCATGCCTTTAAAAAATATAATATCAACGGGGTGGACGCGATCAAATGGAACTGGTCCTGGTGGGCCTTTTTTGGATCGGTCTTTTATCTACTCTATCGCAAGGCCTATTTGGCAGCGGTCGTACTGTTTATACTGACTCTTGTTATCGGGATTATTCCTTTTGGAGGATTGATTCTTTGGGTTTTGACAGGGGGGTATGCTCCCTATTTTGTCTATAAGAACTATAAAGAGAAGAAGGCTGAAGCCGAAGCGGTGATCGAAGACGAGGAGAAACGCATCGAAACGATGCGCCTTGTCGGCGGTTATAATGAGTGGGCGATCTGGGTGGCAGTGATCATTCATATCTTCATTTGGCTGGCGGTCTTCTCTTTCTTGGGTGTTTTACTGACTGCCTTGGGACTGGCTGCGGCTAATGGGGCTTCTTAGAACAGCGTTTTTAATACTCTTGTTTGCCCTGGGCTTTCAGGGCTGTACCTCTCTTTTCTACTATCCTGATAAACTTGTTTACCGTACGCCCCAATATTATGACCTTAGCTATAAGGACGTCTATTTTGACGCTTATGACATGACACGCTTACATGCCTGGCATATTTATCCCAAAGGGAAGGCAAGGGGGATGCTCTTTGTTGCCCATGGGAATGCTCAAAACCTCTCTTCGCACTTTACTTCCTGGATCTGGTTGATCGAAGAGGGGTATGAGCTTTTCATTTTTGATTATCGTGCCTATGG
>JBFEYO010000165.1:0-4235 GCA_041562075.1 Sulfurimonadaceae bacterium | reverse complement strand
GTGATAGCATTTTCATCACTGTTAAGCCCTTTAATCTTTTTAAAGGTGATTTCACGTAGCACCTCATTGACCACTTCTTGATCATTAGGCTCCAAGGTCATCTTACGTTCAACACGCTGCAAGCTTTCCCTATTTTGCATCGGAGGACTCTTTTTTTCCAAAGATGTATTTACGGGCCTTGCATTCACCTCGGCAGCAGCCTTGACGGATGATATGGTCGCCTTGGGCTCAGCCGTACCCTTAACACCCTCAGCCGAATTTGCCTTACGCTGTGCCAGGGTCTGTTGAGCCTGCATCTTTGCTTTGTGCGCCTGGGCATCATCCACCTTGGCCGGGGCCTCTTTGATAGGTTCTTCATCATAGCTCTCTTCAGCAAGATTGATGATATGATCTTCTATCTCCTCTAGTGAGACCTCTTTCCAGATACCGGACTTCGTACGTCCGGGAACCTGTGCACTTGTCTTGCAAAGTGCCATATAATACTTACCCTGATATTCAACGATTTCATCATCATAATATACTGAGCCTGAATTCCACACCTCGATATTATCTTCGGAGAATCCCCCATATCCATCATCAAACTCATCATATCCCATCGATATAACCCTCGCATCCATTCATAATACCTGTATTTTAACCAAAATTGGTAAATACATTTCAATAACTTTGACACACCGGCATAGATTTTTGATTACGCTTTCTGTCCTTTTACACCGTTCAATTTCCCTTTGAAAACTTAGTCTCTGGCATCTGCCAGTGTCAGACAGAAAAGCACCTTTTTACCATTCTCTTGCACTTTTTGAATCGCCTGTGTCAAAGTCAATCCCGTGGTAATAATATCATCTACCAGGATCATTTCCTCTTCTTTGATCTCTTTATACTTGAATTTTCTAGGATTCAGCAGGCGTTCCTGATAACTTTTGCCCGAATAGGAGATAGAGTTTTGAGCCCTTAAAACAGAAAATCGGGGCTGTATAGAATCACTTTTAAGATGTTTGTTCAATATCGCCGTATGGGAATAGCCATGCCGTACATGATCATCCACGGCCACAGAACACACCCTTCTTTCATAATCAAAATCTTTGGCAAAGGGCAAAAAACTGTTCTGGGCCATAATCGCATATAGATAGGCTCCAAGGGGCGTATGTTTGCTTAACAACAGGGGTTCAATATCATGATATTTATAAAAGGAGTATACTGGGATGTTCCCATAGAGTTTACGTTTATATAATGAAGGGCTTAAAAGCTCTTTTTGACACAATGAACAGATATGTTTGAAGCTGATCTTCGCACATACCATACAGCGCATGTTAGTCCATTTTCAACACGGACATAAAGGCTTCCTGCGGCAATTGCACCTTACCGATAGCCTTCATACGTTTTTTACCCTTCTTCTGCTTCTCAAGAAGTTTACGTTTACGGGTGATATCCCCTCCGTAACACTTCGCCGTCACATTTTTCCCCATAGACTTTACTGTCTCACGGGCAATGATCTTATTCCCCAAAGAGGCCTGGATCGCCACCTCAAAAAGCTGACGAGGAACGATCTCTTTCATGTTTTTGACCAGCTCCCGGCCTCTTGAGTCTGCTGCGGAACGCGGGACGATCACTGAAAGGGCATCTACCACATCTCCCGCTACACGAACATCCAGTTTGACCAGGTCTCCCTCTCTGAACTCTGTCGGTTCATAATCAAAACTGGCATATCCTTTGGAGATAGACTTCAGGGTATCATAAAAGCCGACAACGATCTCATTCATCGGGACAGAATACTCTAGAAGCACTCTGTCTTCATTCAGATAATCCATCTTTTCCTGAACGCCGCGTTTTCCCACAAGAAGATTCATAATATTCCCAAGATACTCGCTTGGCGTGATAACCGTCGCTTTAACATAGGGTTCTTCTATGCGTGCGGTATGGTTTACTTCCGGAAGTTCAGAAGGGTTTTGTACCTCTACCATCTCACCGTCATTCAGATAGACATGATAGACTACAGATGGTGCCGTTGCGATAAGGTCCAGATCAAATTCACGTTCAAGACGTTCCTTAATAACTTCCATATGAAGCATACCAAGAAATCCAACACGGAATCCAAATCCAAGGGCTATTGACGTCTCAGGCTCATAAGAGAGGGAAGAGTCATTAAGCTTGAGCTTATCCAGCGCATCACGCAGGTCTTCGAACTTATCCGTATCGATCGGATACAGCCCGGCAAAGACAAAAGGTTTGGCCGGCTCATACTCCCCTACCGGTTCTGTAGCCGGATTAGCAGCATCGGTAATAGTATCCCCTACATTAATGACACCGATCTCTTTAAGCCCGAGTACGACTATACCGATCTCGCCGGACAAGACTTCTTTAGTATTATGTCGCTTTAATGGATGCGGGTACATTAATTCAAGAACATTATGTTCTTCCCCATTACTCATCAATTTAACTTTTTGGCCTTTAGTGATCTTTCCGTCAAAAACACGTACCAGGGCAAGTGCCCCAAGATATGGATCAAACCAGGAATCATAGATGATCGCTTTGGTCGTCGCATCAGGGTCACCCACCGGTGCAGGAACACGATCCACGATCGCATCCAGAAGCTCATGGATACCGATACCGGACTTAGCAGAGACCAATAAAGCATCCGTTGCATCAATCCCGATACTTGTCTCTATCTCTTCGGCAACACGCTCCGGCTCAGCTGCCGGAAGGTCGATCTTATTGATCACTGGCAGTAACTCCAGATCATTTTCCATCGCCATATACACATTCGCAATGGTCTGTGCTTCAACACCTTGAGCTGCATCAACGATCAATAATGCCCCGTCCGAAGATGCAAGGGATTTACTTACCTCATAAGAAAAATCCACGTGGCCCGGAGTGTCGATAAGGTTAAGAATATACGGCTCCCCGTCTTTGACATAATTAAGACGTACCGATTGAGCCTTGATCGTGATCCCACGCTCCTGCTCGATATCCATCGTATCCATCATCTGTGAACCCAATTCACGTTCACTCACTGAACCGCATTCCTGAATGATTCTATCCGCCAAGGTCGATTTTCCATGATCGATATGTGCGATAATTGAAAAGTTTCTAATATTCTTCAAACAAATGCCTTAATGTGTCTATTCAAGATAATATCTCTTTAAATACTCTTCCAATAAAGAGCCTTTAAAAAGATAAGAGTCTAAACTCTTATCTCATATCATTATGAAAACAGTGAATTCACACTCTCATTATGATATACACGACGGATCACTTCTCCAAACAGTGGTGCTACCGTCAATACCTTGATCTTATCCATCGGTTGAGTTACTAGGGAGTTAGAGATGACCAACTCGTCCAGGGCATCATTTTTTAGATTTTCATAGGCTTTACCGGAAAGGACACCATGTGTCGCACAGGCCATAACCGAAGTCGCACCGTTTGCCTTAAGTGCGGCAGCACCTTTGACCATTGTTCCCGCAGTATCGACCATGTCATCGATCATGATGACATCTTTCCCTTTAACGTCCCCGATGATATTCATTACTTCCGCTTCATTGGCCTTTTCTCTACGCTTATCAACAATAACCATCTCAAGTCCAAGTTTTTCAGCAAAATAACGTGCTCTTGCTACCCCGCCGATATCCGGAGATGCGATAATCGGGTTTTTAAGATTTTTGGACTGAATATACTCTTGGAAGATAATCGAACCATAAAGGTTATCCACAGGAATATCAAAGAACCCCTGGATCTGTCCCGCATGAAGATCGATCGTTACGACACGGTCAATCCCTGCCGACTCATACATATCCGCTACTAGACGTGCCGTAATAGGAACACGCGGAGCTGCCTTTCTATCCTGACGTGCGTAACCAAAATACGGTACAACCGCCGTAATGGAGTTTGCTGATGAACGACGCAACGCATCCGTCATGATAAGCAGCTCCATCAAGTTGTCATTGGATGGAGCCCCTGTAGATTGTACGATAAACACATCACGTCCACGAACACTCTCAGAAATCTGAACGGAGATCTCTCCATCACTAAAACGTTTTACTTCCGCTTTGGAAAGAGGTACTTCTAGAGACTGACACACCTCTTTAGCAAACTCAACACTTGATGAACCGGCAAAAATCTTATATCCGCGCATTAACAGGGCCTTTGGGGTAAATTAGTAACGAAATTATAACAAAGAGAACTAAAAAATAGGTTTAACTTTTTTCTCAAATGAGCTTTAATCAAGCTTCCAATCCACT
>JBFEYO010000164.1:0-4238 GCA_041562075.1 Sulfurimonadaceae bacterium | reverse complement strand
TCTCCAGTACCGACTATCTTTTTGGTGTCTTTGACGGACAAGATCTGGAAAATTATCTTTCTTCAGGGGAGTGGCAGGGCAAGGCGGGAGGCTGTATGGTAGAGGGATTTTGTAAGCCCTATATCAAAGAGGTCAGGGGGTATGAATCCTGTGCAATGGGGCTGAGTGTTGAAAAACTCCTGCCGTGGTTGGACTGAAACATCATGTGGTATGAAAAGGAACTCAAGGCGCTAAAGCGTGCAGGCCGTTATCGTCAGCGTAAGGTCTACGAACAGCAGGAGATTCTTGATCTGGCATCCAATGATTACCTGGGATTAGCGCACAGGCCGGAGTTGATGGAAGCAGCGTATGAACGGGTGAAGGCCTATGGGATCAATGGGGCGAAGGCTTCGATGCTGGTAAACGGATACCATCCTATCCATGCGGAATTTGAGCAAGCCCTTTGTGATGCCAATGGATTTGAAGCCGGCGTGGTATTGGGTTCCGGGTTTAATGCGAATATTGCCTTGATCGAAGCCTTGTGTCGTAAGGGTGACGCTCTGTTTATGGATGAAAAGTATCATGCCAGTGGGGTACTGGCGACAAAACTTGTAGATGCACAGGTGCACTTTTTTGCCCATAATGATGCGGATGCTCTGAAAGAGCTACTTCAACACTCTACTGCCAAGCGGAAGATCATTGCTGTTGAAGGGATTTATTCTATGGACGGTGATCTGCTTAATCCTGAGATCATTTCCCTTGCAGACAGATATAATGCCCTGCTGATCCTGGACGAGGCCCACTCTTCGGGGGTGATTGGGAAACATCTGATGGGAGTTCTGGACCATTTTCAACTTCCGGTAAAAGACAATTACATCAAAATGGGTACTTTGGGTAAGGCCTATGGAAGTTTTGGGGCCTATATTCTGGCGTCGGAGCATATTATTGATTATCTAATCAACCGTGCAAAACCTATCATCTATGCCACGGCGCCTTCGCTTTTTGATACGGCATTGGGACATGAGTCTTTGGGATATATCCTGCAACATACTGAGCGTCTGACTCAGTCCATAGTAAAACGTCAGGCAATCATCAAGGAAGCGCTGGGGATAGAAACAGCAGGATTGATTGTGCCGATTCCTATCGGTGATAATCAAAAAGTAGTACAGATCCAGAAAGAATTGATGGAAGAGGACTACTTGGTAGGTGCTATTCGTCAACCGACGGTGGATTCGGCTATTATCCGTTTGATTGCCCGTTTGGGGGTTAGCGAGCAGGAGCTGTTTAATGTCTGTAATCTTATTCAAGCTAAAATTAGTTAGAATGTCCGCAATATAAGCTTAGAGTGCAAATGACTATAGAGAAACTGAAGATCCAATATCAGCATCAGACCCTTGTGGATATCTCCTTTGGTATCGATCGTTCTTTGGCCCTTGTCGGTCAAAGCGGTAGTGGGAAGAGTCTCTCTTTGAAAGCCCTGTTGGGAATGTTGCCTGATAGTATGCAACTGGAGTTACAGATGGATGCCCCCTTTGAGCTTATCAATGGAAGTACCCTGGCTTTTGTGCCTCAAAATCCTTTTACGGCGCTTTCTCCGCTGACCAAGATTCGTAAGCAGTTTTTTGCTTCTGAGGCAAAAATGCGCAGGCTCTTTGAGCAGGTGGGCTTGGACTATTCTCTGGCGAATCGTTTCCCTCCGGAACTTTCAGGGGGACAGTTGCAACGGGTAATTATTGCGATGGCCTTGAGTTCGGACCCCAAACTGTTGTTACTGGATGAGCCGACGACAGCTTTGGATCCAAAGAATCGAAGCGTGATCATCGAGCTGCTTAAAGAGCTGCAGGAAAGTATAGGCTTTAAGATGCTGTTTGTGACCCATGATATGAAGTCTGCCTCAGATCTATGTGAGGAGATTTGTGTGATCAAGCAGGGTAAGGTGGTTGAGCAGGGAGGCCTGGATGAGGTAATATCCTCTCCGAAAGATGCGTATACCAAGGTACTCATCTCATCAAATTTTTCAAACCGGGAATTTAGACAATGATACACAGAATTTTTTCTGCCAAAAATATATTTATAGGTTTTATAGCCCTCTTTTTAATTGGGACAGGCGGGCTTGTCTATTATTACAATCAGATCAAATATGAAGTGGGGCCCCTGATCGAGTACAATCCTACACTGACGACGGAGATCTACGACCGAAACGGTGATAAAATCGCCAACATCTTTAACAAAGAACACCGTTATTTTGTGCATATTGAAGATATCCCTCCTCAGATTATTGAAGCCCTGTTGGCCATTGAGGATACGATGTTTTTTGAGCATCCGGGTGTAAACGTGGATGCGATTTTTCGTGCGATCATCAAGGATGTCAAGGCGATGAAACTGGTAGAGGGTGCATCGACTATTACCCAGCAGCTGGTCAAAAACACCTTGCTGACCCGGGAAAAGAAGTTCTCGCGAAAGTTCAAGGAGCTGCTCTTCTCCCTCAAGATTGAAAGCGAACTGAGCAAAGAGGAGATTCTGGAGCGATATCTGAACCAGATCTATTACGGTCATGGATATTATGGGATCAAGACGGCGGCAAAGGGGTATTTTCACAAGGACCTGGATGATCTTAGCCTTAAAGAGATCGCCATTTTGGTCGGTCTGCCTAAGGCACCTTCATATTATTCTCCTACGAGACGATATGAACAGTCTCTTGGACGGGGGAATCGGGTGGTAAGCCGTATGCATCAATTGGGGTGGATCGATGATGATACTTATGCCGCAGCGATGGAAGAGATGCCGGTCGTATATGATGATACTCTCACACAAAACAAAGCGCCGTATATTGTCGACGAGGTTTTACGTCAGCTTAGTGGGGAATTTAAAAATATTCGCGGCGGCGGGTATAAGATCTACACTACTGTGGATATTCGTATGCAAGAGGCGGCCCGTGAGGCTCTTAAAGAGGGATATGATCTGAGTATGGAGCGGGCCAGGGAGTCGGAGGATTATAATCAGACCCTGATGGATAAGTTAAATGGGGCGATGGTATCCATTGAACCTAAATCGGGGGATATTCTTGCACTGGTCGGCGGTGTGGACTATACGCAGAGTCAGTACAACCGTGCGACCCAGGGAAAACGTCAACCCGGTTCGGCGTTTAAGCCTCTGATCTATCAGGTGGCGGTCGATCTTGGTTATTCGGGGGCGTCCCAGCTGGTGGATATCGCCCGTACTTATGACTATGAACTTGATGGGGAAGAGAAGAAGTGGAAGCCGAAGAATTACGGGAAAGATTATAAAGGGTTTATCTCCCTTCGCGAAGCCCTGGTGCATTCACGGAACCTGGCGACGATCAACCTGGTAACGGATATCGGACTGACGACGATGCGCCGGGAGCTGAGTAAGTTTCATATCAAGAACCTTCCGCCGGATCTCTCTTTGGCCCTGGGATCGATCACAGTCTCTCCTCTGGAGTTCTCTCACTACTATACGATACTCTCCAATTACGGTACCGAGGTGGAGCCGATTTTGATACGTAGTGTGCAAAACTCTTACGGTGAAGAAGTGGTTTATGAGAACAAGTCCGAGGTTCAGACGAGTCCGCAGCAGGCCTATATCATGATTGACGTGATGAAGGATGTTATCAAGAAAGGTTCGGGGCGAAGAGCTCGAGTACATGGAATCGAACTGGCAGGGAAAACGGGAACAACGAACAAGGGAGTAGATGCCTGGTTCTGCGGATTTTCTCCGGATATTCAGACCGTGGTCTGGTATGGAAATGATGATAACACCCCGATGTTCAAAGGTGAACAGGGTGGACGAACGGCGGCGCCTGCCTTTTCCGCTTTCTATCGTCGCATCCTAAAAAGTCATCCTGAGACCAAACGTCATTTTGATGAACCGGAGGGTATCATCAGTACTTATGTAGGCAAGCAGAAGGAATATTTCACCGATATTTCTAAGCCTCCACAGGTTCAAAACACACAACATGCCGAGGAAGAGTTACTGTTTTAAGGAGAAAAAATGGACGAGTTACTGGGAAAAATTCCCTTTTCGGATACAGAATTCGGTTTGCATATTCTGGTACTCATTGTCAACCTCCTGCTCTTACTCTTTTCTAAACCTATCATATCTCTGTTTAAGAACCATGCCGAGAACGGTTTTGAACTCTCTTTATTTCGTGGGCTTAATCTGACCTTTCTTGGACTGCATCTGATAGATTTTGTTCTGCTATGGCTGAGTAAAGACTACCAAAGTCTTTTTGGCCGTCT
>JBFEYO010000163.1:0-4277 GCA_041562075.1 Sulfurimonadaceae bacterium | reverse complement strand
TTATCATGCTTCATCCAAAGATTGTATATGTTGTATGAAACGGCCGTAGATCTTGGTTGAGGCAATATTCGCTTCGGTCAGTTCGATCTGTACATTCCCAAACAGCACGAGCCCCTCATCCCCCTTAAGGAAGATGCGTGCACCGATGATCTCATCAAATAAGATAGCAACGGGAGCAGGTTCGAGGGAAATGATACGGGCTTTTACAACCGTACCGATACGTTCCGCGGCCCACCTGGCATATTTACGATTCTCAAGATCTTTAGCAGTATAGTCTGCTTCTCTCTCCAGGGTGGATATCTGTTCGCATAGCGCATCGATATTACGCATCAGGTATCCCGCCTGGTCCATATCCTTTGCCAGGATGGCTTTGAGTAGGCGATGCACCATCAGGTCAGAATATCTTCGGATAGGAGAGGTGAAATGGGTATAGGTGTCAAAACCAAGACCAAAGTGTCCCTGATTGTCAGGGGCGTAGCGTGCTTGCATCTGAGACTGGATAATCAGGGTGTCGACCTCTTCGGCAATACCTAGCTGATCGGCTTTTCTCTGGATATCGGAGATGGTCTGGCGCATGGAGCCTTTGATCTCCACATCGATACCGATACCGGAGAGTTGGGTATATAGGGCCTGTAGTTTGATCGGACTGGGGGCCTCATGTATCCTGAACACCCCTCTTTCAAACATATTAGCCGCAGCTTTATTGGCCAGGAGCATACAGTCTTCGATAAGGGCATGAGACGGCGTTTCGTCTTCGGAGTCTACTTTCTCGATCAGCCCTTCATCGTTGAGGTAGATATCAAATTCTCTGGAGCGGAAGTCATATCCGCGTACCATACGTTTGTCCTTAAGTCTGGCGGTAACCTCTTTAAGCTTGGGAAGGTAGGCCATGGTGACCTTGTCATGATCATCTTTGGCTTTGAGTTCTCCTTCGAAGAAGGCATCGACTTCGGCATAGGTATAGCGCCGGCGTGAGTGAATGAGGGTCTCGTAGAGTTCGGTATGGGTGACATCAAGACTTTGCGGATCCAGGATTATTTTGAAGGTAAAGGCGAGCCTATCCTCGTTGGGCCGTAAAGAACAGAGGTTTTCGCTCAGCTCTCTTGGCAGCATCGGCACCGATTTATGGGGAAAATAGACGGTGAATCCCCGGTACATCGCTTCAGTGTCGATGGGGCCAAAAGGTTCGACATAGGCAGAGACATCAGCGATAGCGACATACAGGGCAAACTCTTTGTCATCAAAATAGATCGCATCATCAAAGTCTTTTGCAGTAACGGGATCAATAGTACAAAAAGGCAGGTGTCGAAGGTCTTTTCGTTCAGGGTAAAGGGATGCATCAACACTGTCGCCAAAGTCTTTGGCCTGCTGTAAAATATCCTCTTCAAACTCATTATGACGGTTAAACAGTGCCAGGGCGATGAGTTCATCCACATGGGGATCATTCAAAGAACCAAGATGAGCCTTGATACGGTTCTGCTGATAGTCGACCTGAAAGACATCATTCTCCTTATACTGATCCAGAGTCCCATGCTCCAGACGTACGGCAAGAGGGGTGTTGCTCTTAAGATCCATCAGGGTCTTTTTACCTTCAAACACAGAGATGACGGCCACCCCGTAATGTTCGGCCTTTCCGACAATATAAGAGACGACTGCAGAAGGTTTTCCCCTGCGGCCGATAAGACGTTGGGCAATGACCAAGTCATCCTTTTCGGCACCCTGAAGATCTTTGGCTTCTATATAGAGGTCTTTCATGGAAGTACCGATGACCTGTAGATAGGCAGCACCGGTTTGGGTCAGATCGATCAGTCCCGCTCTATATTTTGAGTGGAGGGTGTAGGTCTTGTCCTGGAGGTTTAAGAAACCCTTGGCATGAAGTTCGTGCAGAAGTTCTCTCTCTTGGGAGTTAAGATCTGCCTCAATAACACCATGGGTGAGTTTGATCAGAAAGATTTTCACGCAGTCATTTTTTCGATGGCAGCTTCAAAACTTTCAAGATCGAGATCATATTGGGCGATCAGCTCTTTCGCCTTTGCAAGGGATTCCGCAGTAAACTGACCTGTTAATCCGGTGGCAATACGAATGACATGAAGAATTTTGGTAGCTTCTTTTAGTTTGGCATCACTGCACTCATCAGGTTGACCGGAGTATCGAATGAGGGAAATGAGGTCCTCATCAAATTTCCAGTGGTTGAAGATATCTGCAGAGACTTCAGCGGTGTAGGTGTCACAGAACTCCTGCTCGGTCGATTTTACACTTTCTCCGGCTTCGATCTTAGCCTTGAAATCATCCTGTGTTGTCTCATCCAGAAGACATTGTGAAATCATGACTTTCCCGATCTCGATAAGAAAAGAGGCCGGGGAAAGAAGTTCCATCAATTGAGGATCTTTACGCAGATACCAGGTAACCGCCAAAGCATTTTGCATTTTGGAGAGATCCGAGAACTGGGTATTGGTGATACCGTAAGGAGAGAGATTCAGATCAAAGCTCTTCTTGACGATCATTGCCAGGGCAAATCCACGAATGGTTCCCATGCCAAACAGGCCTACTGCCTGAGTAATGGAATTGATCTCTCTGGTAAAACCGTATAGTGGTGAGTTGGCCGCTTTCAAGATATCAGCGGTGAGAAGAGGATCACGTTCAAGAACCTTGACCATGTCGTCAAAACTGGAGTTTGGATCATGATAGATCGCCTCTAGTTGTATTGCTGACTCGGGGAGGGCAGGCAGTTGCTGGATCTTCTCTTTTAAAACATCATGCATGTTTAGCATCCTTGAACGACTATAAATTATTACACCATTCTAATTGAGTTCATATTAGCTTTAACTGAAAAGGATTGATACGCAGATATGAAAAAGAGAGAATGTGTTTTTAAGATGCTTAGGACAGGTTGGTTTTGTGAAGGCTTTGTCTATAAATTAGTTGATATAGAGAGTTGGTTCATATATTTCAGCCTATTTTGAGAAGAGTTTTTGTATAATCCCGAAAATTTTATAAGTCCCATGCAGGGGGCTTAACCAAAAGGAATACTCCTATGGCATTAAACGTATATTATGACAAAGACTGTAATATCGATCTAATCAAAGGTAAAACTGTTGCTATGATCGGTTTTGGTTCTCAAGGACACGCACACGCTGAAAACCTTCGTGATTCAGGTGTTGAAGTTGTTGTTGGTCTTCGTAAAGGCGGATCAAGCTGGGCGAAAGCTGAAGCTAAAAACTTCAAAGTTATGACAGTAGCAGAAGCTTCTGCGTATGCTGATGTGGTAATGATTCTTCTTCCAGATGAAAACCAAGCAGAGATCTATGCAAACGAGATCGGGCCAAACCTTAAATCCGGTGCGACAATCGCTTTCGGTCACGGTTTCTCAATCCACTACGGACGTATTCAGCCCGCTGCTGATATCAACGTTACAATGATCGCGCCAAAAGCACCGGGTCATACTGTACGTTCTGAATTTGTTAAAGGCGGTGGTATTCCTGACCTTATCGCTGTAGGTCAAGATCCAAGCGGTCAGACTAAAGAGCTTGCACTTTCTTACGCTTCTGCTATCGGTGGTGGACGTACAGGTATTATCGAGACAACGTTCAAAGACGAGACTGAGACGGACCTTTTCGGTGAGCAAGCGGTTCTTTGTGGTGGTGTATCTGCCCTTGTTCAAGCTGGTTTTGAAACACTTACAGAAGCTGGTTACCCGGAAGAGATGGCTTACTTCGAGTGTCTACACGAACTTAAACTTATCGTTGACCTTATGTTTGAGGGTGGTATCGCGGATATGCGTTATTCAATCTCTAACACTGCTGAATACGGTGATATGGTTTCAGGACCACGCGTTATCGGCGAAGAGTCTAAAAAAGCGATGAAACAAGTTCTTAAAGAGATCCAAAACGGTGTATTCGCTAAAGATTTCGTACTTGAAGGTCAAGCAGGTTACCCACGTATGAACGCTGAACGTGCAAACCTAAAAGCGCACCCGATTGAGAAAACAGGTGAGCGTCTTCGTGAGATGATGCCGTGGATTAAAGCCAACAAAATCGTTGACCAAGACAAAAACTAATCTTTAAAATGCTAAGCACTCATCTTCGGATGATGTGCTCAGTCACTTACCGACGTAAGCTCCTTCCCACAAACATCCAAATCTAAGCACTTATCCTTTCAAATCTTTAGTTTTTAAATACAACAATAATTTTCCATTATTTTAAAAGCATTACTTATATTTTCTAAGACCTTTGTATGCGAATTAACCTAAAAAGTGTACAAATAACGGCAAATATATT
>JBFEYO010000162.1:0-4337 GCA_041562075.1 Sulfurimonadaceae bacterium | reverse complement strand
CTTGCTTCAGAGTATGATACAAAGGCTTTAAACGTGTACGGTGAACTGTCTGAACTGGAAGGAATCAGTAAATATCATAAGGAGTTGATCCAAATTGAAAATGCCTTAAATGAATATGCCTTTGATGAGTCGCTCGAATGTGTTCAGGCATTGCAAGAAAGCCTTAAGAAGTCAGAAAAATAGACGGAGAAATAATGTACGATAAAAAATTTACGGTATTGATCATAGATGATATAGCGCAGAACATTGATCTATGTACAAATGTGATAGGAAATGTTTACAATACCAAGGCGGCAACCAGCGCAAAGGCTGCTTTGAAGATTCTTGAGAAGACAGATGTTGATTTGATATTGCTGGATATCATGATGCCTGAAATTGATGGTTATCAGTTGATTCAGAAGATTAAAGTAGATGTGAAAAATAAGGATATTCCGGTAATTTTTTTGACGGCCAAGACAGAGACGGAGGATGAGTCTTACGGTTTTTCATTGGGCGCGGTGGATTATATCACCAAGCCTATCATTCCGGCGATTCTCATGGCAAGGGTATCGACACACCTTACCCTTGCGCATCAGAAAAAAGAGTTAAAAAGTAAAAATGAAGAGCTGGAAAAACTGGTACGGGTTTTGGAAAACAAAATGGAAAGACTTGGCCCCGTAAAAAGTATCCCGCAGCCCAAGACCGTTCACAAAACAGTTCCAAAAAAAGAGACCCAAAACTCAGATGATTACTTTTTGGAAGACCATAAGCTTGATCTGCAGGAGCTTATCGAGGAGATTGACAGTAATATCAATATGATTCTGCTTAGGGGCGTTTTTGACAGGGAGTATATCCGTAAGACCGGGGACAGGTTGAAACGTTACGGAGAGATCTTGCAGTTATACCCTATCTTCAAGACCCTGGGGGACGGGATCTATCACTTTACACAGGTGTTATTAGGCGATGAGATGAATCCGGCTGAAGAGAATATGGAGTTTATCTTCGGGTGTATGGAGAGTTTTATCTATACACTGACACATTGGCACACTCAGGTGTTCAGCAAAGAGATCAAAGATCCCAATATGTTTGATAACTCGATGTTAGCAGACCTTCAGACTCTGGAGATGGCTCTGACCAATGCTTATGACGATACAGAAGATGATATAGAGTTCTTTTAGTTGTGATACAGAAAAAGTCCCTTTTTGCCTCTAACAGGATGTATGGTAGAATAAATACGCTATAGGCTTTGGAGTGTTTGTGTGCTCGTTAGTATTGTTATATGTCAATGCACATTAGGGCAGCGCAGCATGTGAAGCTATTTTTTAAGGAGAGATTAGATGATTAAAGCAGTGGTTTCGGGGATATCTTTACTGGTTCTACTTTTGTCCATGACCGGTTGTGTGGCTAAAGCGCCAAAGGCCTCTTTCAATACGGACAAGGAGTTTCAAAAGTTATTAAAAGAAGAGCGTTCCGCCGTGGTCTATTTTCAACGTGAGTCGACAGTTTTAATGGCTGCAGGTGTTGAACTCAATATCTATGTAGATGACACACATATCGGTAATATCGGGAATCAAAATGCCTATTATGCGGTTTTTTTACAGCCGGGTAAACATACCTATACTTTTAGAGCGAAGAACGCTTTTGGAGATCTTGGGGTGATGACACAGCGTTTTCTGGACATCGAGAACAATGAAAAGATCATTTTCAAGGGAGAGTTGATCGACTTTAATGATATGGAACCTAGAAAATATAACCCGAGTGATAGTAATAATGCGGTATTTCTGGGTTATAAAAAGATTAACAATACGAGCCCAATTGCCAAAGAGGCATCGGATGTAAAGCCGGCGGTAAATATCGGTGAAGCAGCGTCCAAAAAGCCACAGGAAGAGAGTTCGGATATCGAACAGGAGCTGGTAAAACTTAAAAAGCTGTATGACAAAGGGTTAATCGACAAGGAAGAGTACAAATCGGAGAAAAAAGAACTACTCAAACAGTTATAAAAGTTCTTATCTCTTGACTTAGGTCAAGAGATAAAGTCAACCCGGGAGCTATAATTTCCTCATTCAAGTCTTATGAAGGAGATAATATGCTTATACAGGCCAGGGATATCCAACAGGTCTCAAATGCCATGATGAATATGCTGCATGAGGAAGAGATCGAGATCATCAATGATTTTCATGATGCTGTATTGCACAGGGATATGGAAAAGATTGATGAACTTTTCAAGGTGGTGCAATTTGACGTGGAGGATCATTTCTCTACAGAAGAAGAGATGATGGAGCAGAGTAAGTTTTATGCTTTTCAAATGCACAAATCCGAACATGATACCATGCGAAAGAAGCTGCAGGATCTGCAAAAGCAGTGGGAGCTATCTAAGGAACCGCAGGCACTTCAAAGTTTCTTGGAAGATGAGTTTAAGCACTGGCTTGTCCTTCATATCTCACGCTGGGATTCAGAAACGGCTATGCATATAGGGGATACCAATTAGGTACTAATATGGGGGCAAGCCCGCCTCATATGGTATCACTCCTATAATTTCTTCTACTTATACGCCTCTTAAACAAAATATTTAGACAAAAAACGATAGAATAGAGACACTTATGCTCTAAGAACATGCATGATTTAGAGCAATCTCTTTCTTAGGAAATGAAATGGCAGAAGCAAATTACGGCGCAAGCAATATTAAGGTCCTAAAAGGACTTGAAGCAGTACGTAAACGTCCGGGTATGTATATCGGTGATACGGGCAACAAGGGTCTTCATCACCTGATCTATGAAGTCATCGACAACTCGATTGATGAGGCGATGGCGGGATATTGTGATACGATCTCTGTGACCCTGACAAAATCGGGTACGGCAATCGTATCGGATAACGGTCGTGGTATTCCTACGGATATGCACCCTACGGAAAATATGTCAGCAGCGACAGTTGTACTGACGGTACTTCACGCCGGTGGTAAGTTTGATAAAGACACCTACAAAGTCTCCGGTGGTCTTCACGGGGTCGGTATTTCAGTTGTAAATGCACTGTCATCTGATCTGAAGATGACGATCCACCGCGGTGGCGAGATCCATGAGCAGGAGTTTAAAGAGGGTATTCCTCAAGCTGCTCTGGCAGTGACCGGTACGACTCGCAAAACAGGAACAACGATTGAATTTTTCCCGGATCCAACGATCTTTGATGCCATTGTTTTTGATTATGAGTACCTTGCACGCCGTTTTAAGGAGCTTGCATATCTTAATCCAAAGATCACGATCAAGTTCAAGGACGAGCGTACCGGTGAGGATAATACCTATCATTTCGAAGGGGGTATTACCCAGTACGTTGAAGATATGAACAAGAAAGAGGCCCTTACGGCTCCTATCTACTTTTCAGACCGCCTGGAAGATATTGAGGTAGATATTGCCTTGATGTATTGTGATGCCTATGATGAGAAGGTCTACTCTTTTGTTAATAATATCCGTACACCAAACGGCGGTACCCATGAGACCGGCTTTAGAATGGCACTGACCCGTGTGGTCTCCAACTATAACGCTCAAAACGGGGCTGCTAAAGAGAAAGATGTCAAGATCTCCGGTGATGATGTCAAAGAGGGACTGATCTGTATCGTCTCAGCCCGTGTACCTGAGCCTCAATTTGAGGGACAGACCAAGGGTAAGCTGGGGAATGCCTATGTACGCCCTTTGGTGCAAAAGCTGGCTAATGAGTTCCTGAGCAAATATTTCGAAGAGAATCCTTTAGAAGCCAAGGCAATCGTAGCCAAGGCCCTGATGGCTGCTCGTGGACGTGAAGCGGCCAAGAAAGCCCGCGAACTGACTCGTCGTAAAGATGCGATGACTGTCGGTACCCTTCCGGGGAAACTGGCGGATTGTCAGAGCAAGGATGCGACGATTTCCGAACTATACCTGGTGGAGGGAGACTCAGCGGGTGGTTCGGCAAAACAGGGACGTGACCGTGTTTATCAGGCTATTTTACCGTTGAAGGGTAAGATCCTTAATGTCGAAAAAGCACGTCTGGAGAAGATTCTCAAGTCTGATGAGATAACCAATATGATCACCGTACTTGGATGCGGCATCGGTGAAGAGTTCAATCCGGAAAAACTTCGTTATCACAAGATCATTATCATGACCGATGCGGATGTGGACGGTTCACATATCCAGACCCTTCTGTTGACCTTCTTTTTCAGATACTTCCCGCATATTGTGGAGCAGGGGTATCTTTACCTGGCACAGCCGCCACTGTACCGTTATAAGAAAGGGAAGACGGAGATCTACTTCAAAGATGATCGTGTGATGAATGACTTCCTGATCGAAAATGGTGCTGAATCACTTGGCATTGAAGACATCGGAAATGCCGAT
>JBFEYO010000161.1:0-4372 GCA_041562075.1 Sulfurimonadaceae bacterium | reverse complement strand
TTTATTGTTATCATGAGTCCATTAGACGCTGATAACAGGCCTTCGTATTCTCACCGGTGATTTTTGAGATCAGCTTGGCTGCTGTCTTTTTAGGAAGATCAAGATCCAAGACATCCTTCTCACTCAGGCTGCTCTCTCTGGCTTCGCCCTCTTCGATCACGACAACCCATTCCCCCTTGATCGCCGACGGTGAGATCTCTTTGAATACCTCGGCAGGACGACCGTGAAAATAACGTTGATATCTCTTCGTCAACTCTTTTGCACAAAAAATACGTCGCTCAGGTACCTCAGAACCCAACTCCTTTAGCAGTTTTTCCAAACGGTGAGGGGCCTCATAAAGAATGGTCGTAAATCCGTTATGCAAAGCTCCTTGAAGTGCCTTTGAGCGCTCTTTACCTTTGTGGGGCAAGAAACCGAAGAAGAGCATCTGGGTATTCACAAACCCGCTGGCGACAAAGGCCGTAAGCAAGGCATTGGCTCCTGGTAAAATGTCATAGGCAATGCCCTCTTGCTGGCAATAATTCACCAAAAGCTGTCCGGGATCCGAAATCCCCGGCATCCCGGCGTCTGAAACATACACCACATTGGCATCAAAAAAAGAGGGACTGACCTGATCAATAAAGGCCTGCTCATTATGGGAGTGCAGGGAGATAAACTCCTGCTCTTTTCTTTGTAAATTATAACGTTCCTGTAAAAGATGCAGGAGCTTCTTGGTCACTCGGGTATCTTCACATAGCAAGACATCGGCATCTTGAAGCGCATCCATGGCACGCAAAGATATATCAGCAATGTTTCCGATAGGGGTGGGAACTAGAGTCAACATAATGAAGTCTTAGGGTAAAATTGGGTGAGGAAAAAGGAAAGGGGTCTGATGGATAAATCCATCAAAGCCACCATTAGTCCATATTGTAACGTTTTTTGAACTTGTCAATACGTCCGGCAGTATCTACCATACGCTCAGAACCTGTGAAGAATGGGTGACATTCATTACAGATCTCAACTCTGATCTCGTTCTTTACACTTTTAGTGTCAAATGTGTTTCCACATGCACATGTTACTTTACAATCTACTACGTCTGGGTGAAGATCTTTTTTCATCTTGGTATCCTTAGGTGTCACGCTATGTACGTAATCACGGTATATTTTTTTAAAATCCGTACGGGCGCGGATTTATTGTGAGCGGGATTATACCGAAGTTTGGTTTAAATAGCAATTAGTTTTGATATTGGCTAGATCAAGACCTTTGATGCGATGGCCATAGCCGCTGATTCCGAACGTAAGATCATGGGCGTATCGAGTCTAAAACGCTTTAGACCCTGCAGTTTCTCCCGTTCAGACTCGGAAAAACCACCTTCACACCCGATAAGCACCGTATCGATTATCTCGTCACAACCCAGCGTCTGCTCACAGAAGTCCAACATCACCGTATCCGGGTACTCTGATATAAAGGTGTCCAGGTTCTTATAGGTCTCAAACACCATCGTATCACTGCGTCCGCACTGCTGGGAAGAGTTATGAAGGATGCGTTCATACCGCTTTAGATCGACCTTGAAGTTTTTTTGGCTTCGATCACAATAGATAAAGGAGATCTTAGCCACGCCAATCTCATTCAGGCTTGGAAGGACTTTTTCCACCGACTTTGGATCGATCACACACCAGGCGATATGGAGTTTTTTAGTCGAAGCAACCGCTTTGTCTTCACTTGTAAGCAGCTCCAGACTCGCCGTACGACCGTCTATATCCATCACCTTGTAGTGGTATAAGGCTTCAGGTCTTTGCGTGGAACGGAAATAGAGGGTATCATCCACATTATGGCGTCTGACCTTGAAAAGATATTTATACTCTTCCCCCTTGATCTTTAACGTGGGTTTACCCACCTCATCATTAAAAAGAAATTGCACCGGCCATCCCCGCAAATGCACTGACACCCAAAATGAGTAACACTTCAGCCAGCTGATACTTAAACCCCAGTTTCTTATACCCCTCTTCAGGCATCATCTTAAACCGAATGACCCTTGCCAAGGCCTTATTACGTTTAATCTCCAACGCTGAAATCAGAAAAAAGGAGATGATCATCAAAAGATTGGCCGGGGTAAAACTCAGGTGCTTGGCTGCCATCATGATCGTTCCGGTAAGAACGATAAACCCCACCAGACTCAAGTGGATCACCATTAACATCTTGATCTGCTTGACAAACTTCTCAAAGTCACCGGCAACCTTATGCATCGCCATCATGACTAACAATATAAAGATCAATCCATACACCGAATAGATATGAATCATCTGGCTCATTTCATACATTTCATTCATAAACACCATCCTAAAAGTTAAATTTTACCCTCTTTTACTTATAATAACACCTATTTACAAAGGGACAGCTAATGGCAATATCAATAGAAGATGCATTAAAACAGATCGATGAATGGGTAGAACCCCTGCATTCAGAAATCGTCTCCCTGGAAGCTGCCCTGGGCCGTATTCTCAGTAACGATGTCATCGCCATCTATAACCTGCCCGCCTTTAACAACTCCGCTATGGACGGTTATGCTATCAAATATAAAGATGCCGGCACGGAAGTTATCGTCGGTGAGACCATCTTTGCCGGAGACAACTCCGATGCCCTTGTGGAAGCAAATTGTGCCCTCAAGATCATGACCGGTGCGCGAGTCCCCTTGGGAGCCGATGCGGTTGTCCCTATTGAGGACATTGAGCAGGTCTCCGATAATGTCATCTTGCTGCCTGAGAATATCAAAGAGGCCCAGCATATACGCTACGCGGGAGAAGATGTCCTGGCAGGAGACAAACTGCTTGAAGCAGGACATAAACTCCATGCCCATCACATCACCATGCTTGCCTCCCAGGGGATCTCCCATGTATATGTGACCAAACGCCCCCGTGTCGCTGTCTTTGCCTCAGGCAAAGAGCTTAAGATGCACTTTGAGACCGTAGAAGATCATCAGATCTATAATACCAACACCCCGACCTTTTTAGCCCGGGCAAGGGAACTGGGATGTGAGGTCATCTTTATCGGTACCGCTGAAGACACCCTGGAGGATATCAAAAACCATATTGCTTCCGCCCTGGAAGATTCTGACCTGATCATCACCTCAGGGGGTGTGAGTGTAGGCGATGCGGACTTTACCAAAGAAGCCTTCGCCTCCTTCGATTATGAAGCCTATTTTTCAAAGGTGGATATCAAACCGGGCAAACCGACGACCTTCGGGCGTATCGGGCGCACCTATGTGCTTAACCTTCCGGGAAACCCTCTGGCCGCTGCGGTCAATTTTGAGATCTTCGCACAAAGCATCATCCTCAAACTGCATAATGCACGGCGTCCTTATATCGGAAGTTTCAAGGCAAAGATGAAAGAGGATTTCTCCCAGCGTGCGGGTAAGTTTACGGTCGTTCCGGGATATTATGACGGGGAGTTTTTCGAGCCGATTGAAAAACGCAGTCCGGGGATGATCTCACCGCTGGCACTCTCTAATGCCTTTATGATCACCGATGACAAACTGGCCGCACGAAAACAGGGCGAAGAGATCCTGCTCATCCCCACACGCTGGCAGTTATGTACCACGGAAAAAAGTGAGATTATCACAAAAGGCTAAACGGTATCCGGGTTCGTAAAAGAAAGCCCTTGAAGTACCTTACCCCATAATTCAGGGTCTTTCCACTCTTCCCTCACCCCCTTGGAAAAAACAATCTTTTCAGGGTCAATCAATCCCATCTTCTCATTATAGGCATCTTCTCTAAAACCCTGCGCATACCCGGTATCCGTCTCATGCACGATCACAGAGTGGAGTTTCACCTCTTTCTCCCCATTGATCATCTGGGTACATGATAGCATCTTGTCCACCATGATAAAGATGACCCTGGAGAACTGCTCTGCCGAAGGGGAAACGGGAAGCTCCACCCAGCGCGAAGAGTGCTTTTTCATATCCTTTATATACTCTTTATCATCTCCAGACCAAATAGCAATAGCATGATCAAAGGACTCAATCAGATCCTTAATATTTTGTTTCATCAGACCAAAGTCAAAGACCATCTGACCATTATCAAGATAGTTGGATTCAAACAGCACCTCGACCTTGTAGGAGTGGCCATGCACTGAGGAGCGGCACTTTTCACTGGAGCAGCCTCGAACGATGTGGGCATTTTCAAATTTGAATAGTTTACGAATTAACATGGCATTTGGACCTTTTGGGCATTTTCTAAAGAAACATCGCTTTGCGACCGCCATGGCTTGTTTTCAAATTTGAACAGTTTACGAATCAACATCTAGACCCCTTTGTTTTGATCCCATAGGCGGATATGCAAGCGGTCACTGTAGACATATCCCTTACGCTTGCAATACTCGATCACATCCTCACTAT
>JBFEYO010000160.1:0-4403 GCA_041562075.1 Sulfurimonadaceae bacterium | reverse complement strand
TCACTTTTTTGTCAGTTGCTGATAAACATCTGATTGATACTATATAGATATTTTTTATGAAATGCAAGTGGATAATCATGCAATAGTTTCTGTGAAACTTGAAGACCTTTGCATCGCAATAGGGTGTCAGAGACTAGTTTAAGATAATACAGTAGCTATTCTTTTGGAGTCAATCGATGCGTTTATTGCTATAATAAACAATAATCAAGATGTCTAAAGAATTTTCATAAGTGTTAAGGTTTGCGGCGAAGAGCGATCACAGAACTGGAACATGTTTGTGTTTTTTGTATGATTTTGATATCTTCAATCGTTTTTATTTTGAATAAGGTGAGGTGAAATTGAGAAAGCAATTTTTATTGGTCGCTGTTGTTTATCTTTTTTTCCTCTGTGTGGTTGGATTTGTATTTGTCATGAAGTACTTGCATGAGAAAGAATCTATTTTGGATATGACCACCAACAATCTACAACAGGAAGTTTTTTTAGTTACCGAAAAGGTTTCAGAATCAGCAGATATCTATTTTAAGACGCTTATTGATAAGAAACCTGTAAAAAAACTTTTCAAAAACAGGGATAGAACAGCTCTGTATCAGTTGCTGACAGATGATTATAAAATCCTTGCCGATAACGGATTTTACATTCTCCATTTTCATCTACCGGACAACACCTCATTCCTGCGTATGCACCGGCCTCAAAAATTTGGAGATGACCTTTCGAGTATTCGACATGATGTTCGTTATGTCAATGAGACACAGACGGTGATCCGAGGATGGGAGATGGGTAGGATTTTGCCGGCTTACCGCAATATCTATCCGATCTTTGATGATCGGCAATATCTGGGAAGTGTCGAGATCTCCTATCAAATGGATAAATTTCTTGAATATAATGAAGAAGTTTATGCACTACATGCCCACTTTCTACTTGGAAAGGACGTGTTTCGTGATAAACAGATGTTTTTGAAGGATGCTTCCCAATATCGACAGTCCGTAATAGATGAACATTATCTGGAAAAGATAAATGACAAGGTCGATCATCCGATTGACAATGATTATATGGATCATGTTAAGGATAATGTGAAGCAGATGATTCATGATGGAATTGCGCAGCAGAAAGCTTTTTCCGTAGAATTTGATTTTAGCCACCAGGTAGCATTGGGATCAGAAGAACATACCCATCACAGTATGAGTTTTTTCCCTCTTATGAATACCCAGAATAAGCGTCTTGGAAATCTTCTTATTTTCTCCGGAAATATGTACTTGAAAGAGCTTGAACGTGATTATAAACATTTCATTATCAGTACTTTTATCATAATCAGTATTGTTTTTCTGTGGATCTTGAAAAATGTTTCTTATACGTTGAAACTCCAGGATCTGGTTCGACAACGCACAGAAGAACTTGAAAAATCCCGTGACGAAGCACTTGCGGCGGTAGAAGTCAAGTCAAGGTTTCTGGCCAACATGTCCCATGAGATACGAACTCCGATGAACGCTATCTTGGGGATGTCGGAGTTGGCGCTTGATGAACCGCTTGAGAGCAGACCGAAAAATTACATCAAGAAGGTTCACAGTGCTGCAGAGGGATTGCTTGTGGTCATTAATGATATTCTTGATTTTTCCAAGATTGAAGCAGGAAAACTTGAATTTTCTTTTCACCATTTCAAGCTTAACAGCATTATCAGCAAGACGATTCATCTTCTTGGCATTTCGGCCAAAGATAAAGGGGTCAAGATAAAAGTCATACTGGAAAAGAATGTCCCGCACTTCTATTATTCCGATGATCTACGTCTGGGACAGGTACTCATTAATCTTTCCAACAATGCCATCAAGTTCAGTAACCAAGGTGGTGTCTTGACGCTGGGTGTGTCTTTACTTGAAGAGAATGATACTGATGCGACGCTTCAGTTCTCTGTTCGGGATGAAGGTATCGGTATATCGGAAGCTAACCAGAAAAAACTGTTTCATTCATTTACCCAGGCAGAAAGTTCTACGACAAGAAAATTTGGTGGTACAGGCCTTGGATTGGCGATTGCAAAGAAAATCGTGAAACAGATGGGGGGAGAGATCTGGGTTGAGAGTGAGGAAGGCAAAGGCAGTACGTTCAACTTTACCGTAAGAATGAAGAAATCGGATGAAGAGGCACTTCTTATGTCCGCTAAGGGTACACCGCAGGAAGCAGAGTACGCTGTGGCAAAGCTTCGGGGTAGTAATGTCCTGTTAGTGGAAGACAATGCGTTAAACCAGGAGTTGGCAGAAGACCTGCTGAGTAAAAACGGTATGCATGTCACTATCGCACATCATGGAGAAGAAGCGCTTGACATTCTTAAAACGAAAGAGTTTGATATTGTTTTGATGGATATTCAGATGCCTGTTATGGATGGTTACGAAGCCACCAGGCAGATTAGATCAGATCAAAAATTCCAGGAGCTGCCAATTATCGCCATGACAGCAAATATTATGGAAGAAGATCTGAAAAAAGCAGAAGCGGCAGGTATGAACGATCACATTGGCAAGCCTATTAAGCCTGCTGAAATGTTCAGTACCATGGCCAAGTGGATGAAGAAGTGATCCCGGATGAGTGTTACAAGAACGTTGATGTATTGATTTAGATGTTTGATTTCTTTTACGATGTGAACGTTTAAGACTAAACGTATCGGCGTGTTGCACTATCGGTATTCTTCTGATATGATATAGGTTGAATCAAAAGTAGAATTGGTAATACTTGAAAATGATTTGATAATGGCTTATGTCCTCCTCATCCAAAAAAGGCTGGCTCATGCAATGCAACTGTGATAATATTCCCTCTTTACCTTCATCAGAGGGAACAATTTTTTTCTTTATCGACGTGACAGAATTACTTGAAAAAACAAGAGAAATGCTTGAAAACCTGGGGATAGCCTATCTGTCTGAACAGGACACTATTAAAGTGGCGGTCAAAGACCGTCACACCTTTTTGAAAAACCTAATGGAATGTGGGAAGCTGGATAGTGTCGAAGAAGAAGCCATCCGCATTGTCATTGCCGATCCGGGTGAAACGCTGACTTTTTCGATGGTTGCCAGGTCCATGACATTGGCTAAGGCTTTTAACATTATCCGTGAAAGTGACTTTTATACCATCATGCAAAGTGGTGCACTGACCGTCCATTCTCAACCTATCATCGATATGGCAAATCAGAAGATCTTTGCTTACGAAACGCTTCTTCGCGGTGTACGCGAAGATGGATCCTTGATGTACCCGGACCATCTTTTTGAACAGGCGAAAAAGGATGACCTGACATTTGCATTGGATAAAATGGCCCGTGAAAGTGCCATTCGATATGCAGCAAAACATAAAATCGAGCAAAAACTTTTCATTAATTTTATTCCTACAGCCATCTATGATCCGGAGCACTGTCTTAGAACGACGGAGGAGTGGGCAAGTAAGCTTGATATCAAACCCGAACAGATCGTTTTTGAGGTCGTTGAGAGTGAACAGGTGGCGGATATTAAGCATCTGCAGAAAATTTTGGATTATTACCGAAAAAAAGGATATCAGACAGCACTGGATGATGTGGGAAGCGGCTACTCTTCTCTCAATATGTTCGTTCAGCTTGAGACTGATTATATCAAGGTAGATCGTGAAATCATTACCGACATCCATACAAATACCCGTAAACAGGCTGTGTATAGAGGTCTGTATGAAACGGCAAAAGAACATGGGGTCACTGTTTTGGCTGAGGGCGTGGAAACTGCTGATGAGCTGTCGTATATACAGTCAGTCGGTGTTGATCTTGTACAGGGGTACTATTATGCGAAGCCCTCTGCACAACCTGCGCCGTTAGCTGACCTTTTTTTATCCGGTTCATAAGAGGATAGCAATATGCAAATTTTGGCAGTAGAGCAGTTTACTGAAGGGAAGTATGCAGATAAAGCACAAGATTATCTGAAATATAATGACCCGTATATATCTAAGTTGCATGAAAAAGGGTATGTTCAAGCCTACTGGTCACGCGGAGACAGGCCCGGTACAGTGTTGTTACTCGAGACGGAATCGTTAGCCTCGGCAAAGAAAATATTGATGTTGCTTCCACTCGTCAAAAAACAGATAGTCACCTATAACCTTCTACCACTGGAACCCTACCAGGTGCAGCAGATGCTTCCTGAACAGAAGGAGTTTTTAACACTGGTTTATGTCAGTGAAGCGTCTGGACCCATGGATCATGATACACTCAACGACATTTTGAAGACGTCACGCAGTAGAAATGAAAAAGTGGGTATTACCGGTGTACTACTGTATGAAAATGGCTCATTTCTTCAAGTCCTTGAAGGAAAAGAAAAACCAGTCCATGCACTCTATAAAAAGATCTGTAATGATGAACGTCATCGGCATATTGCCAAAATCACTGAATTTAGATCTTTTGAGAGGACATT
>JBFEYO010000159.1:0-4421 GCA_041562075.1 Sulfurimonadaceae bacterium | reverse complement strand
CGGCTTGTTTTCACCTTGGCTATCCCTCTTCTCAAATAGAAATATTGCCCCTGCAAATACGGCAAGTAACAAAAAAATGACGAGGAGGGCTTTTTTCATAGATTGAGATCCGTTATATATGTATATAAAGATTCCACAATAGGAATCAATGCGTATTGTGAGCACGCTCTATGCCTGTCACAAGTATCTTCTTTTCATGTTTCTACACTGGGTAAAAGTGCTTTCAAAGATCGTATTATAGCGTGTTTGCTCCAAGATAACGAAGTATAAGATAAACTTCGCTATAATTGCGCAATTTTATTAAAGGGCCTTGCCCTGTTCAGGAATTTTAATGACATCTGTATTGCTCATTGTTCAAATCGTCTTAGTTGTTCTACTGACTATCGCTGTACTCCTTCAAAAAAGCTCAAGCATCGGTCTTGGGGCTTACAGCGGATCAAATGAATCTGTTTTCGGAGCAAAGGGTCCGGGAAGCTTTTTAGCGAAAATGACTTTTTTCCTCGGTTTTCTATTTGTTGCCAATACCGTAGCAATGGGATACTTCTATTCCCAGGAAACGCAGGCTTCTGTCGTTGACACTATTGTCGAAGAGACTACTGTCGTTGCCCCTGCTGCCGTCGAAGCGCCTGCTGATACAGAAGCTGACGCTCAATAATAATGAGACCTCTGCCCACTAAGGCATCATGAGCATGAAACCTTCTGCTCATTCTCTGGAAAAAGGCTTTATCAAAGCACTTTTTCTGCTTTCAACCCTCTGTAACAGTCTATTCGCAGATGCCCACCTTTTTGTCTATCACCGTTTTGGCGACAGTAACCACGCTTCTACCAATATCTCTATTGATACCTTAAAAAAACAGTTCGATTACTTCCGGGATAATGGTTACGAGGTCATCTCTCTTGAAAAGCTCAACAAGGCGCTTAAAGCAGGAGAAGAGATCCCGGATAACTGGGTTGTATTATGTATTGATGACAGTTATAAAAGTTTTTATGAAAATGGGCTGGAACTTTTCAAGACCTATAACTACCCCTTTGTACTCTTTGTCTATATAGAAGCGACCCAGAAGCATTACGGGGACTTTATGAGCTGGAATCAGATCAGGGAGGCCGATAGATATGGGGAGATAGGACTGCACTCCTATGGGCACAAGCACATGGTATCTCTTAGTTCTGAAGAAGTAAAAGAAGATACTAAAAAAGCCTATGCTGTCTTCACGGAAAGACTTGGCTACCCTCCGCGCTATTATGCCTATCCCTACGGGGAGTTTGATCAGCAGGTCAAGGAGAGCGTCTCATCCTTCGGATTTGATCTTATCCTCAATCAAAATGTCGGAGCGGTATCCAAGACGAGTCCACAGGATGACCTGGACCGTATCGCCCTTACGGGAACGGTCAATCTCAAACAGAAACTACGTATCACCTACCTGGATGCAGATTGGAAGGCACCAAAAAGCTATCCCACCAATGGAAAACTTAATGATATTCACGTTACAATGCCGCCATCAATCAAAAAGGCCGAACTCTACGTCAGTGGAGGTGGATGGGAATACGTCACTGTAGACAAGGGAGAGCTCAAAATCAACAAAGCTTATCCCCTGAAACATAGGCGTACCCGTGTCATCCTACGACATGGTAACGCCTATAGCAGTAAAATAATCGTCAAAAAATAATATAAAGGAAAAAACATGGTAAATGAAATTCAAGATCAATGTAAACAAAACATGGAAGGTTCAATCGACCACCTTCATCACAGTTTTAAAAGCTTACGTACGGGTAAGGTCATGACCTCTATCCTTGACGGGATCAAAATAGACTATTATGGTACACCAACAGCCCTTGATCAAGTTGGTTCAGTTATCGCTACCGACGCGACGACAATCGTTGTATCTCCTTGGGAAAAACCTCTTGTAGCCGATATCGAAGCTGCCATTTCCAAAGCAAATATCGGTGTCAACCCGAACTCTGACGGAGAAAAAATCATTCTGAACTTTCCTCCTATGACGGTAGAACAGCGTCAGGACACCGTTAAGAAAATGAAAGCTATGGGTGAAGATGCCAAGGTCTCTGTTCGTAACGACAGACAAAAAGCCAATAACGAGATCAAAAGACTTGAAAAAGACAAAGAGATCACAGCCGATGAGTCAAAAGCTGCTCAAGAGGGTATACAGAAGATCACTGACGGATTCGTTGCGAAAATCGATACCATCTTAAAAGACAAAGAAGCAGAGATCTTAAAAGTTTAATCTCTAAACTTTTAAAAGGTGAATGGAGAAAGGTAAATGGTAAATGGATACCTCTGTATCCATCTTCTTTCTATTCACTATTGACCATTTACCATTCACTTTGTCCAAAGGAAAAATCCATGAACGTAAAAAAGATATATATGGATGCCCAAGCTTTACTTGAAGGCCATTTTAAACTTAGCTCCGGCAATCATTCCCAATTTTATCTACAATCTGCAAAGGTTTTAGAAGACCCTAAAAATGCCAAGATCCTGGCAGAAGGCGTTGCTGAACAGATCAATGCTTCCGGTCTTGAGGTAGACACTGTCTGTGCGCCTGCTTTGGGTGGCCTGATCGCCGGTTTTGCTCTGGCGACTGCACTTGACAAACGTTCCATATTTGCCGAGCGTGTGGATGGAGAGATGACTATTCGTCGCGGCTTTGAGATCAAAGAGGGTGAACGCGTCGTGATCTGTGAAGACATCATCACAACCGGGGGGTCTGCAATGGAGGCCGCTGCTGCCGTTGAGGCCATGGGTGGAAAGGTCGTCGGCTTTGCCGCTTTGGCCAACCGCGGTTTCTGTGAACGTCAAAACTCTGATGTCACGCGCAAATCCAACTGTAAACTCCCTGAGGGCCTGCCATTTTTTGCCCTTGAGGATTTTACTTTTGAGATGTACTCACCGGAAGAGTGCCCTTTATGTAAAGAGGGCAAAAGTGAAGCGATCAAACCCGGATCACGGGGGAATTGATTTTACCGCAAGGAGGATGTATGAAGGCCTTAACTCTATCACTTCTTTTGGCTTTTAGTCTACAGGCCAATGAACTTGAAAAGTTTTTCAATACATCAAAAGAGAACTTTTTGCTCTGTCGGGCAGGATATGAGACCTACGTCATGATATCCTCCAATAATGCCACTATCGTAACGATTAACAATACCAAATACTTTCGTTATAAAAATGAAGACTACTATTTTCCCCTCTCTGGCTGTAATGAAGTGAAAGATTATGACAAAGGGCTTATTTTTTAGTCTCTTCTAGCAGATCTGTTTTAATGACAAAATCATCATTCAGCCAATTTCGTCCTATCAAGAGCTTATAGGACATCTTGCTTCTATCGCGTAAATTGACGCTTTTATATTTCACTACACCTTTATACTTCAATCCCAGACGAACGACATAACGATATTCGATTCCCTGGGCATTTCTCACCTTTGCCACATTATGCACCCGCGCCTTCAGATGTTTCACTTCTCCAAGCTCGTTCATCGTGTCAAAGAGAATGACGCGGCCTATATGCTGTTTATACTCTTCATTCTTAACCTTATCGTGAAAAGGCATTCCCGATATCTTTTGCGGAGAGCTTGCATATAGCAAGCCTTTCTTACCATCGAGCCTGATATTCACCGCATGCAAGGAGGTGATGCGTGCGCCTGAATCGATACGCGCCAAAAACTCCATATCCCCGTCAATAAGCTTCACAAAAGCCCTTGCTCCAATCGTCGTCCGTTGATCCATATCCCCGTAAGAAAAACTCAACAAACTCAACACTAGCAGACAAACCCTAATCATCCGTCTCTCCAAAATGTTTTAATGAAAAAGCAATACGTTCCCTGGTATTCATATGTTCACCGGCCACTTCATCAACCTTTTTCAAGCGTTTAAGCATACCCGTCTCATTGGCGATCTGTATCGCCAGTCCCGGACGGGCATTTAACTCTAAAAGCATCGGTCCTTCATCCTTTTGCAAGACAATATCCGCACCAAGATAGCCCAGATTCGTCATATCATAGGCACCCGCCGCCAACTCCAGAATCTTCTCCCAGTAAGGAAGTTTCAAGTGCAAAAGCTCCTTGTCCGTATCCGGATGCTTTCGTATAGGCCGGTCGTGCTGAACCGCCGATATCGCTTCTCCGGTAGAAATATTGATGCCTACGCCGATGGCTCCCTGATGCAAGTTGGCCTTTCCGTCACTTTGTGCCGTAGAGAGCCGCATCATCGCCATGACGGGATACCCCCTATACACCAAAATACGTATATCCGGTACACCTTCATAACTATAATCTTTGAAGCCTTCATCAAATTGGATCAATTTCTCAATCAGTGCCACATCGTCTTTTCCGCCCAATGAATACAGACCGCTAAGGATGTTGGACACATGACGCTTCAGCTCATGAAACCCCATGCGTTCACCACTGGCCTT
>JBFEYO010000158.1:0-4445 GCA_041562075.1 Sulfurimonadaceae bacterium | reverse complement strand
TTTAAAAGTGCTCCCCCGTATACCTCGACTCCCAACTGGATATACCCCTTTTTATGGGTGACGGTGTTCGGTTTTAATTTAAGACAGGGACTATCCGTATGCGCTCCCACCATTGAGATACCACTATCACTAAGCGGTTTATTTCCATACACAAAAGCGATCAAGGATGAATCGTTGCGTGTTAGATAATAGCGCTTTCCCTCTTGCAAATCCCATGTATCAGATTCTTTCAATTTCTCAAAGCCCGCATCTTCCAAAGATGCGGCCATCATCGATGTCGCGTGAAAGGGTGTCGGCGAGGCGTGTAAAAAACTCAAAAGGCCGCTATTAAAATCATTCTGTGTCATATCTCTTACCTATGGTTGGCTCAGTAGCTCAACAAGTGCTTTATTTCCCGAGAGTTTAGCATAATTTAGCGCCGATCGCCCGTCATAATCCAGAAGATCCCTGGATGCACCCAGCTTGAGTAAAAAACTGACAATTTCCAACTGTCCCGCCTCACTGGCCACATGCAAGGCACTCTTCCCATCCTGATTGACACTGTTGATATCCCTATGGGCTAAAAAATAGGAGAGTCGATCGAGGTCTCCATTTCTTGCCGCGACAAACAGGGGGTCTTCTTCGATCTGACTTGCCTTATTGACAATGTCACTAAGATAAATGATAACCTTGATACGGTTTTTTTCAATGGCATATACCAGAGCCGTTTTATGTGCCTTGTCTTTGATGGTGGGGTTCGCCCCCTGATCGATGAGTGTCTTGACAAGGGAGTAGCGTCCGATAGCTGCGGCATAATGCAGTGGCGTCTTTCCAAAAGAGTCCAGTGCATTGACATCACTTCCACTCTGGAGTAAAGCCCTGACCTTCTGCTCATTGACTTCTTTAACGGCCTGATGTAGGGGAGCAGCTATCAATATCGAAGTAATAAGACATACCATGACACTGGATTTAAATATCACCGACTCCCCCTTTAGCTATACTATTTTTCCAATTATAGCCAAGGGCTGATTTACCTTTTATTTCTTAAGGCCTCCATATAGAGTCCCTTAAGCTTTTCATCATATAAGAATGCTCCATAATCAATACGTTCATCTTCCTTATACAAGCCCCATTTATCACAGATCCAACCCTCATCCATCTCACATTCAACACCATCAAACAGGACTCTTTCACCACCAAGAAACTTCTTGAGAGAAACCTGCAAGGAGAGGACCTGCTGCATCATCTTTTTCACACTGGATTCGTTATAGGCACTTCGGGGTTTAAAACCTACAAAAAATAAAAAGTTGAAGCCCACAAGAATAAAAAGCATCTGCAACAGCGGTGCCTGATAGATAACAAACAACACTAAGGAGACGGAAAAAGAGAGAATTCCCAGCATCATCTGAAGCTGCTTAAACTTCTTGAGTTTCTTCTGATGCAGATGATATCTGGCTTCAAGAAGCCCATTCAGGCGTGCCAGAGCAGCGATAATCACCTCAGGCGACATTCACATCCATCAGTTTTTCAAGTTCCGGAATGATCTTGTTATCCACACGTATGGCAGAATCAAGCACCACGTTTTGAAGCTTGGAAGTGATACAGAGTTTGAGCTGTCGTGTACCCGGGTTTTGACGGATTAAACGGTACAGTTCTTCCAATCGGGCAAGGTCTCGAGACAACCTTACCGTCACGATCAATGGTTCCTGCGGAACCTCACGGATCTTGGTCTGTACCTTCTTCGCCTCTTTTTTCACCTCTTTAAGTGTAAAGATCTTCACTACCGAAATACGCGTAAACATCTCTGTATGCGTTACCTTTACCTTAAAGGCGACCGGTTCATCCAGATCCATCTGCTCCAACTGCTCCAGCTTGTCCGAAAAGAGCATCATCTCGATATTTCCGTGAAAGTCCATCAGGTTCACGATTCCAAACTGGTTCCCCTTCTTGGAGACCTTTTTCTGGATCTCCTCGACCTTACCGATAAAAATCGCGGTAGAACCATCCGCGATATTCTCAATATCAGATGACAGTGTATAGTTCATCTGATCGATCTCTTCTCGATAATCATCCAGCGGGTGTCCTGATACGTAAAAGCCCAAAGTATCCTTTTCAAACTCCAGGATCTGCTTGAGTTCAAACTCCGGTGCATTATTGAGCTTCAGATCGACTTCAGTGATCTCCGCATCATCTCCAAAGAGGCTTCCCACGGCATTTTTTCTTGCAGCTGAAGCATCCTTGGCCGTTTGAATAATGGTCTCGATCTGTTCCAGCAGGGCCCGTCTTGAAAACTCAAAACGGTCAAACCCGCCGGACTTCGTCACCGATTCCAATACCCGTTTATTCACCTTGTTAGGCTCGATTCGGTTTACGAAATCCTTCATATCATCAAAAGGACGCTCTTCACGTACTTCCAGAATGGATTCGACTGCGGCTTCACCCACACCCTTGATCGCACCCAGTCCAAAAAGGATCACATCCTGATCATCTTTCTTCGTCGCAGAGAACTCCAACTGGGAATCGTTGATATCCGGAGGAGAGAGCTCGATCCCCATGCGTTTGACCTCATCGATATACTTGACGACTTTATCCGTATTATCCTTTTCTGAGGTCAGCAATGACGCCATAAACTCCTGCGGATAGTAGGTCTTCAGCCAGGCCGTCTGGAAGGTGACCATCGCGTAGGCCGCCGAGTGGGATTTATTAAAACCATACCCTGCAAACTTCTCGATCAGATCAAATAGCTCCGATGCGGTCTTATAATCATAGCCCTGCTTCTGCGCACCTTCAGAGAACTCGGCGTTATACACCGCCATATCCTTCTTCTTACCCATGGCACGACGGATAATATCCGAGTACCCCAGAGAGAAGCCCCCGATAGTCTGTACGATCTGCATGACCTGCTCCTGGTACACGATGACCCCATAGGTGTTTTCCAAAATAGGCTCCATCGTATCGAAGGTATACTCAATGGCTTCACGTCCGTGTTTACGCTCGATAAAACTGTCCAGCATCCCCGATTCCATCGGCCCCGGTCGATACAGGGCCAAGACCGCGATCAGGTCCTCAAAACTATCGGGCTTCAGACGTTTGTTCAGATCCTGCATTCCCGAAGACTCGATTTGAAACATTCCGATGGTATTACCGCTACGGATCACATCATATACCTTCGGATCATTCTCATTGATCTCGTTCCAGTTGACATCCACATCATAACGGTTCTTGATCAGCTTGATCGCACCGTCGATCACATCCAGAGTCTTCAGACCAAGGAAGTCAAACTTAATCAGATCCACATCTTCAAGGTAGTTCAGGGAGTACTGGGTGACAAAGGTGTTCTCCCCCGAAGGCTTATAGATCGGAGTTTTCTTCCACAACTCTTCATTGGAGATAACCACACCTGCGGCGTGCATCCCCGCATTTCGTTTCAAGCCCTCAAGACGTTTTGAAAACTCCCACACCCGGTTAGCCGCAGGGTCCATCTCGATAAGCTCCTGGATCTTCGGCTCCTTTTGAAAGGCTCCCGGTATGAGTTCACCCTTCTTCATCTTTCCATTCAGCGTGATCCCCAACTCGTCAGGAATGAGTTTGGCCATCTTGTCGGCCTGTGAAAGCGGCATGTCCAATACACGGGCAACGTCACGGATGACCCCTTTGGCCAGCAGTGAACCGAAGGTGATGATCTGCGCCACCTGGTCGCGTCCATACTTCTGCACCACATACTCGATGATCTCTCCACGACGTGCCTGCATGAAGTCCATATCGATATCGGGCATGGAGACACGCTCGGGGTTCAAGAAACGCTCAAAAAGCAGCTCATACTTCATCGGGTCGATATCGGTGATATCCAGGGCATAGGCCACCAGACTTCCCGCAGCGGACCCGCGACCCGGACCGACAGCGATCCCCATCTCCTTGGCTACTTTCACGAAATCCCAAACGATCAGCATGTATCCCGGAAATTTCATGGAGTTGATGATGTTCATCTCGAACTCCAGACGCTCTTTGTACTCCTGATGACGTTCTTCGGGAACATGTTGCAGACGATTTTCAAGACCGACCTTACAGCGATGAATAAAATACTCTGCATCATTCTTATCCGCCGCAGAATGCGCTTTTTCTCTCTCTTCCGGACTGGCATCAGCAGAGAGCACATCATCTTCATTATTGATGTTCAAGCCCTCTTCTTGGGCATACTCCATGGTAAACTTGAAGTTTGGCGGTGTCGGACGCTGTACGATCGGCACAAAATCTTCAACTTTGTTGACGATCTCCTGAGTATGGTAAATAGCTTCGGGAATATCTGCAAAAAGCCGTCCCATCTGCTCCGGGGACTTGAGGTAAAACTCATGCACCGAGTGACGCATGCGGTTGGGATCATCATACAGTTTATTCATCCCGATACACATGAAGGCCTCATGATACTGGGCATCATCAGGATAGGTATAGTGGGTATCATTTGTCGC
>JBFEYO010000157.1:0-4473 GCA_041562075.1 Sulfurimonadaceae bacterium | reverse complement strand
TCATCACTAAGCTGCTTACGAGTCACGCTCTTACCGGTTGGATCCCCAATCTTTGCCGTAAAGTCTCCGATCAGAAACTGAACGTCTGCACCGTATTTTTGAAAGGTTGCCAGCTTTTGAAGAAGTACCGTATGCCCCAGGTGAAGGTCCGGAGCGGTTGGATCAAACCCCGCCTTAACCGTATAGCGTGTACCGTCTTCATAAAACTTCTTAACCTTTTTCTCAATACCTTCTAAATCAATAATCTCCGCTGTTCCGCGGCAGATCTCTTTTAAAGCAGTTTCTATCATCTATCTTATCCTTTATCTATATGCATCATCGGTTCGGATGAGCTGTATTACCTTATATTTAGTATCTATCTTTTTACGCAATTTTATCAAATCTCCCTCAAGGGACTGCATCTCTATCTCACAATAGTGTACATGGGTCTGTCTCTCCTTACCCAGTTCGATACTGATCAGATCGATCTCCATCTTCGCCAGATGTTGTAAGAAGCTGGCCAAGGCACCCTTGGTATTGCGCAGACTGACGATCAGATGATAATGGAAGACCTTTTGTGTACTCCAATGCACACTAAGCATCGGGGTCTCTGCTTCAATCAGATCATAGGCATGCAAGCAAAGCTTATGATGCAGATGCGCCTTGTTCCCAACCTTAAAGGCGATCACTTCATCCCCTGCCTTGGGGTGACAACAATAATCAAACACCATATCGCTGATGGAGGTGTTTGAAGCGATCTGGACCGCCCCAAAGAAATAATCCTTCACCTTGAACTTATGGCGTTTTAAAAAGCTCTCAAAGCGACTGTTTTGTTGAATATCCTCCAAATAGGAGCGCAGCAAGACTCTAAGATACTCACTGTCTGAAGCCACCCTGCACACGCTATCCATCAACTTATTTTTTTCCAGCCACTCAATGATCCGTGACTGATTAAGTTTCAAGATACTTGCGAGGATATTGATCCCGCTGAGAGTGTTGATATGACGTAGACGATGATTACAGATCAGACGCATACTGCTCTTTGCCCTGGAGGTCTTTACCGTATCGATCCACGAACAGCGTGTCACTTCCTCTTCAGCCGTCTCAATGCTTACCAGATCCCCGTTTTTCAATTCTGTCAGCAGGGTAGCCTTGGACTTATTGATCATACAGCCGATGGCCCGATTCCCGATCTCCGTATGCACGGCATAGGCAAAGTCGAGGGCAACCGCACCCCTTGGAAGGGTAAAGGCATCCCCGTTTGGTGAAAAAATGAGGATATCTTCGCTATAAAGATCATTTTTAACCAATTCATAAAACTCTTCGACCGTATCCCCCTGGAACTGCAGGTTCTGCATCCATTCCAGATTGACACTGGACTCTCCATCCTTATACTTCCAATGGGCCGCAACACCCAGTTCCGCCGTCTCATGCATCTCAAAGGTACGGATCTGTACTTCAAAAACCGAAGCATTGTCAAAGACCGTTGTATGCAGGGTTTGATAACCGTTATCCTTGGCTATAGCCAGATAATCCTTAAAACGCGAGGAGAGGGGTTTAAAATGCAGATGCATGATCCCAAGTACCTTGTAGCAGGCTAGAGGATCCTTTACCAGAATACGGATGGCTAAAAGATCCAGTACTTCATCAATCGTGATCCCTTTTCGCTGCATCTTGAGATAGATCGAATAGGCGTGTTTAACCCGGCTTTTGATCTCAAAATCGTCCTCGTGAAAACCGTTTTGGATCATGGTCTTCGTGACCTTGTCAATGAACTCGTTAAAGTTCATATGGATCTCCTGGAAGTTCTCCTTGAGATAATTGTTTATCCGCTCAGAATCCTCCGGAAAAATATAATGAAAACTCAAATCTTCCAGGATATTTTTTATACTAGACATTCCCAGACGATGGGCGATAGGAGCATATACGACCATCGTCTCTTCTGAAATACGGTGCTGCTTACTCTCGGGAAGTGCATCCAGGGTCAGCATATTATGCAGTCGGTCACAGAGCTTAACGACAAGAACACGAACATCATGGATAGATGCGATCAACATCTTTCTAAAGGAGAGCGCCGATACTACCAGTTTCTCATCAGAGTCCGAAGAAACAAGTTCTGAATCCCTGATCTTATCGATCTTCGTCAGACCCTCCACCAGATGAGCCACATCTTCACCGAACTCTTCACTGATCTGCTCAATATTGAGCTTAGTGTCTTCAACGACATCATGCAGCAGTGCCGCGATGACCATTGCCTCATCCTCAGAGATGCTCGATACGATGGTAGATACTAAAATGGGGTGAATGATATAAGGCTCACCGCTCTTTCGGGTTTGCCCGGTGTGTGCTTCTTCAGAGAAGGCCAGGGCTTTCTTTACGATCTCAGAGGGATTCACCTTCTGATCAAAGAATGCCTTGGCCTCCTCCAGGTCATGGATATGACGAAGGGTCTCAATCGTTTGTTTCACTCTAAACCCTGCCCTTCGTCTTTTAGCTTATGCCTGCTGGAAACCTTTGATAGAGATCACACCTTCAGCGATCTCCATCAATGCAAGGTCTGCTGGTTTGTACGCTTTTGGGTCTACGTTCAATTTACTTGATTCACCATCTTGAAGTGCATCTGCACGTCTTGCTACGGCGATTGCCAACTGGTAACGGTCTGCACCTGTACGCTCTAAAGCTTTTGCTGTTAATTCTTCTAATCTCATGTTTATCTCCTGATGTAATTTCTATTGTACGATTGAACAGTTGTTCATGTTTCCATTAATGATATCAAGCAGGTTACCCTCTTTGAACATATCACACACAATAATCGGAAGTGAGTTGTCTTTCGCCAAAGCAATCGACGTATCATCCATCACCTTGATCTCATCATGCAGTGCCTGATCATAACTCAAAGAATCATATTTGACCGCATCATTATACTTGTTCGGATCCTTGTTATACACACCGTCGACCTTGGTCGCCTTGATGATCCACTGGGCATTGATCTCTACCGCACGAAGGGTGGCTGCCGTGTCTGTCGTAAAGAACGGGTTACCTGTACCCGCTGCAAAGATCACGACACGCCCTTTTTCCAGATGACGGACTGCCCGGCGTTGGATATAAGGCTCAGCGATCTGCTCCATCTTGATGGCTGTTTGAACACGTACCTTCATCCCGGCGTGTTCACAGGCCTCTTGCATCGCGACAGCGTTGATCACCGTTGCCAGCATTCCCATATAGTCTCCTGCCGTACGGCGGATGATACCGTCTTGAGCCGCTGTCACACCGCGAATGATATTACCGCCACCGATAACGATACCCACCTCAATACCGGCATCTACCAGTGACTTAATCTCATCAGCAATATATTTTAGAATCTGAGTGTCAATCCCATGTCCGTTTTCGCCGGCCAACGCTTCTCCGGAAAACTTAACTAAAACTCGTTTGCTCATCAAGGCCCTTTGATTGTATAAAATTTGGGAATTATATTCAAAAGTTACTTTACAAGGGCTTATGTCTTAAAGTGAAGTGTTATTTTCGTGACTCTACACCCTGCATCTGAAAGGTCTCGATCTGTTTGGCATATTTCGGATTAGCCTCGCTCAGACGGTGCTGCATATTGACGATCATCTTCGCATCTGTCAAAGGGTTTTTTGCGTAAAAATAGACATATTTAAAATGTTCATTTGCATCATACTCATTTTGCGGAAAAGGAAAACTTTTTACCATGGTCGAAAGCGTCTTCTCCACCTTTGACTTATCTTTTTTTTCTGTTTTAAGCGTCTTGATCAGGTCTGAAATCGTAACCTCTTCAGGTATTTCACTTAGGGGTGTTTCATGGCTTTGCGGCTTGGATCTTTTAAATACAAATATAATCACTACCAACAAAATAAGAATAAAGACTAAAAAAAAGCCTATGAGATAGATCATGCAAAAACCCTTTTAACATTTTCACACAAGTATATCAACTTTTAAACCAAATTCAAAACAACCTAATAGCTAACTGTCTCGATCAACTCCGAGAAGACACAGGCACGCTGATCCTTATCCGGGTGTATCATCTTATAGATCATCTCTGCAAGAACCTCATCTACCCCTTCACCTGCTTTAAGCGCTTGAAGTTTTTCCCTTGGAGCAGGAGCAAAATGCTCATAATTGCTGTAAGGTTCCTTCTCAAAAAGCCTCACATACAGTCTTCTTCCCATATCAAACAGTTCAAACTCCTCGTTCTTCCCTGTCGAGACTTCCGTACTGAGTTCAACCGCCAAATCAATATGGTGCCTTCTGAAATAACTGTTAAGAACCATCATAAACCCCAGGTAAGCACGGGAGTACTGGGCCAGAACACGATCATGGAAACGTTCAAAGCTCTCCCCCGCTTTCTTCATCCGCTTATACTCGAGCATCAATGACTCAACATAATACTTGGCATAGATAAGCGGAATACTCTTTAGTACCGAGTACCCCTCTTCGCCCTCTGCGGTCAACTTACCGCCAAGGGTGATATGC
>JBFEYO010000156.1:0-4535 GCA_041562075.1 Sulfurimonadaceae bacterium | reverse complement strand
TTATACAGCTGGGTCGTGTCATCCAGCAGCTGAGCGTAGAGTTTGGCATTATCAATGGAGAGTTCGATCTTCTTTTGAAAATTCTCAAGGTTTTGCGTCACCTGCTCGTACAGGGCATGCATCTCCCGCTTCTTATCATCGACAAGCACCAATGACTTGAGATATTCCACCCGTGCGGATTCGATATCTCTGAAGGTATTAAAATCCAGCGGCATAGTCGCTTTTAGCCCGTAATTATAATAAGCCGTTTCATTGGTGATCGAACCGTTTCCCGCAAAGGAGAGGTTCTCGTTTTTGTCCCAATTGTACCCCGCCGTAATACTGATACTCGGAAGATATTTTGCGCGAGTGACACTTGTGTTATAAAGGTTCATCTCTCCCTCACTCTCTACCTGAGAAATATCAATATTCTCCTCGATAAAGGCATCCTCTTCAATCAGATCCAGATGAGGCACCCTAGCATCCTGATAGGAGAGATCACTGATGGCTCCAAACTTGGAAATAAGCCTTTCCTTGTTCGTTTGCAGATCATATAGCACCTGTGTGACCCGGTTTTTCTCGATAATGGCATTGTTCAAAAACCCCGAATCCAGCTGGCCATTAAGGTACTGCTCTTTTTTCTGTTCAAGATTGATGCGTGAGTTATCGATCTGAAGCTTCTGTTTGGCAATGCTAAGCTCTGTCTGCTTGATCTGAATCAGCAGTGAGACAGCCTCTTTTATCAGTTTACGCTTGGCCACGTCGATGCTGTAACGGTTGTAGAGATAACTGGCCTCGGCAAACTTGATCCCGTAATAGATCCCGCCGCTTCGAAAGATGGGCTGATCCATTACAATAGCAGCATTTTGTGCTTTTTGTTCCTCGGCTCCCAGTTCGTTATAAGGGTTGCGCTTGGAGATCGTATAACGCAGTTGAAGGGGTTGTATCCATGAGTCACGAAGCTTTTTCTTTTCCAGCAGGGATTTCTCATAATCATGAGAAAACTCCTGAACCTTCAGTTCCGAGATGTACGACTCAAGGGAAGACTCCTCAGCTGTGAGGAGTGTACAAAGGAGCAGACTAGAGAGTGCTAAGTGCTTCATCAAGACGTTTGAATCCTTCGCTTATCTCTGCATCGCTGATCGTTAATGGCGGTAGAAGACGCAGGGTATTTCGCCCTGCCTTCAACACAAGTACACCGTGCTCATGAGCGGTTTTGATGATCTGCGCCAGGGTGTCTGCATCCTTGACCCGCAAGCCTCGCATCATCCCGAACCCGACACTGCTCGTAAACAGGTTGGTATATTTGGCATACAGGGCTTCCAGCTGCGTCTCGAACTTGATAAAACTGCGATCCAGCTCACCGGAATCTTTCAGATCAGAGAGGATATCCATTACCGTGTTTGCCGCAGACGTTGAGAGATAGTTCCCTCCAAAGGTGGACCCATGATCGCCCGCCTTCAGAACATCCTTTTTAGAAGTCATGACCACACCGATAGGTACACCCCCGCCAAGCCCCTTTGCCAGTGTGATGATATCGGGCTCAATCTCATACACATTGGATGCCAGGAACTCACCTGTTCGGTATACACCGGTCTGTACCTCGTCAATAATCAACAAGACATCCTTGGATTTGAGCAGTTTGGCCAGGGCTTGCACCTTGGCTTTGTCAAGTGGCTGAACACCGCCTTCTCCCTGGACCAGCTCGATCATAACGGCTACCGTATGATCATCCAGCATACCCTCGATCGCATCGATATCACTGGCATAGGCAAAACCATCGGGAAAAGGACCGAAATAGTTGTGCATCGCCTCTTGTCCCGTTGCTTTAAGTGCCGTGATGGTACGTCCGTGAAAAGACTGGTCCAGAGTAATCACCTTGTAGCGTTTACTCTCACCCCCGACTTCTCCATATTTGCGAGCGATCTTGATCGCTCCCTCATTGGCCTCTGCACCGGAGTTGGCGAAGAAGCACTGCATATCATATCCGCTCTGCTTGACGATGCGTTCCGCACACTTCACCTGAGGCTCTATCACATACAGGTTTGAGATATGCGTGATGCGGTTGACCTGCTCACAGATCGTCTGTGAGACACGCTCATTCGCATGCCCCACACTGACCACGCCGATACCGGAAGTAAAATCAATATAATTCTTCCCTTCATCATCGGTAAGGGTAGCATTCTTTGCCGAAACAAAGTTGGTATAGTTTCGTCCGTAAGTCGGAATAATAAACTGGTTTTCTAATTCTTGTAATGGTGTACTCATAATTTTTTCCTTATTTGTCTTTAAATTCAATCTTATAGAGGCTTGAAAAACGCTCCGGCGCCTTGATCACAATCTCCGTCCTGTAAGAAGAGATATGTTCCGCATCGCTCAAAGGCCATATCTTGTCGATCGCATAATCGGTTTTCACATCATTCAGATAGATATTTTTTCCCTTCACCTCTTCTAGCGCAGCCGCGCTTAGGTAAATGATCAACTTCGCCCTCGAGATATCCGCGACCTCTGCCAGATTCATCCCCGCATTGACCACCTGCCCTTTTTTCACGTAGAGCTTATACAGAATCATACCTTCTGCGTTCAAACGCTTGTCTGAGATCGAACGCGCCAGCTGTTCAAGACGCAATTGTGTGTCATTCAGCTGTGAACCGATCGTCTCTATCTTCTCAAGGGTCGCAAGTTCCTGATTCTGTGTTGAAGCAAGATCAAAGAACTCCTTATCTTTTTCTACACTGGACTTGATCGGAAGATCTTTGATACGCTCATAGTTCTCACTCTTTTTCTCGATCATCCGGCGAAGGTTTTGTGCCATCCTTCGGTTTAGATCCAGACTGACCTGAAGGTTTTGCTTTTTCTGTCGCAACAGCTTCAACTCTTTTTGATCCAGCTCATCATCGATGCGTAAAAAGTCCCGCTTTCCAAGCAGTCGTCCCTCTTTTTCCTCATCCGCCTGCACGATCAGTCCATGTACATTCGCCTGCAAAAGATAGGTGCGATACGGTTCTGCCTTGGCATAATATTCCGAAGCCTGCAGAAGGGATAAAAAAGTCATCCATAAAATTATATTTTTCATAAGATGATTATACCAAAACCCCCCGTAAAAAGTATCCCCTTAAGCTCAAAACCATCGACTTCTTCCGAATCTTTTTTACGACCAAGCTGACTAAGTGTTTTACGGTTTTATATGCTATAATCATTCATTATGCTTACGATGTACAAGGGAGAAACGCACCATGTCTTTGATCGACCAGGTAGACGCAGCCACACAGCTTGCCAAAAACAATGAGGTACAACTGCTCGTCTTTAAGGCAGCCTCGGACGAGGACGCTTCATTCTATGCCATCAATGTCTTCAAGACCCGCGAAGTCGTCGAAGCCAAGAACCATTTCCTGACACAGATCCCTGCTGCCCATCCTCTTTTGGAAGGTACCATCGTCCTGCGCGGTGTGCAGATCCCGATCTTAAACCTTCCCAAATGGCTCGGTCACCAACTTTCCAAAGAGGACATCCAACGTTCTCGCCTGCTGATCTGTGACTTTAACGGGATCATCATCGGTCTACGTATCCTCGAGGCGCACCGTGTCATCAAGAAAAACTGGTCTGATATGCATGCCCCGGACAGTTATAATGTCAATAACCATGCCAAGGTTGTCAACGACACCCGTCTTGAAGACGGCAGTATCTGTATGGTCCTGGACTTTGAACAGCTGCTGGCAGATGTCATCCCCGCAGCAATGGTGGACGTGCGACAATCCCCGGAGAATATCAAAGAACTTAAGATTCCCCAAAAACTCAAAGATGGGGAGATCCTGATCGCTGAGGACTCCAAGGTCGCCCAGCGTCATCTGCATGAGATCCTGAACAATGCCAATATCAGACACCGTATCTTCAATAACGGCAAGCTCTTGATGGAACACATCAACGCCATGCCTGATAAAAGTATCATCCCCGCAATCATCACCGATATCGAAATGCCGGAGATGTCCGGCTTTACCGTCACCAAGCTTCTAAGGCAGAGTAAGGAGACGGCCAATATTCCTATCATCATCAACTCTTCCATGACCGGAGAGAACAACAAACGTGAAGCCCGTGCACTGGGAGCAGATGATTTTATCAATAAGACCAAGAGCCATAATGTGCTTCCCCTGGTCATTCAAGTCATGCAGGAAAAGGGCATTGCCTAAGGGCCTACAAGCTCCCTAATGACTTCCGATACACTTCGTATTTTTGTGATCCCTTCCACACTTTTACCCGCTTGAAAGAAGCCTTCATGTTCGGATGTACCCTTAAGCATCTTTTTAAGGTTCTTAAGCGAGCGCAGCATCAATACAAAACGGGCAATTTTTTTCAAGCGGGATTGTCTCAGCATCCATGCTAAAATCCCTTTGGGATGAAGCCCCATAGCCTTAATATAAGGGGTATTGATTACACTCACCTCCACCCCTGTCAGGTTTGTTGATCGTACAATATCCTCTTTACGCGCGGTGATGATAGCTTCCTTATAGCTCTGGGGGACCTTGCATTCATCCGTTGCAATAAATGCCGTACCCATC
>JBFEYO010000155.1:0-4565 GCA_041562075.1 Sulfurimonadaceae bacterium | reverse complement strand
TTGATATTGAATTTGGCCGCTTTGGGACGGATACGAATCACCATATCAACATTCCCGACCTGAAGAGGTAACTCCTCGGCACTTTGCACCAGGAGATCAAAGGCTTCCGGAGACTCTCCCACATCCTTGGCCAGAGCATGCATAATATTCACGGCATCCACCATTAATACAGCGCTTTGCACCCGAAAACTGTTACTGTTATAGCTCTTAAAGCTCTTTTGAAACAGAGCAAAAGTGATACTCAAGGAGGCACTCATAGCCAGCAGCATCATCAGCGTAAGCATCAAGGCAATGGCAGGACGTTTCATCTTAACCTATATTCATCGAGAAGATCGGCAAGAGCATCGCAATCACAATCGCCCCGATAATCCCTCCGACAAAGAGCATTAACATCGGCTCCATCAAAGAGAGTAGAATACCGATCTTGTCACGGTTGTCCTCAAAATAGAGATCCGCTACATTACTCATAACTTCAGGTACATTTGAGGTCTCTTCTCCCAGGGCAATAGACTGAATAAACCCTATGCCTACGACTTTCTCATCTACTGCCAAGGCTGTGGAGAGGCGGGATCCCTCCACCACCCTCTTTGCTGATTTTTGCAAGATACCCGAAATCACGCTGTTTTTTAAGATCTGCGAGGAGAGATTGATGGACTGAACCATCGGTACCCCCGAGCGGATCAGCAGAGCATTCATATATGAGAAACGCCCCAGTTCACTCTTTTTAATGATCTCTCCAAACAGAGGTACACGAAGACTCAGGGTATCCACACTGTATTTAAAAGCCTTCGAACGCTTCATCATATAGGTAAAGCCGAGGACAAAGAGTACAAATATGATTCCCATCAACTGAAAATGCTCTCCCATAAAGTTCCCTATCCCGATGACCAGTTCCGTAATAGGTGGTAATTCCTGCTTCATCTGCTTGAAGATATCCGTAATACGCGGTACGACGACAGCGAACATAAAACTGATCGCCCCGATGGCTACCAGAATCATAAAGCCCGGATAAAACAGAGCCGATCCCACCTCTTTGTTCAGCCTCTCCTGCTCCTTCATAAAACGGGCAAGTTCAATCAGCACATCATCCATCACCCCGCGCTCTTCAGCCACCTTGATAGACTGTTTATAAAAATGCGGAAGCGTATAGACACTTTGAGATTCCAGCGCAGCATGGAAGCTTTTTCCCTCATCCAAGAAGGTAGAAATACTCGAAAGGAAAAGAGCGACCGGTCGATTATCCCTGTATTGATTTCCTAAAAGTTTGGTGGTATTGACAATTGTCATCCCCGAACGGATATACGCGGCGATCTCGCGGGAAAGGTTAATCAGGATCTTGTTTGGCACCTTCTTTGGCCGCATATTTTTGACATTTTGAAAGAGGGAACTTTTCTGTTCTGTGACACTCTCATAGAGGATGGACCGGGCCTTGAGCTTGAGCTTGGCTTCTTCCAAGGATGAAGCCTCAAGTGTGCCCTTCTCCTTGCGTCCATGCTCATTAAATCCCTTATATTTGAAAATCAACGTTCATTCCTTATGCGCTCTAATGTTTGTGTATACTCGTTTTCTATCTGTGAAAGCGAAGTATAGACCTTTGCTTTTTCATATCCTGCCTGATAATAGATAAACTGCTTATTGGCTTCAAGAACAATGGGTTCAATAGCATCATTGACCCGTTTATGCAGGATAAAACAGGCCTCTTTATAGGCATCATTCATATCATGGGGCGCAAACACTTTCTGACTGGCGTAGCCTTTGACATCCAGAGTATAGGCACGGACATCGCTGGAGTCAAAAAGCTCTATCTCATCTTCCATCCATTCACCATCCACCAGGACCTTACAACTTCCACAAGGCTCAAAGCAGACGAGTTTCGTATCCGTCAGGGGATAGTTTTTTCGTAGATACTCCGGCAGATCCAACATGGAAAAACTCTCCAACTTCTTGGGGTCAGGGATCTTAAAACTCGAAAGGGCCATCGCATAGACAATACCGATGATAACAATGATGATCATAAGCTCCATCAAGGTAAAGGCTCTGCGTACACCCAACATGCTAAGCTTCCCCTTCCTTCGTCGCGTTATTGTCATTACCGGACGAAGGGATTTTTTCTTTAGGCTTTTCACTCAAAAATGCCGGGGGAATGATATCCAGATGAATATCTTCAATCCCCTTAGCTTTAAGATTAAAGAGGTAATGCCCCTTGTGCTCATAAATTCGCAATAGTTTTACCTCTTCAATCATATCATTAAAACGAAAACGGTCATTAATAAAATCCATCTTCTCTTCAGGAAATTCAACACGCCGCAACACCTTGTCCCCGTATACATGATAACGTACATGGGGTTGACTCATATTGTGCAAAGAGTTTGAGGTATGTATGACAATGGTGTCAAGATTTCCGGCCTCATTGTTCCATTTGATATCCTGGGCGTTGATCAGATCATTATACAGAAGCTTCAACACACCTTCACGAAGTTCCGTCGTCTCGCTCTTTTGTAAAAACTGTTGATTTGAACTTTGAAGTTGGGCGACTGACTGATACAAAAAGGTCACAATCAGGGCTAAAAGAAGAATGGAGATCATCAACTCTATAAGGGTAAATGCCTTCTTCATGGCTTGAGTATCCTGTAAAGGGAGTACGTCTCATTCTGAATATCTACATGCTCCTGATACACCTCCAGCCGCAAGCCGTCATAGATGGGATTGATCCCTTCATCCTCACCGGCCTGATCCTCGATCTCCTTCATCATATCCGACGCGCTGATACGCTTAAACTGCTCCGAGCTTATCCTCGTTTTGACATTGAATGCATTACGTATATCACGCTCGTCAATATTAAACTCTTTGCTCAAGTTGGAAAAACTTGTGTTTTTAGTGGTCTTTTCCAGCTTATGCTCAAAGGCCGCCATCAGGGTCCAATCAGAGTACTTAAACTTATTATGCATTTTATAACTCATTTGTGTACTGTTATTATGCATCTGAAGCATGGATAGTCCCACCACTGAGATCAAGATAGCGGCTACCATCACCTCGATAAGTGTAAACCCCTCTCTATTTGGTCGATAGGGAGAGCTCCCCTTAGTTGCTCTCATGCAATCCAATTCTAATCGCCTCATCCAGGGATGTATCCCCCTGTAAAAGCAACTCTTTAAGCTGCATCGGGATGGTCTTCAAACCGACGGAAAGGGAGTATTTTCGTATATCTACCTCGTTGGTAGTTGTCTTTAAGAGCTGTCTTAGACCATCATCCATGATCAAAAGCTCTCCAAGTGCTTCGCGTCCCATATAACCGCTATAGCTACACTTCTCGCACCCCAGAGCTTTATACAATATGGTACCGTTAGGCAGGTCATACTCTTGCAGATACTTCTCCGCTGTCTCATCTTCTTGCTTACACGAAGGACAGAGTTTACGTACCAGACGCTGTGCCAGAATACCCAATAAAGACGAAGAGATCAAAAAGGGCTCAATCCCCATATCCGATAACCGGGTTAGGGTTGCTGCGGCTGAGTTGGTATGCAGCGTAGAAAACACCAGGTGTCCTGTCAATGCAGCACGTACGGCTATCTGGGCCGTCTCCTCATCCCGTATCTCCCCAATCATAATCGTATCCGGATCCTGACGCAAGATGGAGCGCAATGCCGATGCAAAGGTTAACCCCACCTTCTCATTTACCTGAATCTGGTTGATATTGGCCGCCTTGTACTCCACCGGATCCTCTACGGTGATAATATTTTGCTCCGGCGTCGCTACATGCTGCAAGAACGAATGCAGGGTTGTTGTCTTACCCGACCCTGTCGGACCGGTCACCAAGATAATCCCGTGGGAAGAGGCAAGCACCTTCTCAAAGCGCTGGATCATCTGAGAGTTAAAGCCAAGATCCACAAGTTGAGGGATCTGATCTCCCTGCATCAAAATACGCATTACCACCCGTTCTCCATAAAAAGTCGGTAGCACGGAGACACGGATATCCACATTCTCTCCGGCAATACGCACCTGGGTACGACCATCCTGAGGAAGACGCTTCTCCGAGATATCCAGATTGGAAACAACTTTTATACGTGAGATCACCAGATCAATAACCTTTCGATCCATATCCGCATTTTTATACAAGACCCCATCCGATCTAAAACGTACTTCACCCTTGGATTCATGGGTCTCGATATGAATATCACTGACTTTTTTCTTGACTGCTTGATAAAAGAGTGCGTTGACAAATTTAATAATAGGAGCCGACTCTTCTGAAGTGAGAATATCTGAAGATGTACGCAAGAACTCATCCAGGGAGAGCTCCTCTTCACTGATATCATCCTCATGCTGTTCGTCCTTCATCGAAGCGATCTCACGGTCCGTCTTCGTCTCAAGATATTTATTATACAGACGCTCATAAGAGATCTCATCCAGGATCACTACCGGAGCTTCAAGGTGAAGTTTATTCAGATAATTGGTACTCTCGATCAGACGGTTTTGGCTCAAAGCGACCGTTACCTGATCATCAATTTGCGTAAAAAGAAGATGATTCTTTAAAGCAATATCAAAATCCACACCATCCACTTCCGCCA
>JBFEYO010000154.1:0-4570 GCA_041562075.1 Sulfurimonadaceae bacterium | reverse complement strand
TGGTCTCTGTGTTTGTGGACGGGAATTATACGTGAATTGGTTTTCTATGTCAAGGGTTTTTTCAAGGAATTTTGGAATTTATTTCAGTTTGTATATTTTAGATATTTATAGCGTTTTAATTTGTTATTTATCATCTACTTTATACACACAATTTACACACATCACCCTGTTATATTCTCAAGTATTAATAAGATGTTTTCATATCATTACCGATCTGTATATTATATATACAATATATGGTTCTCATTTTTGGTATAATCACATCAATATATAATTTTAAAATTAAAAGGATTTAAACATGGGTCTATATGATCGCGATTACGCACGTGAATCTCATTATCAAGATGTAGGTGTACGTAGCGAGGGTAAACTTGTTTCATTTGTTAAAGAAACATATAAACTGTTTGCAGCTTCAATGATGGCTGGTGCTGTTGGTGCATATGTGTCAATTCCATTTGCAGCAACAATCCAAGCGTGGTTTATCCCACTTGTCATCTTGGAGTTTGCTTTACTTTTTGGTTTGTTTGCTGTCAAGCGAAAACCAGGTATTAACCTTGTTGTTATGTTCGGTTTCGTATTGATGACAGGAATTATGCTTGCTCCTTTATTGGCACGTACATTAGGTATGAGTGGCGGTGGTACCATTATTGGTAATGCCTTTGCAATGACATCCGTCATCTTCGGTGCAATGTCTTTCTTTGCTATCAAAACCACTAAAGATTTCACCGGTTACGGTAAGCCTTTAATGATTGCCCTGTTTGTTGTCATCGGATTCTCTTTGGTCAACCTATTCCTTGGTAGTCCGCTTATTAGCATCATGATCTCAGCGGCGGTTGTGTTCTTATTCAGTATCTTGGTTGTCTATGATACACAGAACATCATCCGTGGTGCATATGAAACACCGATTGACGGCGCTATTGCACTCTATCTTGATTTCTTGAACATCTTTACATCTCTGCTTCACCTACTGGGTATTTTTGGCGGTGATGACTAATTGATCCGCTTCGGCGGATTAATTGACCTTTCTAAGTAGAAAACTTCTATTTATAAAGTTCAATTAGTTAGGAAACCTTATGTCACGATCAAATACTTCCAGTGTAGAGATGGATGATGGCGTCAAACTCGCCTTTTTAGCACGTACTCAAAAAAACAGCTTTGGATCAAAAGATGATCCCAATGAAAAACAGACGGCCGGAGAACGTAAAAGTAAATCCGCCACACAAAAAGCCAAGGCAAAGAAAAAAGCCAAAATGGCTAAAGCTTCCCGTAAAAAAAACAAGTAGTTTATCGATAAAGAGCTCTTTGTCGACACCCTGTCCCCATCATATAAACAATATATTGCTCTCAAAAGCACCTAAATTCTTAACTACGTGCGAACAAGACCTCAAACTCTAATACCTTGGATGGATATTCTCGCATAAGCTGTTTTATCTCTTTGTAACTCAGGGCATTGCGTCCCCCTGAGACTCCACTCTTTTTTATATAGTGAAAGATCTCCTCCACATTCTCGAAGCTCAACTCATATTGAACAACCTCTATTTCACAATGAAAATACTGCGATAATAGATAATTCAACTCATCTACTCCTCTCAGAGGAGACTCCAAACCGGCCGTATCAAGTAGTGTCTTAAAGGTATTAGAGGTAAAGATCGCCAAGGAAACCGGTGCATTTAATTGCGAAATCTGATACAAGGTAGTATCCAGATCCGTAGCCCATTGCAATGATGAGGCGGAGAACACATGATCATATTTCTCCTGAGTCAGGGCCTCAAAGAGTGAATCCTCATTAAAATCACCCAAACGGCACTCTACCTTCTCTCCCTGAGGATGCAAAGAAAGCATCTTTTCTGAGAAATCAACACCTACAAATTTCTCGTATTCCCATGCTATTTTTTCATATAGATTACCACTACCGCACCCCAGGTCCAATATGCGTTGCGGTCTGTCTTTAAGATCCGTAATAATTTTTTGAGCCACCTGCTCTTGGATCATATTGTATTTGCCGTACTCATGGGCAAAACGTGAAAATTCCTGCTCTATCTTCATTTGCGATTGATCATAATAGAGATAATAAAGATCACCAGGATCACCAGTACAATCGTCGCACCGCTAGGCAGGGAGAAGTTGTATGAAAGGACCATCCCCACCAATACAGACAATATTGAGAAGATCATCGATAAAAAGATTGTTTTAGAAAATCCAAGGCGGTAACGAAGTGCAGAGATCGTCGGTATGACCATCAAGGCTCCGATAAGCAATGTCCCTACCACCCGAATCGACAAGGCGATGATCACCGCAACGATCGTTACAAGGATGAAGTTCAGCAAACGGACCTTCAAGCCACTGACCTGCGCCACCTCCTCATCAAAAGCGATAAAATAGAACTCTTTGAAAAAGCCGATCAAGACGACCATCGACAAAGAGCCAAAGGTCAACATCACCATAAGATCATTATGACTCACCGATAGAATGGAACCAAAGAGATAAGAGAACAATGAGGCATTAAAGGATCCCGCAATAGATACGATCACAACCGCCAAAGCCAATGAGCCTGATAAAAAGATCGCTAAAATAGAATCTGAGTAGAGCCCCAGGTAGGAACGAAGATACTCGATCAGCCAGGCTGATATCACCGAGACCAGAACAGCTACCCAAATAGGATTTTGCTCCATCACCATCCCTATCGCCACACCCACAAGTGCCACATGGGCCAAAGTCTCCGTCAGCATCGCATAACGTCGCAATACAATAAACGAACCGGAGATTGATGCCAGTACAGCGATAATGACGCCGGCGAGGAAAGCATTGATCATAAAATCGTAATTGAAGATTTCTAGCATGTTAAATCCAAACTCCCCTCAATGATGATGGTGATGCACCAAATGGGCATCGATACCATACAGTTTACTCATCTCATCACAAGAGAGTACTTCGTGAGGGTTGTGACACGCCAGCAGCGTCTGATTGATACAGAGCATACTTTGTATGTCATCCGCTATCACACCGACATCATGGGTAATAAACAGGATCGTTATCCCATCTTTCTGATTAAGTTCTCTCAATAGGGTATAAAAACGGTTTTGCGAGACCATATCCACGCCGGTATTCGGCTCATCCAGGATCAGGACTTCCGGCTTGGATGCCAGGGCCCGTGCGATCATGACGCGCTGTCGTTGTCCGCCGGAAAGTTCGCCTATCAATTTATCGGCTAAAGCTTCAACGTCCATTTTCTGCATTGCCTGAGCCACGGCCTCTCTATCTTCCTCCCTCTCTGAGGAGAATATACCCCGTTTAGCCGTACGTCCCATCTTTACAACCTCTTCGACCGTAGCCGGAAAGTATTGATCTACCTGGGAAACCCTCTGGGGAACATACCCTATCTTGTCCCAGGATTTAAACCTCTTTTGCTCCTGACCAAAAAGTTTGATCTTACCTTTGCTTTTCTTCTCAAGACCCAACAACAAGCGCACCAAGGTTGTCTTACCGCCTCCGTTGGGACCAACGATTGCCGTATATTCTCCCTTTTTCACGATCAAAGAGATATCCTTCAGAACCTCACTACCGCCAATACGGTATGAAAGATCGGTCACTTCAAAAATTGCGGGTGAAAAGTTCATCGACATCTCATAGCTCTTCGCAATTTTTCAAGATTTTCACGCATTAATGCGATATAGCCGCGAGAAGCTTCTTTGTCAGTAACATTGGCAAGAGGCTGCAAGGCAAGTGCCTTTGCTCCTGTTTCTCGCGCAATAGTCTGGGCGACCTTGTCACTGACAAAGCTCTCAAAAAAGATGGTATCGATCCCTTCTTCTTTTACCAGGTCAGAGACCTCTCTCATGCGTTTTGCACTGGCCTGTTCATCCGGAGAGAGTCCCATTACCGCGTGGGAGTGAAAACTGTAAGCCTTACCCAGATAGGCAAAAGCATCATGATTGACGACAATTTCCCGCCGTTGACACTCGGCCAGTCCTTGCTGATACTCTACCTTCAAGACCTTCAACTCATAAATATAAGCATTCGCCCGCTGAGTGAACTGCTCTTTATACGTCGGAAAGCGCATGTTCAATTCTTCCAGAATCGATTGCGTCATGATGATCATATTGTCAATATCGAGCCAATAATGCGGATCGGAAACATCATCATGGTGATGTCCATGTTCTTCATGCTCATCTTCTTCGTGGCAGGCATCCAACAGGTGGACCTTCCGGCTCATATCTATGCCATTGGGATATTGCTTGTTTATCCAGGGCTCCATCCCCACCCCGTTGTAGACGAACAAGGAAGCATCCGATATCTTCTGCATCGTTTTGACAGAGGGCATATAAGTATGGACCTCGACACCGAAAGGGATCAACTTGACAATATCGATCTCCTGATCGATAATCTTACTAGCGATCTCATACAGGGGGAAACTGCTGACGGCAATAAACGGCTTGTTTTCACCTTGGCTATCCCTCTTCTCAAATAGAAATATTGCCCCTGCAAATACGGCAAGTAACAAAAAAATGACGAGGAGGGCTTTTTTCATAGATTGAGATCCGTTATATATGTATATAAAGATTCCACAATA
>JBFEYO010000153.1:0-4664 GCA_041562075.1 Sulfurimonadaceae bacterium | reverse complement strand
GGACACTGTTGTTGAAGCCAAACAAGAGCAAGAAGAGATAGAACAGACAAATAATTTTGAAGGCAAGACCCTGATCGTCGAAGACAATAAGACCAACCAGATGCTTATCAGGATCATCTTGGAAGAGTTTGGATTGGAATGCGACATCGCCAATGATGGGGTGGAAGCACTCTCAATATTCAAAGAGGATGTGTATGACATCATTTTCATGGATGAGAACATGCCAAATCTTGGAGGTATCGAGACCATGCAAAAACTACATCGTTCCTACCAACATGTGCCTCCTATAGTCGCATTGACAGCCAATACCATGAAGGGTGATAAAGAGCGTTTCTTAGCCGCAGGAATGGATGATTTCATTGCAAAACCCATTGACTCGGATGATGTATTGAAGGTATTAAACAAATTTCTTCATACCTCATAAGTAGGGGAAGTGTAAAAGAGGGTATGCCAAAGAAGTCTCACAGCACCTCGTACGCGGTACTGCTACGTATCTATTATATACAGTAGCATCATCTTAATAATATTTATCGCTTTGTGAAATCCTGAGGCTTTAATCAGGCGATAATCATCCCTGACCTGCATTCAAATAAATCAACATCAATACTACAAATCATGCATTTATATACTATAAAAATTGTTAAGAAGTAAATGTGTGGGAAATAATTCTTGAGGTATATATGGTGCGCTCGAAGGGATTCGAACCCCTGACCGCCGGTACCGCAAACCGGTGCTCTATCCAGCTGAGCTACGAACGCACATCTCATTTAAGAGGCTGAAATTATAGCACTTTTAACTTAGAGTATTTTGAAATTAATCTCTTTATTGCATCTTTGAAATTTTGAGGGCAAATTCAACCTCACCTTTTGAAAGGGCAAGTTCCTTGGCAATCGCCTCTTCATCCATCCCCTGTTTATACAAAGAGATGATCTTCTGATCATCCAATCCCGTCAAGCTCTTTGGCATGGAAATGGACTTCATCCCGTCTTCCACATGTTCTAGACGCGACTCCATCTGCGTCTTGAAATGGGCAAAGGCACTTTGGATCTCATTCAGACTAAAAGCAATAGGCTCTGCCATGGATGCCAGCTCCTTCTCCATCTTTTGCTCGATATCTTTGGTATTGACAGGAGCATGGGACTCCTTGATCACCAGTTCGATCTTCTCTACCTTACGCTCCAGGGCAAAGAGCTGCTTATTGAAGTTATCCATGGTATTGGCAAGAAAACGGATCTGACGGGCATTTTCACTGTCTCGCATATATGAGTAGACCATCACGATAAAGAGTATCACTCCAAAAGCGATCAGGATTATTTCCGTATTCATTCACTCCCCTTTAATTCGCGGATCATGACCCGTTCACGGGCCGTCACATAAGCACCCCACTCTTTTTCATCCCGATCGTGGATACGCTCGATCTTCGCCAAAGAGCTATCCATGGCCCTGAAAAAAACACCGATCTCCCGCTGAGGATAAGTCGGCATGGTGATACGGCCATAATAGGATACAGATGGCTCAAACACCTCGGCATTAAGTTTAAAATACCCAAAACCGATACTCTCGATCTGCTCCGAATAGGAGAGCCCCACTCTGGCGGGCTTCTCATTTTTGATCAGACGCTCAAGGTTGTCCACCTTTCGGTGAAGCTCCACCAGAAGTTTCAGGGTCACCGGATCACTCTCACTGGTCTCTCCTCTGGCCTTTGCCAGTTTCAGCCATTGGCCGATAGCATCATCATCTGCTTCTGAGAGCTTATGATATTCACGCTCATGCACGCTCTCATCGGCCACGTCAAAAACAATAGAGATCGGAGCAGTGACTAAACGGGGAGTTTCCATACCTACAAAACCTTATCCAGAATGATTAAGATGATAAATATAATACCCAAATATCCATTAACGGTAAAAAAGGCACGGTCGATTTTTGTAAAATCCTGATTCACGAGGTAGTGCTCATACGCTAGCATAAACCCGGAGAACATCACTGCAAGGTAGGCAAAGATACCTAAATGTGCTTCTACAATAAAAAAGCTCCATAATACGATGGTGAGTACATGAAAGAGCATAGCGATCCGGAAGGTGTTGCTTGCTCCAAGACGTGAGGGAATAGAGTGCAATCCCGCCTGCGTATCAAACTCTATGTCCTGCAGTGAATAGAGCAGATCAAAACCTGCCACCCAAAAAAGCACGCCTGCACTCAGATAAATCGACCATAAAGGAATCGCGGCTTCAACAGCGACCACACCGGCGATGGGAGCCAATCCAAGTGAGAGTCCCAGGATAATGTGAGCCAAGGCTGAGAAGCGCTTAAAATAGGAGTACGAACCCAGGATAAACAAAATAGGAACAGACAGGTAAAAGGCCAGACTATTGATAAAATAGGCGACGACAATAAAACCAAGGGCGTTTATCAGGGTAAAGGCCAGGATCATATTTTCACTGATACGCCCATCTACACTCGGCCGTGAAGCCGTACGGGGGTTTTTCGCGTCAATATCCCTATCCGCATAACGGTTCAGGCCCATCGCAAAGTTTCGTGCGGTGATCGCCGCCAAGGCTCCCATAAACAGAAGATACCATCCAAACCAGCCATCGGCAGAGACGATCATCGCAATAAAAATAAAAGGAAGCGAGAAAATAGAGTGCTGGAACATTACCAGCTCATTAAAGTTTTTAAGTGAAGAGAAAAAACGGTTCAACAACACACCATCCTATTGGAGTTTGGCGATATGGTAGCTAATTTGGGCTTAAGACAGCGACTTAGCCCCGTAAAGAACCGATACTCTTTTTCAAGTTAAGAAGTTTTGATTTTTTAGGTTCTTCTTCCCCCTTCTCCTGCGCTTGCGGTACGGCTTTTCGTCTGTCCGCCTTGTCGCACATCTTGACCATAGCGTCATAGACCTCGTCCATGCTATAAGGAAGGTTCTCAAACTCAAAGGCCGTTGCCTTTTCGATCGAGTAGATAAAGAAATCTTTACATGCCAGGATGCTGGTATCCATCATCTTAAGCAGAGACTCTATACGCTTGGCAATACGGATATTGACACCTACCTTATCTCCAAATACCACCGAATTGGAAGCCCCGTTCATCTGCAGGTAAAAGACATAAAAATAGTACATCAATGCCTTGGCAAACTCGCGCTTGTAGCGGTCATGTTCCGCCATATAATAGATCAGCGAGCTATAAAGACGGAAACGTCCTGATAACAGTGCCTTTGCCGTATATTGACGGACCAGGTTAAAGTGGGCATCATACAGTGAATAACGTCTGTTATCCCTGCTCTCAAGGGTCAAGCGCAGCTTCTCCAACTCATCCAGGTTGATCCGTTCGATCAGCTCCGCGCGTTTGATATTCTCCCACTGCAGGGCCAAAAGCTCTCGGTTGTCTTCACGTACCAGAACCATCTGCCCATCCTGGGGGCGTTTGGTTTTAAAAAACCCCTTGCTGCACCCCAGACACTTCTTGATCTCTGCGGGAACCGAGGTATATTTACGTTTACAGTGCGGGCACTCATTATTGGCATTCCCCAGCTTGACAAAAGCCTTTTCAAACTTCAACTGAAAATCATCAAAGACCTTCGCGTCCATCTGCTTCTCTTCCTTGGAGTTAAGAAACATCTTCGCCTGTATCTCTCTATCCTCGTCCCTCTCGCTCAAGGCGGCCAGCTGATCCACAGAGATAAAGAGTTTGATCTGGGGTAAGGCCTCCTCTTCAGGCTCATGAAGCTCTTCATACACTTCATCCACTGCTTCAGCGATCTCATCGTTATTATCGATCTTTTTGGATTTTTTAATTTTAAGTAGTTTTAACATCATTCATCCCATACATTTGCAGCAGTATACCTATCAATTTTAAACCATTTTGAAACAGTGCCCATATAAAAGTCCATTATATCACTCTTCTTCACTTATCTGCAACGCTTCGATAATCTTCATACGTGAAAGACGCGGATCATAATAGCTCTCAAAGCCTTCCAAAAACTCTAAAAACATTTCCTGCGCATTAGGGTTTTCAAAGCCCTGTATATGTCCGGCTCCCTTGATCAGCCACAGCTCTTTGGGTTGCAGTGCCGCTTCAAACAGCTGCCAGGAGTGGTTCGCAGAGATCACAGTATCCACAGAACCATGTAAAAACAGCAGCGGTTTGTTCAATGAAGAAATCTTCTCTATGGCATCATAATCATCACTAAAACTCAAAGGGGCGATCCATTGAAAAGGCCAGGTCAGCCAGGCGCTGTCCAGTTTCTCCCGGGTGATGTTGGAAAATCCCGTAAACGTCGAGTCGATAATGACCCCGTGGATCCTTTGATTGTCACGTTCCTGCAGGGCATTGATCAGCAGTGTTCCTCCGAGAGACTGGCCACAGACCCAATATTTTCCATCATAACGCTGCTGTAAAGCATCCAAGGCGGCTTTCGTGTCTTCTATACTGCCTTCTAGATCGATCTCCCCTTCACTCTGACCATAGGCACGATAATCAAAAATGAAAAGCTCATACCCCTCTTCGATCAACCAGATCCAGGAAGTAAAGTGTGAAGAGAGATTCTGAGCATTCCCATGGGCAACAAAGAGCATCCCCCTTGCCTTCCCTTTGGGATAAATATGCCAGGCATGTAAGCGTGTCATGTCATAAGCGTCAAAATAGACGTCCTTATAGCTAAGGTC
>JBFEYO010000152.1:0-4697 GCA_041562075.1 Sulfurimonadaceae bacterium | reverse complement strand
TGAAAGTCTATGCCATTACATCATTTTGGAGGCCCAAAGACTCCAGGTCGATGTGCCCCTTATGAGTAAGATTTATACAAAACTATCGCAATATCAGCGATAGATATAAGCTGAAAAATAGCCTTCTTTATTGGCCACTTCGGTCATAGAAAAACGGGCACCGACATGTTCAGCCCAATGTTCCAGGACACAATATTCCACTTCCCAATCGTCAGAGAAACGATGTTCGACACATTTTTTCTGACGATTCCAGTCCAGATTGATCTCATCTTGATTTACATCATGAAGCTCATCTTCAAGCCACTGTAAATCAACAAGTTTTTGCGGATAGCCGCTCAAATTTTCAACTACTGTTTTTTGCATGATAACTCCTTTTGTTTAGAAGATATCTAGCAAGCGGTGTTCCATATATAAGATAAATAAATGAAGTTAGCAGGGGAAGACAAAGAGAGGACGGTCCTATTCAGGGTGTGTAACCGCCTCTTCATATTCTTTGGAAAGAGCAAGGTTCATACAGGGGCTCAACAGCCCATAAAGCGCCATATCCTGACCGCTCACATTGCAGACTTCGTGCCCTCTAGCATCTAAAAAGATAAACTTCTCGTATCGGTGATCGCTTTTCTTGATGTATTTGGAGTAGACTACAAATTCCGCATCCTTTAATTCAGGGATCTTTTCACAGGCTTCCTCATACTTGTCACACTGCTTCTCCACACGTTGTATTTCTAAGAATTCTGATTGTATCGCGTCAAGCAGTACCTTTTGTAGTTCAGGCAACTCCTCTTGAATATTTTCATACTTGTTAACTGTATTCATCTTTTCTCCTTAACTCTTGGAGGTATCTAGGAACATTTTAGTCCTTTTTATTTGATACTTCTCTTAGAAATACAAATAAGTTACAACTGCAAAGATTTTAACGACCATGTCATGGCCGAGTCTTCTTATTTTCTTCGAGTATGAAAAAGGTACCTAGCCGTTCCCAATCAACGGCAAAGACCAGGACGATAATACAAGCCGTTGACATCATTGTCGCAGTATCCATCCCCTCTCCTTATTATATGCATTTCACTAGTTATAACATAAGATTATAAACGAATGACAGCCTATAAAACCTAAAGCATCTTCACCTCTGTGCCTATCCGAATATTTTCCCCATTAAACGTTCCTTGGTAGATCAAAACCTCTACCCCCGTATCCATAGCTTCCGTTAAGAGATTCGCATATTCAGCATCAATATGAGAAGCCGCCCTAAAGCCCTCTCCTCCCTCACGTAAAACAGCAAAGAAAAGCACCGCCCTATGTCCATCTCGCTTCATCTGCATCAATTCCTGCAGGTGTTTCTGTCCCCGTGTCGTCACGGCATCGGGAAACATCAGGATATTTCCCTCTTTAAGGGTGACACTTTTCACCTCGACATAACATTTCTCATCTTCATTCTCCAAAAGAATATCGATACGGCTGTTTTGATGTCCGTACTTCACTTCCGTTCGCAGCTTCTCATACCCCTGAAGCTCCTTGATTACTCCCGCTTCAATCGCCTCTTTGACCAGATTATTTGCCCTGGCTGCATGAACCATGACCTTTTCCCCCTGGGCATCCTCAACGATCTCCCAGGTATAGGCCAATTTACGTTTGGGGTTATCACTCCTGCTCAACCAGACACGCAAACCTTCTTCCTTATACCCCTTCATAGAGCCAGAATTTGGGCAGTGGGCCGTCACGATTTCTCCATCTCCTAAAATAACATCCGCCAAAAACCGTTTATATCGCTTAATCAATTTTCCCTCAATCAAATCCATCATCTCATCCGTTTTTGTGACATTATAACAAGGCTTTAGGGGAAAAGAAATACGTAGAAATACCGCCGAACGGCGGTATATGATAAGTCAAAAAGACTTAGAATAGACAGTTATTGCGCTCCGTAGAAGGTAGAGTCAATCTCTTCAGCAAACTGTTCAACATGAAAGGTGATCAAGTTTGCCAGATCCTGCGGAGTTTTTTGAAGGTAATTATCCTTCAACGGCATATACTGTATACGTGGACTTTGACCTTCCGTTCCATAGGTGAACTGAATAAAAGGATCATTCGTCATATCCCGGGATTCAACCGTAGTCAACACATCGGGAATATAATAATCGATCTTTACATCAGGGTCTACGGACATATTATCAACCAGTCCGACAACTTCGTGTAAGGTTTCCATTTTTTCATGAAGCGGAACTAACATAAGGTCCTCCTTCTCGTGGTTCATCCCTTCACAACGATGCATGAAGAGATAAACGGGTATCATATAGGGATACCATTTATCCCTATCTCTTCATTTAAACCCATCTTATCTAAATAAATAAAACTTATACAAGCTGTTTTGAAATCAATTCAAAAAATTAAGTCAAATGCAATCTAAATTGGGGGTGTAAAGATCTCCGGTGATCCTTAGATCATCAGATCATCCATAAACTTGTTGGCAAAGGAGAGCCCGGCTTCTTTGAACTGAATAGAGATCTCGGGTATATAGGTCTCATCGGCTGTCTCGGAAAAGAGTTCCAGCCAGACCATAAAACTCTCGCGGGTGATATTGGCAATCCCGAAATGTGCGCCGGAGGGATTTCCCCAATAAGGCCCTTCATTCAGCAGGATTGCCCGCCAAAAATCCGCCAGAAGTTCGATATGTTCCTGCCAATCCTCGTCGGTAATATCCTCACTGATCTCATGGATAAAATAGGGGCCCAATACCTTGTTTTCAAGGGTCTTCGTGTAAAAACGGGTCATGAGGGTGATCAAATTGTCTCGGGTGATGGTTTCGTGAAGGTGCAGACTTCATCCTTTTTCATCCTCTTGGTACGAGCCGCCAGGAGGCAAAGATAAAAATTTATGAATATAATTATACCATATTATTATAGATTAAGATTCTTTATAAAGCGTCTGGAGAAGAGTTCGGCCTTTTTATGAAAGCGTGAAGAGAGTTCCGGATCATAGAGCTTATCGACAACAGCAAAAAAAAGCGACTTCCAGCGTTCAAAACTTTCCAGCGTGAGTCCATTCAGTAGTGCATGGGGTGCATAGGGATCTCTCTCATACCTGCGTTCAATGGCAAGGATGGTCAGCCAGAAATCCACCAAAAGCGAAATATGCTCACCCCAGGCAACATTATTCATATCCTCCCCCAGGGTATCGATAAAATAGTGCCCGATCACCTCATCCTTCATCGCTTTGGCGTAAAAGAGCCGTATTAACTCAGTTAGATTCTCTACCGTCACCTCTTCATACACATGCTCTCCTTCTGCCTTATTGTATAACACTAAGGCTGTAAAAGCGCAGACTTCTGTACCAGTTTGATAAATCCGGCACGATAGCCTTCATCATCTATGCCCTTGGCAGATTTCGCCAGATTGATGATCTGCTCATAGCTGAAATCCCCTTGATATTTTGAATCACGAAGCTTCATTCCGAAGGCTGCCACCGCCGATGCAAAATTGATGTTTTTACTCACAAGCTCCTGATTATTCACCTTATGTATCATCAATTTCGATACGGACTGATCCGGCTCTTTATAACGCATTTTTACCGTGGCGATCTGTGTCGTATTGCTTCCCTTACTGAGTTTTTGATACTCCAAGCCATCCACCTTGGCACTTGCATTATCCTCAGTCCCGGCGGGGATCAGCTCATACAGGGCCGTCACACTGTGCCCGACACCGATCTCTCCGGCATCTTTGGTATCATCATTGAAGTCTTCCGCATTCAACCGACGGTTCTCATATCCTATCAAACGGTATGAACCGACAAGGTTCGGGTTGAACTCCACCTGAAACTTCACATCTTTACCCAGGGTATAAAGGGTACCTGTCATCTCCGAATCAAAGACCTTCTTGGCATCAAGGATATCATTGACATAACTGTAATTCCCGTTCCCCTTATCTGCCATCTGCTCCATGGTCTGATCATTCAGATTGCCATAACCAAATCCGACGATACTCAGATAGACCCCGTTCTCACGCTCTGCTTCCACGATGGAGACCATCTCCGATTCAGAAGTACGTCCCACATTGAAATCCCCGTCGGTCATCATCAAGATACGGTTATTCCCATCTTCTATAAAGTCCTTCTTTGCCAGAGCATAGGCCGCGTCAATCCCCGATGCACCATCAGTTCCTCCATAACTTTGCAAAGAGTCAATGGCTCTGATGATACCTTCATGATCATTCCCCTTGGTCGGTTCCAGTACCACACCGATATTGGTCGCATAGGATACGATAGAGATCCTGTCTCTGGCTTCAAGACCTTTAGCGAGCAGTTTCAGAGATTGTTTGACCAGTGGGAGTTCCCCCTCCATGGAGCCTGAGACATCTACCAGTACGACAAAATTACTTGCGGGAAGCTGGGACTTGGCAATCTTCTTCGCCTGCAATCCTACCAGCATCAATTGATGTTCACTGTTCCAAGGCGCCGCTCTTAACTCCGTGGTAATGCTAAAGGGGTGTTCCGCCCCGGCCTTAGGCTGTTGATAATCATAGCTAAAATAGTTGATCATCTCTTCGATGCGCACCGAACCCTCGGGCGGCATACGGTCCTCATCCTCGATCATACGTACGATATTGCTATATGAAGCCGTATCCACATCGATCGCCAGCGTCGATAGAGGCGAGCTGGTGACCAGTTTATAGTCATTCTCCTGGATATGGGCATATCGTTCCTGA
>JBFEYO010000151.1:0-4838 GCA_041562075.1 Sulfurimonadaceae bacterium | reverse complement strand
TTAATCTATATTTTTAATATATAAACAAGAAAATACATACATAGCAATGCTATACTTTGAATCAGATGAGGAGAGGATATTGAGTTTTATCACACAGATCATGCAGGCGCATCAAGAGGGGATAGCACTTTTTTACAACCACTCAGGAAACAAACAAGCCTATCAGCTAGGAGTTAAGCATATCAGCGCACTGGAGTTTTCAGGATATGCCATCTCCCTACCCTCAGGAAAACTCCGTGTCACACAAGCGTTTATCTTAGTGGATTTTGAAAACAACATCCTCGAAAACATTGATAAAGGAACACTGATCACCCCAATTGCGCTAAAGACCCATTAGGAACACTCTATCTCCCCGTTCATACGTTTTAATTCACCACAAGAGAAGCCGGCTGCCTGTCTGGCCTTGACGTTTAACTGTTTTTTGCGAGGGAAACTGCCGGGATAATGAGCTTCGATGATGTCAAAGTAGCACTCATATTCCAATCCGGCCTGATCACAGGCGTATTTAAACCAGACATCCCCTTTAAAGACATGATCACACTCCTCTTTAAGTATAAGTTCCAGGGCTTCTATCATCTTCTGTGCTTTTGAATCAGATTCCAGCTGCTTAAGCTTATCAATCATCATAGGGGTCACATCTAAGCCATTCGCCTCAAGGTACCGGGGTACAACCGCCATACGTTCATGTAAGATCGGTGTCCTGTAAGCGGCTTCAAAGAGTGCATTATGCACGGGCAAATCCCCATAATAAGACCCCACATCCCTCAGTCGTTGCTGAAGCAGTTCAAAATGGCGCACTTCATCATTCGCTACACTCAACCAATCATCATAAAAAGCCTTGGGCATATTCTTAAAACGGTATGCCGCATCCATGGCCAGATCGATAGCTGCATATTCGATATGGGCAATCGCATGTAAGAAAATCGCCTTTCCCCTGTCCGTGTCCAGTTTTTTGCGTTTAAGCACCACCGTAGGAGAAACCAATTGACAATACCCTGTATAAGATGGTTCATCAAACACCACACTACTGAGAGAATGGTCCATATACATATGATCTGATAGGTAAGAAGAATAAAACGCCTTAAAGGCTTGGCACTTTTCTTCAGGAAGTTTGAGTCTTAATATCTCTTCTAGATGTGTAAAAAATTCCATGGGTGTATTATGATAAAATTTCGCTAAAAAGAAGTTATAAAATGCATATTCAAGTTCGACCAATGGGACCTTATCAAACAAATTGTTATATCGTACATATTGATAATAAGGATATCATCATCGATCCCGGTGTAGGCGCTACCGAGTGGGTCATGCAAAATGTCACCAATCCTGTCGCGATTTTAAACACCCACGGACACTTTGATCATGTCTGGTCCAATCAGGAACTCAAAGAGAAGCTGAATATCCCTCTGTATACCCCCAAAGATGATGTCTTCTTATTACAAAGCTCTGAGATGATGCCCAATCTTCCTCCATCCTATCCTGATATCGAAGTAGAGGGTGATGAAGAGATCGATATTCAGGGGATCAAAGTAAAATTCAGACATTTCCCCGGACACTGCCCGGGCTGTTCGACCATTGAAATAGAGGATGCCATGTTTAGCGGGGACTTTGTCTTTGAGCGCTCTATCGGCCGTTGTGACTTTCCCTACTCTTCACCGCAGAAGATGATTGCATCTCTGAACAAGTTCAAAGCCATCGATTATGACAAAAAAATCTACCCCGGTCATGGGGGAGAAACAAGTATATCTGCAGAGCAGAGAAATGCGGACTACTGGATCAATGCTCTTTAGTCTTTGTCCTTGCTTGCATTCATGAGATTGAGTTTTAAGACATGTTTTTCCAAGACTACCGTCTTGAAGCTTCCTTCAAATACTTTAATGTCCAATACGGAACCGACAACCGTCACTTCTCGTTTTCGTCCATCCTTATGACGTACTCGTGCTTCAAAACTCACCTGATCTCCCACACGTACCGGGGATAGGAATGTCGTATTGGCAGCAGCCAAAACAACATTAGGATCATTTACCGCCGCCATCGCAGCAAAATCGGCAGCTGAAAAGATAAAACCTCCATGCACCAGACCCAAAGCATCTGCACGCATCTCATCGCCGGTCATTAGACTCACCTTAGCATACCCTTCTTTAATCTCATCCAGGTTCCCGCTAAAACGGTTATCGATAAGTTCATGGGTGTTTAAAACAATCTCGTCTCCATAGCTAATCTCTTCCAGTCCGTCGCTATTGGATTCTGTGTTCACTTTTTCTGCCATTTTATTTCCTTACTGCTTTAATATAAACCCGTTTTGGCGCGGGATATCCTTCAATGGTTTTGGACGGGTCTCTTTCATCCAGGAAACTTCCCAGACTCTCCCCCTCGATCCAGTCCGTCGAGCGCTGTTCCTCTTCTGTAGTCACAGTGATCTCCAGGACTTCAATATCGATAAATCCGGCCCTTTGACACCAGTTTTTCAGTGCTTTTACCGTCGGTACAAAATAGATATTGGGAATTTTGGAATAGGTCTTTTCCGGTGTCAAACAGATATCTTCCTCCCCATCTATCATAAAGGTATCTAAGAAGAGCTCGGCTCCCTTTTCCATCCCCTTTGCCAAGGCCTTGAGTGTTCCTACCGGATCAGGCCGGTGATATAGCACCCCCAAACAAAAAACCGTATCAAACTTCTGTTCATAAAAGGGGAGATGTTCCACGCCGAGAAGTTCATAGCGGATATCACTCTTCACATAAAAATTGATAAAATCAAACTGCGTCTTATAGAGAGCCGACGGATCAAACCCCACTAGCTGAGCCGGGTCTTGAGAAAGCATTCTAAACATGTAATAGCCGTTATTGCATCCCACATCTGCGACACGCTTGCCCTTGAGGTCAAAATAGGGTTCCAAAAGGTTATACTTTAAAAAACTTTGCCACTCCGTGTCAATAAAGATACCGAAGAGTTCAAATGGGCCCTTCCTCCAGGGCATCATTTTTTTGGCCACCTGTTTGATATGTTCTATCGATGTCTCAGAAAGCTCCTGTTTTGCTTCGATACGAATCGTATCAGAAAATTCACAAAGGGTTTCGACCTCATCCAGATCATTCAAGGCCTGACGCAAGGGAGCAATATTTTTCCAGTTCATCCATTGTTGACGTTCGTGCCGAATTTCGTCCAGATTCACATATTTTCCTTAAAAAAAGTGCCTAATATTACCTTTTCTTTGCTAAAATAAATCCAAACCAGATTTATGTATAGGAAAAAATGCGACTCGAAAAAAAAGCCACCCTTATCTCCAGCGCCACTGCCACTCTCCTTATCCTTCTTAAACTCTTTGTCGGGATTGCCAGTGGTTCCGTAGCCGTATTGGCTTCTGCCATCGACTCCATGCTCGACCTTGCCGTTTCCATTTTTAACTATTTCACCCTTCACAATACCGAAAAAGCACCCGATGAGAGGTTCAATTACGGGCGGGGAAAACTTGAAGCCCTGGCAGCCGTCATCGAAGGGGTTATCATTACTATCTCAGGGCTGTATATTCTTTACGCTGCCATAAACAAGCTCATCTATAAACACCAGGCGAGTTATCTGCAAGAGTCCATCCTCATCATGCTTGCTTCCCTGCTCATTACCGGAGTTCTGGTCCTCTATTTAAAGTATGTATATAAACAGACCGGCTCGATGGTGATCCGCTCCGATGCATTACACTATAAGACAGATCTCTACTCCAACGCCGTCATCCTGATCTCGCTGGTCATCATTCATTTCACACAGATCTATATGATCGATTCCATTCTCGGCATACTGATCGCCTTGTATATTATCTATTCTGCCTATGAATTGATCAAAGACGGTGTTTTGATGCTGATGGATGTCGCAATGGATGATGAAACGGTAGAGAAGATCAAGTATATCATCGAAGCAAATAAAGACATCACTTCATACCATCAACTCCGTACACGCTGTTCCGGAAAAGATGCCTTTGTCTCCGTACACCTTGTCTTTAATATCTCAACATCTTTATATGATGCCCACCGGGTTTGTGATACAATTGAATCAAATATCAGACAGCTGGATGACAATTTCACCTGGCACCTGGTGATCCATCCTGATCCCTATGATGATTCTCAACTCAACGAAATGGACGAACATGACTAAAACACTTTTTATATCCCTTATAAGCTCCCTTGTACTCATGGCCCAGGAGGTGCCGAAGCACGTCATCGATACTGGTGAAAATGCCGCAAATGAACTCATCAAGAACCTTGGCTCAAGGCTCAAACACGAAATCAAGGCAAACGGTATTCTCTCTGCTGTGCGTTTTTGCAATATCAATGCCCTTACCCTTACCGAAGAGGTCAACCTGCATCAACATGAGGGGACCACTATCAAACGCATCTCTTTAAAAGAACGTAATCCTGCCAACACTCCCAGTGAGGATGAAGCAAAAGCCTTGAGAAAGATGCAGGCCCTTCTGGATTCAAAAAAACTTCAAGGCCACTACCTGGAAGAGAATGAAAAAAGTTATAAGTACTACAAACCCCTTATCATCAATAAAGGGGTCTGTCTAAAGTGTCATGGAGATATCAGCAAGAATGCCGACCTTGCTAAACTGATCAAAGAGAGTTATCCCGAGGATAAAGCCACCGGTTATACTATGGGCGACCTTCGAGGAGCAATACTGGTGGAGATCAAAAAGTAGATATTACGCTTCCTCGGACATAGAAACGGCCTGGGTCCCCCACCCTTCATAACGGCCATGTTCTTTCTTAATAAAAGGCAGGGCTTTATGCAGATCGTGATCCAGTTGCTCCATGCTGATAGGTCCTTTTTGAGAAAAGACCGATCCATA
>JBFEYO010000150.1:0-4848 GCA_041562075.1 Sulfurimonadaceae bacterium | reverse complement strand
CAAGCGTTTTGATGAGTTTGTGGGACAGGCTCATCTTGCATCCCAGGATTCACCCCTGCGACAACTATTGCAAAATGCCCAGATGCCCCATGCTTTTTTTTACGGTCCTCCGGGGTGCGGAAAGACGACTCTGGCACGTATTATTGCCAATGAGCTGGATGCTCCTTTTTATGAGTTTAACGCGACGTCTGTAAAAATCGATCAGCTTCGACGTATTTTTACCCAGTATGAAAACGCCTTGCAAAAACCGCTTATATTTATTGATGAAGTCCATCGCTTGGCCAAGAACCAGCAGGAGGTTCTGCTGCCGGTGATGGAAAACAATACGGCGATTGTTATCGGGGCTTCCACAGAAAACCCCTACTTCTCATTAACCGCTGCGATGCGCTCACGCTCCATGCTGTTTGAATTGAAGGCTCACAGCGATGAGGACCTCAGGGAGTTGGCCAAAAGGGCATGTGACAGGGAACAGTTGAGCCTTGAAGCCGAGGCGATGCGTTATCTGGTGATCTCCAGTAATGGGGATGCAAGGGCAATGCTAAAGCTCTTGGAATTTGTTTCCGTTAGTAAAAATGAGATCTCACTGGAGGATCTCAAGGCCCTGCGTCCTCACTCCTTGAATGATGGAACGGGGGAAGCTTCGGTACATTATGATCTGATATCTGCCATGATCAAGTCCATTCGCGGTTCGGACCCTGATGCTGCGATCTATTATCTGGCACGGTTGATAGAGGGGGGCGAAAATCCTGCTTTTATCGCCAGACGTCTGGTGATATTGGCCTCAGAGGATATAGGAAATGCCAATCCTCAGGCATTGACCCTATGTACCTCGGCGATGACCTCCGTGGCTCAGATCGGTTACCCCGAGGCACGTATCATCCTCTCTCAGGCCGTGATTTATCTGTGTGCCTCCCCTAAATCAAATTCAGCCTATAATGCGATCAATCAGGCTCAGGCCGCCATCAGAGCAGGGGAGATCCTGGAAATTCCCAAAACGATCCAGCAGCATAACGAAGGCTATCTCTATCCTCATGATTTTGGCGGATGGGTAGAGCAGAAGTATCTGAGTAAAGATCTGCGTTTTGTGGAGTTTAAGCCCATAGGATATGAGCAGAAGATGGGCGAATGGCTCGGTAAGATCCGACGGGATGAAGAGTAGGGAGAGCGTATGTTAAGGGTGTCACTTCAATCGATTGTACTATTGCTTGTGATCATGGCTTTACCCTCATACGCTGATCGTATCAGGGTCGGTCTGGTCCTTGGAGGAGGCGGTACCAAGGGGGCTGCCCATGTGGGACTGATCCGTTTTCTTGAAGAAAAACAGATCCCTATCGATGCGATCGCAGGAACGAGCGTAGGCTCACTTATCGGGGGACTATATGCTTCCGGGATGTCTATTGAAGCAATCGAAGAGATGATGCTCTCGGAAGATTGGCGGAAGATGATCGCTTACGAGGAGGATCGATCACAGATCCCCTTTCGCAATAAAAAATTGCAAAGGGAGTTCTCTTCCAATATCAAGGCAGGTGTTAATGAAGAGGATAACATCATCCTTGCGTCGGGCCTGTTCAAACGGCAGAGCATGATGCAGTTTTTACGCAGGCAGCTGCGGCATGTGGATGATGAAATCTCTTTTGATGAACTCTCCATCCCCTTTCGCGCAGTAGCGACGGAGCTTCGTACGGGGGAGAAGGTCATTCTTTCTGAAGGGTCTCTATCGGAATCTATATATGCTTCTTTAGCCATACCGGGAGGGTTTGAACCGATTAGTATTGATGGCAAGACCCTCGTAGACGGAGGTTTGGCGGATAATCTCCCCGTGGATGTGATGCGCGACATGGATGTGGATGTGATCATCATCAGTGATATCGGCGAACCCGAAAGCGATAAGACGGCGTATAAGAGTTATCTTGATGTGATGCTGCAGCTTTCGGATCTGTTGACGCGAAAGAATATCGAATATACCCTAAATCATCTGCGGGAGAATGAGATCCTGATCAGCCCGGATATGAGGGAGTACTCCTTTTTGGAGCTGGACCGGTTTCAAGAAGTGATGGATGTGGGATATGCCGCAGGGGAATTGGCTTATGCCGATGGGCGAATCAGTTCCCTGAGCGTCAATGAAGAGGTGTATCAGGGATATCAGGCGGCCCTGTCGCATCCGAAGGTGAAAAAGCCGATTCTTACAGAGATCATTATCGACAATCGTACCTATCTGACAGATGAAGCGATTCGGGATGAGTTGCGCATAAAGGTCGGGGAGGTATTGGATTATGATCAGCTTGCCAAAGATATTCAGGCCATTTACAGTTTGCAGGTGTTTGAAGAGGTCAACTACAAGATAAATCCGGCTGAGGAGGGGATTTCCTTGGTGATCAAGGCAACACCCAAGTGGGATATCAATGGTCAGCTTCGTTTCGGTTTCGGTTTTGAGGATGATTTCAACGGACATAGCGATTATACGGTCCAGTTTGAATATGTCATGTTTGGCTTAAACGACCTTGGTGCCCAGTGGCGAAACTATTTGAGGATAGGACGTGAGAAACTGGCCATGTCAGAACTATATCTGCCTTTAAATTCGGGTCAGGATATCTATATCAGACCCTGGCTTTTTTATCGCGATAACAAGGTCTATATCACGCCTACTTTACTTGGGGATCATAGTATATTCGCCGATATCGATGAGTCTGTGCCCATCCATGCCGTAGACTACGGTGGGGCAATGGCTTTGGGGCTGAATCTTGGGCGCAGTGTTCAGCTTGAGGGAGGTGTTGTGCATAAAAAGGTCAAACCGGAGGTAGACCTGCTGGCCGTAGGTGCGTCCCAGGCAGTTTTCGTCTCGTTGGAGGATCATCAAAATATCATCAAAAGTTTTGCCCGTCTGGAAGTAGATACGCTCGATCAGCCCTTCTTTCCAAATAGAGGAGTACTTATTTCGACGGGTTACGAGCATCAGATGCCGGGTTGGGGAAGTGACAATGATTATCAGCAATTTGATGCAGACGCCCTGTTTGTCTATGGAAATGAGATACATACCATGTTATTGCATGGAAAATACGGAACCACCTATCATGCGGATGATTTTGAGCAGTCGCAGGATTTTAATGATTACTACACCCTGGGTGGATTATTTAATCTTTCAGGCTTACCGACAAATGCGCTCACGGGGGATAATATGGCCTTTGGAAGTCTGAATTACCGCTATAAGCTTTCGGACAATGATTTTTTTGGTGAATTGAGCACCCCGGTCTATTTCGGTGCAAGCGCCGAGGTGGGACGGGCCTGGTATCAGCATCTGAACATGGACCTTCCCCATGAGGAGATGTTTACGGCAGGAAGTCTTTATATGGGGGCAGATACGATCCTGGGGCCTTTTTATCTGGGGGCAGGGTATACAGAAGGCGGATATTATAACTTTTACCTAAAGTTGGGAAAACAGTACTGACAGAGATAGGATAGAACGGTAGTTTATGCTACAATAGATCACTTGCATAAGGGGTTTACATGGCTTCCAAAGTGTCTATACGTATCAATATCCTCACAAACTTTCTTATTGTTATCGCTATTATTTCCGGCTCTTTATTGGGGCTGGAATATTACTTCAGTCAAAAACTCTCCAATGAGGCGACCCAGCAGAGCTTTTCACAGGTCGCTCAAAAGGTCACTCAGCTCTTTCGATCCAAAGATGATAATGTCAAGAACATGCTCTATTTGAGTGAACATTACAGCGACCTGCATTATCCGGTCAATGCAAAGGAACACCAGGTGACCCTGGAGCGTTTTGCATATCATATGCAGCGAAGGCCGGCTATTTACGCTATGTATATGGGGTATGAGAATGGTGATATGTTTGAGGTCATCAATATGCATGTCAGTAAGGGCCTGTATGAGCACTTTAAAGCCCCTGAACAGACACGCTGGATCTTGTTGAAGGTCTACGATGTTAAAAAGGGCAGAGAGAAGGTTTTGGAGTATTATGACAGCCGGTTTCAGCTGATTACTACCTCTAAAGAGCCTTCATCCTACGTCGTCACCAATCGTCCCTGGTATCTCAAGGCACGTCAGAGTGAGAAGGCGATTCGAACAGACCCTTATTTGTACAGTAATTTACAGCAGATGGGTGTGACCTACTCCAAACAGATAAGAGGTACGAAAACCGTCCTTGCCATCGATTTTACCCTGGATGAGTTGAGGGATATTCTCAAGGAAAACCGTATCAATCCGGGTAATACTATCGCACTGTTTACTAAAGACCTTGAGCTTATCGCCTCTTCTGTGGATGGACAACGGGAAGTAGAGGGGATCTTTTTACAGGCTTCCAAGGATAATGCCATAGGAGAGGTACTTGAGTACGATGATGGTGAAGTACATAAATATGCCATGCTTAGTCATCTTTCTAAGGAAAAGAATGAAGAGAGTTATATCGGGATCACCCTGGATGCGAAGATGATGCTTGATCCCTATATGCATCAGGTCTATTTCTCTTTGATCATCGCTTTTGCCTTTTTACTATTATCGATACCGATGATCCTCTATTCGACTTCACGTATTGTCAGGCCGATCAAGAACCTTATGGAGCAAAATGAGAAGATAGAACGAAGGGCTTTTGATGAGGTAGAGCCGATCGATACACGTATCATCGAGCTTGGTAATCTTTCGGACTCTTTGGTGTCCATGTCCAAGAGTATACAGGAGTATCAGGCCTCTCAGGCAGCGCTTATGGATTCTTTTATCGAGTTGATTGCTGATGCGATTGATGCCAAGTCACCCTATACCGCGGGACATTGTCAGCGGGTGCCTGAGATAGCCATGATGTTGACGAAAAAAGCCCACGAGTCCAAGGAAAGT
>JBFEYO010000149.1:0-4897 GCA_041562075.1 Sulfurimonadaceae bacterium | reverse complement strand
ATTATAGATGGAGAACTCCAGCATCTTCGGATCGATCATCAAGAGCTTGAGGTTATCCGGAGAGTTCTTGTAAAGAAGCGAAAGGATCATGGAATTGATCCCCACAGACTTACCTGAACCCGTTGTACCGGCAATTAGCAGGTGCGGAAGTTTTTTAAGATCGGTGATAAAAGGCTTACCGACGATATCTTTTCCTAGTACCATGGTCAATGGCGAAGAGGACTCTTTAAAGAGCTTGGACTCGAAGATCTCACGCAGATAGATCGTCTCTACACTCTCGTTAGGGATCTCGATACCTACAACATCCTTGCCCGGAATAGGTGCCTGAATACGGATCGTCTGCGCACGAAGTGCCATAGCAAGGTCATCTTGAAGGTTTAAGATCTTGGAAACCTTGATATTGGCCGCCGGTTTGAACTCGAAGGTAGAGACCACCGGACCGGCATAGGTACGTACCACATCCCCTTCGATCTTAAAGTGCGCCAGCTTTTCAATCAGGTCTTCGATCTTCGCATCAAGCTGCTCTTCGTTGACCTGCGTATCATGGTGTACCGGCTTTTGTAAAAAGTCCACCGACGGAAGCTTGAAATCCTTGGGTTTCTCCACCTTTCCCTTTTCGATCTGATCAAGAAGTTGTTTGTTCTCCTCAAGCTCGTCTACGATGACGGCATGCTTCTCTTCCTTGACCTTTTTGGCTATGGTGACGATGGTCTTCTTTTTAGGTTCTTCTTCAACAGCGGCTTCTACAGGCTCTTGAGTCTTTTGCTCATTCTCAGGCTGCTTGGCCACTACTTCTTCAACAGGGTCAGGATACAAAGGCGGGGGTTCAGGAACAAAGGATTCGGCTTCGTCTGAAAGCCCCTCATGAGATGACTGCCACGACGCATCTTCTTCCTTCGATATCAAAGCTGTACTCTCCTCAGCCTCTTTAAAAACCTCTTCATCCAGATCAGTAGGATCCATGTTTTCCTGCACCACGGGCTGCGTAGATGCATTCATCTGAAAACTTGGCTTAAAACCGGAGCTTTTGGGAAGATATTTAGATATTTCTAGCGCTTGAATCCACTCACCGAGATCATGCAGACTCTTATCCGAAAGAATAAGCACACTTAGACTGGTACTCACCAGCCAAAAGATCCAAACCCCGGCAAAACCGATATAAGGCGCCAGGAAATCAACAAAACTGGCACCGACCGATCCTCTCAGTTCGGTACTGACAAGCAGGGCCTGGAAGATACAAAGAGTGAAAAACAGAAGTACCGAAGACATGATAAGTTCAGCACGTCTGAGACTAAAGCCGGGGTTTTTAAACCACAAAAAGAGTGATACCAAAAGTGCGAGGGGATACAGATAGGAAAGGTACCCAAACAGCCCATGGTTAAGCACTCCAAAGTTTGCGCCCAACGAACCTACGAGACTCGCGTTGGAAACATAGGTAGCGAAAGAGAAATAGACAATAAGACCGGCACCGATGATAAAAAGTATATTACGTAAAATAGAAAATCCCTTGATTAATTTACGTAATTATAGCAAGTTCCGTACCACAGCCCTAAAATAAGGCTACAGGTAGTTTACTAAAGAGAGCTGTGTGATACGAGAGACCGTTGAGAGCATGGCTTGGTAATTCACCTCCAGCTGCTTGAGTTGCAAGGAGGCCTCGGCAATATCCACATCCAGGGTCTCCGAACGAAGGGACTTAGTGGTGATGATCATCATATCCGTACGCTCTTGCGTTATTTGAAGGGTCTGTGAATGCACCCCTGCACGGGAGTGTTGATTAAATAGATGTTCAGCCAGATCATCCAGGGCCTGCATGGCATTTTGCATACCCGAGTCTCTCGGATTTCCAAGGGTGCCGTCCGCACGACTGCGTGCTGCCTCTACTGAGCTGATTGCAGCATCGATCTGTTTGAAGAAGTTTGTTTTAGGATCAGAGATCTCCAGTGCGTTGTTGGACTGAAAAGAGAATACGGAGGAGGCATACTGGATTCCCGGTGTTACCCCGTCTTGATCACTGAAGTCTGATGCATTGACATCAGAGAGTGAGAAACTGGCGCGGGTATTGGTCGTATTGAGCTGACTGAACTCGATCCTTCCATCAAAACTCAGGGTAACATTGGCAACATCCCCCGCATCTTCAACCGCCTGGTTGTACTGAGTGGCTACGCCTGCTACAACACCATTGGCCGGCATAATATCCGTAACGATCATGTTCATTACATCTGTAAGCTGCTTATAGGTCATCTCATTGGCGACGACAGGTGTTTGAGGGTTGCTAATACCGATGGCGCTGGCAGGGATAAGTCCCGTATTATAGATATTATAGGTCCCTGCACTTCCCGCCGGCTGGGTGACGGTAAAGGTAGAACCGCCGTCTGAAAAATCAATCGTTGCCGAAAAGGCATTTCCCGCGACATTGATTCCCTCAAAAAGAAGACTCTCACCGTTAAGCGTCGTAACACCGGCGACATCAATCAGGCGGGTGTCAAGGGTTGCGTATTCATTGGTGATTTTATCCACCTGGGCAACATTGGAAAGCAGTTTGTTACCGTCTTTTTTAAACTCAGATTCATCATAGGCCACTGCAGCATCGGACGGAATCCCCTCTACTGACACACCTCCTCCTGCAGCACCACCGGCCGCGTTAAAAGACTCAAGCACAATATTAAGGTCCGCCGAAGTACCATCTTCTGTACGAATCACGATCTTTCCATCGGTCATCGACACAAACATGTCTGTACCGCTGCTGTCGTAGGCTGTTTCAATCGCATCCATGAGGTCCTGCATCGTGGAGGTAGCAGGCAGAATATCAAATGAGGTTGCCGGCAACGCCACACCGGGAGTTGCCGAATCCGTACCGCTAAGATCTATACTCAGCACATCTGAACGGAACACATCCGAGATCAGAGTGGAAGGAACCGCCTTTTGTCCATCCTGGGTCAAAAAATCTCCACTGAGTGTCAGAATAAAAGGATCATACATATCCCGTCTCTGACCTATGCTAGAGACAAACTCCGTGTAATCACTTTTCACAAAGGCTTTGACATCGGTGGTATTAAAATTCAAATCCACCGTATCTGCAACCGGCCCGGCGAGGTCCGTATTGGCCACCATATGAAAGTCCAGTTTACTCGATCCCGGACGCTGATCTTCGATCTCTATCTGCCCGTGATTGTTAAGCGTTACTTTGACCAGCTCCTGTGAGCCGACATTCCCGTAGGCTTCACCGATACGGATCAGTAGGTCATTCACGCTTTCATCATCACGCATTGAGATCACTTCTTTAAAACTGACCCCGTCATGGTCTGTGCCACGGATATAAAAGTGATGCTGCGCATCAGCGTAGTTGATGTTCTCATCCCTGTCACCCATCAGATCCCTGATCGTACTGTTTACGCTGATATACTCTTCTTTGGCTGTTGAACGAGGTATTGAGGGCTCGATCATAACATCCGGATAAAGCAGTGTCTGATTCAACAGGGGTATGTTCAATGAGATCTTCCGCTGGGTATCGTTTTCATTTCCCAAAAAGAGGTCGGCACCGTTGATATTATAGGTTTGCTGCACCCCTGAACCGATAAAGGCCTGGAGGTCCTTCTCATTACCCTGGTAGACACCGTTGGCATCAATCGGTTTGGTATTCACGTCAGAACCTGAAAAAAGGTAACTACCGTCAATAGAGGTATTCGCCAGATCAATCAAATTACGTTCAAGTCCTCGAAGTTCGGCGGCCAGAGCATTAAGACTCTCGGGTGAATTTGTATCATTGGTCGCGGCGACCATTTTCACCTTCATCGCTTCAAGGATCTTGGTCATCTCATTCATTGTCGTATCAGTATTGGTACTGACCTGTAACGCTTTTTGTGCATTTTGCTTGATCTGCGTCAGGGTTGTGACCTCGTTATCCAGACGGACCGCATCCACGAACAAAGAGGTGTCCTCATGGGCGTACTGTATCTTCTGTCCGGAAGAGATCTGCTTGGTCACATCAAAAAGCTCCCGGGCAGTCTTGCTCTGATCAAACTGTAAATTTCGGTAATATCCACTTAGTGTAGCACGCATCTCAAGCCTCCATGTTTAAAACAACAACGCTATTTTTATACTCTTCAAGCAAAAGAAGTACCAACCCTGCTATTTGCTTATTCATTAGACATATATCGTCATTTTTACTCTTTTATGTAGTTCTTATTATATAATATCAAGAACAAGTCCCCAGGGAGTATTCCATGAAAAAACAAGAGATTATATCAGCCGTCGCACAGAAGGCATCATTGGCAAAAGTAGATGCCGAGGCGGCTATCGAGGCACTCATAGAGACCATCAAAGAAGCCGTCTTAAAGGATGAGAGCCTTACCCTTAACGGACTTGGCACATTCTCCTCGGCCATACGTCCTGAACGAACCGTCCGTAACCCACGTACCAATGAAGCTATCAGACTGGAAGAGACAAAGGTGATAAAGTTTAAAGTCAGTAAGACGTATAAAGAGGAACTTTCGGCATCGTACCGCGTTTAGAAGACTTTACCCTCCTTTAAGTATACTCGGCTTATAATTTCGCCCTCTTCATGCCGCCGTGGTGAAATCGGTAGACACGTCGGATTCAAAATCCGATGCTTTCGGGCGTGGCGGTTCAAGTCCGCCCGGCGGTACCACCTTAAACCTTACACCATTTGATCATCCTAAAAAAAACAGCCTTGCATTTGTCATGTAATATGTTACAATTTAAAAACAACTCCCCACTAGGCACATCACGGATCCATGGAAATTTCTGCATACGCTTACTTATTAATGCTGGCACTTATCAAAATCGCAGCATTTGCCAGTGTCGCCTATATCATTATCGCTATATCGAGGCATCATATCTTTAGCGAAAGCATCCACTATTACAAGCGCTATTT
>JBFEYO010000148.1:0-5096 GCA_041562075.1 Sulfurimonadaceae bacterium | reverse complement strand
TATAAAAGACAAATCTCATCTGGAGGTATTTTCCAAAAAGGTGATGATTCTCGGAGGTGAAGGTGTGGTCCTACGTGATCCGAAGGCCGCTTATTTTACAGGACGAAGCTCCAAGGCGATAAAGTATAAGGCTTATCTTGATGATGAGTGCAGGGTAGAGGGGATAATTGCTGGAAAGGGGAAGTATAAAGGCAAGATGGGATCTCTGGCGTGCAGGTATAAAAATAGACTGATTAGGATAGGGACGGGCTTTAGTGATCTGGAGCGCAGTGATCCACCTTCTGTGGGGACCTTGATCAGTTTTAAATATTATGGACTTACACGTATGGGCAATCCTCGCTTTCCGGTTTTTCTTCGTGAGCGTTATGACGAGAAGCTGCATCAATAGTATTGATGACTTCTATGAGGTTATTAGCTTGATCCAAAGGAAGAGAAGAAAATAGTCAGCGTGATTACGCAAATTTATCGGATTAGAGAGTAAATGTGATGGGATGCAATCTGTGTAATCTGTTTAATCGTGCTGACTTAAACTGGGAAAAGAAAATAGTCAGCATGATTCTGCGGATTAATCGGATTAGAGAATAGGTGTGATGGGTTTTAAACCTGTGTGACCTGCTGAGTCAAGCTGATGATTATTCTTGTATAAAATGTTGTTGATAAAAGATTAAGTGATTGTTATTGTTGAAGCTATTGGTTGCGGAAATAGGATTTGAACCGCCAAAGAGTGTAAAGAAAAGGTGAACTGCTTCACCTTTTTAGCTCGACGCGACAGCATGTTATGCGAAGTATCATGATGGCAGATGACTTTAGTCATAGTTTTGTATGAGTTGTGAAGTTTTAAATGATTGTTATTGTTGAAGATATTGGTTGCGGAAATAGGATTTGAACCTATGACCTTCGGGTTATGAGCCCGACGAGCTACCGAACTGCTCTATTCCGCGACATTTATGTAGTGAGTTTACTTTGTTTGCTTGAAAAAATAATCAGAGTATGATGAGATTTAGAAGTAAAAATTGTATTGGTTGCGGAAACAGGATTTGAACCTGTGACCTTCGGGTTATGAGCCCGACGAGCTACCGAGCTGCTCTATTCCGCGACACGGTGATTAGACAATCACAAAGGTGGATGGGGTAGAGGGATTCGAACCCCCGAATATCGGTACCAAAAACCGAGGCCTTACCGCTTGGCGATACCCCAATAAGGTCTTAAACTAATGCTTAAGAGGGCGAAATTATAGGCTATTATTTTTGAATTGTCAAGACTTTTTGAGGATAAATTTGAATTTTTTCGTTTAGTTACTGGTGAGTTTTTGATAGGTACGTACCCCGCGGATATCTCCAAAGAGTACGACATCTTTTAGTAGGACATTCTTAGCAAAGCCGTCGTTATCAAAGATGACATGCAGTTCGCCCCGTTTGCTTTGGAAGATCTGCTGGTGCAGGATGATGGTCAGCAGAGGTCCTTCACAATTGGCCATACTCTCTCTGAGCGTTTGCCGCTTTTGTGGTTCAGGTACTTCGATATCAATGGCACAGTTTTCGGATTTTGATCCGATGGCCGAGAGCTGTTTGCTCTCACCGGCTTGCATATGGGGAAGCTCTTTTTGGGTGTTGAAAAACAGAGAGAGCAGGTCATTTTGGGTAAAAAAGTTGAAATCTTCTTTGGAGTGGGAGAATTGTGTCAGCGTCACTTTGGTGTTTTTCATCTGCTTGACATCAAATATCGTCTGATTGATCAGCTCCTCCTTGGCCTTATAACTCAGGACTTCCTGTTTGTCATAATCAAATAAAAAGATATTACTTTTATTATAGTGGTCATTTTGACGATGTTTGACAAAGACATCAGGTCGCAGCTGGCCATCTATGATTTTTCCCTGGGAGATATACTCTTCTTCGCGGTTTTGTGTAAGCAGGGCAGTCATGCCGGTCGTCCAGGCATGTACCCTTATAAGATAACTCTTCGCATCGTGGGTATAGCTGATCTCTGCCTGACCAATTTCACCGACGACACCAAAGCTGACGTCATATCCGGCGGTGATCGACTGGGCCTGCAGACAGTGTACAAAAAGCAGTATGGATAATAAAAATATTCGCATATCGCCATTATACAGCGTATCCCTATAAATAGTTATGAGAAGTGAAACTTAAAGCTGTGGGTTTTAAATCCTGGCGAAGGCGTAAGAAAGTCTTTTGTCGCTATGATGTCGTTTTTTAAATGCATAAGGACTCAAATGGAAGAGATTAACGCTCTGCTAAGCAAACATAATCATTTTAAATATGAGCAGATCCGCTCGATTGAAAACCTGCCGGACAATGCCAAGCTGGTTACCCTTGTTATCCAGGACGAAGATGGGAATGAGACGGATGTGGTCAAGGTCGAATTTAGTGATATCACCGCTTCAAGGATACTGGAAAACTCGGTCTTGCCATTGATCGATATGAGTGACGGGGTGACGATCATCGAAGAGCATAACCTGTACGGGTTTGCACTGGGGCGCGGTACAGCGATGCTACACGTGCACAACGCACCGCTGTATATCGTTGCCGGCGGGATCAAAGTAGTACAAGGATAAGCAATGGAAAACGGAAAAGTATTAACCCTGTATATGACAGTACCTGACATGATGCGTGCGGGACACCGTATGAGTTGTGATGAACTCGAGTGTGACTCCAACGGGATCATCGGTGACAAGGACTATGAAAGCGGACAAGAGCATGTGATGCTATTGGTGTCCAAAAAGAGCTATGACATTATCGAAGATGCAGACCTGGTCTTGGATAAGGGTGTCTTGATGGAGAATATCTATGTGGATATCGACCTGAACCATTTGAAGAAAGGCTCAGTGATCGAGATTGGTGAGACGATGTTTGAAGTAACCGGACCATGTCAGGCTTATCGTTATCTGTATGCTTTTGATCCGGGATTGCCGGAGCTGCTGGAAAACAAGCGCGGGATCTTTGTGACACCGGTCGAGTATGGGACGATCCAGGTGGGTGATGAAGTCACGGTGTTGAAAGAAGCCTAAGATGAACAAGATCGGTATCGGCATAGATTACAGTAATATCTGTAAGGATTACAATACCTCTTATCTTGACAGGGATAATACAGACCCGGCAACCAAAAAGTGTATGAAGCAGGTCATGACCTGGAGCAAGGCCTTCTTATCGGATCTTTTAGAAGAGTTTGGATACGGGATGTTCCATCTGCATTCAGACACACCGGTCGGGATTGATGAGATCTCGTCGAAGCGTTTTCATTTTTATTCTCTTGAAAAGGAGATCACCTTGCAGGAGTATGTACTGCAAAAGGCTTATGTGGCCTATGATTCCTTACATGCCTGGAGTCTTCAAGAAGACGCCGGGGTACTGATCCAAAATGATGAAGATGGAGCCGGTATCTATCTATATGTTGAGAAAGGCTCCAAAGAGGAAGCCTGGATTAGAGAAAAGTTGACAAAGTTCTCCCTGGATGAGGTGGACTTTCCTACAAAATAGTTCTAGTCCTCATCCTCCTCATCGACTTCGAGGTTTTCCATGAACTGTTCAGCCAGGGCATCTGCCTTGGTATAAAACTTCTCAGCGATCTCAGGAACAAACAGTTCATAAACCACTCCATGAAAGAGTTCAAGCCAGCGTTCAAAGGTTGAACGGTAGAGCGGACCGATAAAGGCGTGGGGAGGGAAGGGGTCTCCCCAGTACCCGTTACGTTCTCCCGTCATCATCAGAAGCCAGAATCGGGTAAGGGTGTTGAGATGCTCATACCATTTATCATTATTGATATCTGCGCCCAGGGCCCGAATAAAGAAGGGACCGACCACATCATCTTCTAATACAGTGGTATAAAACCGGCGCACCATCTTTTCAATATTACCTCTATCTACACTGTTAAAGGGCATATATTCTCCTTGCTTGGTAGTAAAAGTATAGCTAAATGAAGATTAGGATTATGAAAGTATAAAGTCAGGAAGTTAAGTTATATCCTTACATCAAGTACAAATTTTACATGATAAAATACGAAAATTTTTTAGAGGGTCTTGATCAATATGGAAGATAAAAACAGTAAACGATATTTAGAACTGCAGCTTGAAGAACTGAAGACAGAATATAGTGACGAGGCTGCCCAGACACCTCCGCCGGCGGATAAGGGCAAGGATGAGAAGAATGCCAAGATCGCCGAGATCTATGAAGACTGCTGGGAGTATGAAGAGGACCTGGCCGGGTTTGAAGCGGAACTGGAGATCGTCAAGGCAAATGCTCTGGCAGATATTGCAACTGAACTTAGAGCAGCCTTTCCTGAAGAGGAGAGAGACTTTGCACAGGAGCTGGAGACAATTGCTGAAGCAGGCTGGACACAACTGGTAGAGGTGGATCAAACACACCCGAAAGAGCAGTTGGAACTGGTAAAAAGTACGGCATTCCCTGAGTTGGTACAGAAGCTTAAGGAGCAATTCACGGAAAGCGGGGATGACTTTGAAGCTATGATCCGCGAGATGCTGATTGCCCGCTGGGAGAGATTGATCAATATCAAAAAAGATCATATTAAAGAGGAGATCGCTGAGATCAAGACCATGGGCCTTAAACCCAATTATGTAAAACGAATTTATAAACAATATCATAATATCAAATAGAGCCAGAGCTCTCATCCTGTCTCTAAGAAATGTGATGATATAAGCTTTTTAGATTCAGATAACCATTATTAAAATCTTCCAAAGTGCCCTGCAGGGCACACTTTCCCCGGCTTATTGGGCCGAAAAATAATAAAAAAAATTCGAAAGAAAAGTCAAAGGTTTTTTGAGTAAAATTCCTTTTCTAAAACATGAAATGTAGTAGATAAAGAAATTCTTACGACAAAATTGACTGTTATTAGAATATTTATTTATAGATATAACGCTACATCGTCCTTAAACTTGCCCATCTATAAGATGAGTAAGTCTAAGATCTGTGTTTAAGTTATCATAGGGAGTAAACGAATGTATTATGTAGCAAAAGTAGATTCAGACAAGTGTTCTGAGCACAAATGTAATATGTGTACACTATATTGTCCAGAGGCGAACACGCTGATGTTTGATAAAGAGAATAATACATCATGGGTAGATG
>JBFEYO010000147.1:0-5141 GCA_041562075.1 Sulfurimonadaceae bacterium | reverse complement strand
TATGTAAAAAATGGTAAGGCAAGATCACCTCATCTCCCTCGATCATACGCACCAATGACTCAAATTTGTTAACACATCCTTCTTGAATATTATAAATAGGCTGAAAAAAAGCGACAATGCGATGTTCATGCAAGGCCGTCTTAAAGCGCTTGGACCACTCTTGATTTTGAGCGAATATCCCTTCATCATTTCTGTTCTCATCAAACAGCAGATATTTTCTATGCTCTTGCTCACGTGCCTTATACAAGGCAATCTCAGCCCGTGCGAAGAGGGGGAGTTTACTCTGCATGGAAGGCAGTGCCAGGGAGAGAGAATAATTCAAGGCAATATCAAAAGCATCCAAGGGAATGCGTTCCAGAGACAACCTGTCATAAAGGTATTTCAATTCCTCCTGCAGATGAACCTTCGTATCACTTAACAGAGCAAAGGTATCATTATAGATACGATATAGCCGCATTGGTGTGCGGGGAAAACTCAAAAGTATCTCTACCAGTTTTTCCAGAACAGCATGGGCCACCTCAAGTCCATAAATGTTTTTAAGCATCTTATAATTGTCTACACTTACCAAGATTAAGGTAGAACCTTCTTTAATATCCTGATGCAACTTTACAAGGTTCGGCAAACGGGTCTGCCCATCATAATAGAGCTGTTCTAACAGTTTGGCATGGGCAAGATGCATGTTTTTCTGCAGGACATCGACCTCATAGATCCGACTCTCATTCAAGTTTAAAGGAGCCTCTTGAAGCAATGATTCGGACACCTTGGCAACTTCTCCGATGGGCTGGGTGATCACATCGCTCACACTCTTGACCCTGCGTCGGATATACCAAAAAAGGCCCAGATGAATCAGCACAATCACGATCAAGGCGATCACCCCATATTGACGGGTCTGAAAATAGACCTTATTAATCTCATGATTAATACTATCTTGTTTGGAAATCAACAACAGTTCCAATCCGGTGTGTTGCAACATGCGTTGAAAATAAATATACTGCTTCTGCTCCAGCTTTTCTATATGAAACTTCTGCAGGTTTTCCATGCGTTTTTGCCGATAAAGCGCACTAAAAGTATTAATACCGAAGTCCTTGTAAAAGGCATCCTCCTTTGATGAAAAAAGAACATGTCCCTCCTTATCAAGAAGAATGATATAGGCATCAAAAGGAAGTTGTATGCCACTGATCATCTGTGTATTCTGCACGCTTAGCGTCATTCCCAAAACCCCCTTAAGGGTATCCCCGTCATAAATAGGGGCGACAACTGAACCGATCTGTCCAAGTTCCAAGGCCCAGCTTTCTTGAAAATGAGGGATAAAAATCGTCTTTTTCTCAGGGTTATGCTGAGCATCCGCTTTAAAATAATAGGCCTGAGTGGTAGGGTCTAAATCTGCAGAAAGCTCTTTTTCCACCTCAATGGCCGGATAAAAGAGCGAATAATGCTTGCCAAGATTAATCCATGCCGATTCCACTACCCCCTGATGTTGCTGCATCAAGGCGTGTAAAGGAGATTCCATATGTGAAAGGTATCTGAGGTTAATACGATCCATAGGCGTCAATTCAGTTAGGTTGGTCGTATAAACCGTAGCCAAAGCGTTCTCTTCGCGTATAAAAAAGCCCTCACTAAAACGATACTCCTCTTCAAGGCTCACCTTTTCAGGACTTTGATACAAAGATTCCAACATAAGCTTCAGAGCCGTCGCATCTTTTTCAACCCCCTCTATCTTCGCACTTAAACGTGCTGTAACCTGCTTGGCCACTTCTTCAAAACTCGCCGCCGCGGTTTGCTGGACCAGGGTTTCATTTTTTTCTTCCTGCCAAAAGCCCAAAACAAAGATGAGAATAATAAGCAGCACTTCGATAAGTAAAATGGGGAGGATAGAGGATTTAAATATTTTGTTAAGTACAAAGGTGTGTAGACGTTGCATCATCTCCCCCCGGTAATGTATAGATTTATCTTAACATATTTCACACCTCACCCTCCCCTCATCAAAGTTTATGTTCTAATTTGATAACATATCACGCTTTATTTTTATCTCTTTATTTGTCCATAAAATCAAGAGACAAAGATAAACCCAATCCTGTATGAAAGCGTCCTATGTCATCAGTAAAAGAATATATTTTAGAAACCATTAAAACGCGTCCCCTCATCATCGATGGTGCCATGGGAACCCAACTTCAAGATCGTGCAGATCGTATCACCGAGGCCCAATGGGAAGGGAATGAAGGTTGTAATGAACTGCTTAATGTCACTGCACCTGAGATTTTAGAAGAGATCTTCTCAGGTTACCTCACTGCCGGGGCAGACTTTATTACCACCAACACCTTCGGCTCATTTTCATGGGTGTTGGACGAATACCAGATCGGACACCGTGCCTATGAGCTTACTAAGGCCGGGGCTGAGATCGTTAAAAAACAGTGTGAGAAGTTCTCCACTCCTGAACAACCACGTTTTGTCTTGGGCTCTATTGGCCCCGGGACCAAACTGCCTTCTTTGGGACATATCCATTATGATGAGATGCTTGAAGGATATACCGAATGTGCGCTGGCCCTTATTGACGGTGGAGTGGACGTTTTCTTACTGGAGACCTGTCAGGACCCCCTGCAGATCAAAGCAGCCCTACACGCCTGTGAAGCCGCCAATAAAGAGCGTGGGAGCGACGTACCCATCATGGTCTCTGCCACCATCGAGCTCGCAGGTACCATGCTCATCGGTACCGACGCACAAACGATTGCGACCATTATGGAGCCCTTTGATATCCTCTCTTTGGGCTTTAACTGTGGAACGGGACCGGAGCAGTACGGTAAACATATCAAGACCCTCTCGGAAGTATGGGGAAGACCCATCTCTGTGCATGCCAATGCCGGTCTACCGCAAAACCGTGGAGGCTATACTTACTATCCGATGGGACCTGATGAGTTTGCCGACAAACAAGAGGGCTTTTTAGAGTACGAAGGGGTCAGCTTTTTAGGAGGCTGTTGTGGTACGACGCCTCAGCATATCCGTGCCCTGGTCGATCGTGTAAGCACTATTTCTCCCAAAGCGCCGATAGGTTCCCAACCGACCTCCTTAGCGTCTTTATTTAATACTGTACCATTGATGCAAGACCCGGCACCCCTGCTGATTGGAGAGCGTTCCAATGCCACAGGATCCAAGGCCTTCAGAGAGCTGCTCTTGGCCGAAGATTATGAGGGCACCCTCTCTGTCGGACAGCAGCAGGTCCGTGCAGGGGCTCATGTTCTGGATGTCTCCGTCGGTTTTGCCGGTAGAGATGAGACCAAAGACATGAACTCGGTCATGTCCCTGTATGCCCAAAAGATCTCCTTGCCGTTGATGCCGGACTCAACGCAGACCGCTGCTCTGGAAGAGGCCCTTAAGCTTATCGGCGGTAAACCTATCATCAACTCGGTCAACCTCGAAGACGGGATTGAAAAGTTTGATATCGTCTGTGGTCTAGCGAAAAAATACGGGGCTTCACTAGTCTGTCTGACCATTGATGAAGTCTCCATGGCCAAGACCCTGGATCATAAAATGGAAGTGGCCGAACGCATCTACGAACGTGCGACACAAGTGCATGGGATGAACCCGGAAGACCTGGTCTTTGACGTGCTGACCTTCACTCTGGGAAGCGGGGATGAAGAGTACCGTGATGCAGGTATCCAAACCATTGATGCTATCCGTGAACTGCGTACACGTCATCCGGAAGTGGGCACGACCCTGGGACTGTCAAACATCTCCTTTGGTCTGGACAAGGATGCAAGGCCTTATCTGAACTCTATCTTCTTGGATCACTGTATCAAAGCGGGACTCACCTCGGTCATCATCAATGTCAAACACATCATCCCGCTTAACAAGATCAGCCAGGAAGATCAGGATATCTGTAACAACCTTATCTTTGACAAAAAACCGGATGGCCAGGCCCTCTTTGACTTTATCGAACACTTCTCGACCAAAGAGGCAGTGGACAATGATGCGGTCGATGAAGCCTATCTGGCTATGAGTGATGAGGAAAAGATCGCCAAACTGCTGATGGACGGGGATAAAGAGCGTATGATTCCCCTGGTAGAAGAAGCCCGTCATAAGATCAAACCCGAAAAGATCGTCAATGAGATCCTGATCGATGCCATGAAAGTCGTCGGAGAACTCTTTGGCTCGGGCCAGATGCAGCTGCCTTTCGTTCTTCAATCCGCCGAGACGATGAAAGCCACCGTTGATCATTTAAATCCATATCTTCCCAAGACCGAGAAGACCAGCGTCACTACCATTGCACTGGGAACCGTCAAGGGTGACGTACACGACGTAGGTAAAAACCTGGTGGATATTATCCTCACCAACAACGGTTTTAATGTGATCAACCTGGGTATCAAAGTCGAACTTGACCGCTTCTTGGATGAGCTTAAAAACTCCGATATCTCAGCTATCGGGATGAGTGGGCTTTTGGTCAAATCCACCCAGGTGATGAAAGAGAATCTAGACACCCTTAAAGAAGCGGGCATTACCATTCCTATCCTTCTGGGTGGAGCGGCGCTTACACGAAGTTTCATTGATGATTTCTGCCGTCCTGCTTATGACGGACCGATCTTCTACTGTAAAGATGCCTTTGACGGGGTCACTGCGATGAGCCGTATCGAAGCGGGGAACTTTGACACCAACCTGCATGGCGATGCCGGAGAAGAGCAAGAGAGCAAAGTAAAAAAAGAGGTCATCATCCCGCCTTTTGAAGAACTGTCCATGCCTGACCGAGAGGTCCGTGTTCCGACTCCGCCGTTTTGGGGTCGCCGCGTCATGGAAGTGGGCAAGGACTTTCCACTGGAGTTGGCCTTTGAATGGATCAACCATAAGATGCTTTTTAAACAGCGCTGGGGCTACAGTTCCAAGGGTATGAGTAAAGAAGCCTATGAACAACAACTGGAAGAAAAGGTCTGGCCGGCCTACGAGCGCATCAAACAACAATTCCTGGATGAAGGGCTTTTTGAGGCGACAGTCATCTATGGTTACTACCCGGTACGCTCCGATGATACTACCCTCTTGGTTTTTGATGAAAGTGAGGGGTGGAACAGTGAAGCCGATGTCAATACCGAGCCGCTGAAAGATGTCATCGGACGGGCGACTCATACCTTTACTTTCCCGCGTCAGGGCAAGAAGCC
>JBFEYO010000146.1:0-5151 GCA_041562075.1 Sulfurimonadaceae bacterium | reverse complement strand
GGCGAAAAGGAAGTAAAATCCTTGTCTGAGAGGACTTTGGAGGCCTTGGAAAACGGGGAATGCAAGATAGACAGTCATGAGTACGGGGAACAGCTTCAAGAATCAGTGGGCTTGGATGAGAATGTTCTGGACTCTTTTATGGACACGACCCTGCGGGAGATGATCGATGATGCTACAAACTTTGCTCGGGGGTTCACTCCAAGTGAAGCGATAGAGGCGCGCAATGCCATTGAAAAACGCAAGTCACACAAGGACTGGAAAAAGATCTTTAATAAAAAGATGCGAAACTACCTGAGCAATGCCAAGCGTTATAAAGAGCCTAATAAAGCCAGGCAACACCCGATTTATCCCGATGATTTGGACCTATATGGCTACACGCCGTCAAAGCTGCCCAGGCTCGGGGTGATCCTGGACGTGTCGGGCTCTGTCAATGATACACTCTTGAGTGCTCTGATGTCCGAAGTCCAGGCGATACAGAAAAAATATTCCATCAAGAGTGTGACCCTGGTACAGGTGGATGCGGCAATCAAAAGCATCGAAAAGTTCGGAGTGCATGATAAGTTTGTCATCCGACACGGCGGGGGAGGAACCATTATGGAACCGGGTTTTGAAGTTCTTCTGAAGCAATCCAGGCGGGAAGTGCCAGACATGATTATCTGTGCGACCGATGGAGATATCGAACAACGATTTGAGAGGGTTAAGGTGCCCTCTAGTGTACAGGTGATCTGGCTGGTGCATGAAGCAGGCAAGTTGATGTTTGATACTGACAGCTATCCCAAACAGCAGATGCAGGTGATCAAACTTTCATAGAATAAGTCCACTGTTTTTTCCAATCTTTGGAAGGATTATCGGTTTTTTGGAGTAGAATAATATAAAAGGACAGACATGACAAAACATATCCATTATGATCCCTCAAGCGAAGAGATCCACTCTTTTCATATGCAAGTCCGCTCAGATGACAACCACAATTACTACAAAATCCACTTGTCAGAGTTGAGCGAAGGCCAGCGTAAACGTATTGGGCAACGATTTGGGGTGAATTTGAAAGTTCTGGAAAGTGAGCAGTATCTGACCCTTGTAAGGATCACAGGCATTTAAGCGTCTAGTAGAAAGTGTGAGGCTTCCACTTTCACAATGAGAGCTCACCTTTTTCTAAAAACCTTCATTCAATCTTCATTTTTTTAAGCCACAATAGGGCCTTTTATATAAAGGCATACCTTGAAACTTATAACACCACTTTTGAAATATTATTTGTATATGATCAGTATATCTTTCCTGGGACGAGCGGTACTGTTTATAATCTATTTTGAAAACATTCAGCACACCGATTCCAGTTATTGGCTGAGCTTTTTATACGGTCTTAGAATGGATACGATTGTCGCATCCATCCTGCTTCTCATTCCCTTGATGATTCTCTCTTTTAGCCCTGAGCGACTTAAAGGTCTTGCAAATCAGGTACTAAGGTTCTATTTTGTCATAGTCTTTTCGCTGCTTATCTACATGGAGAATGCGACCTTCCCCTTTATCGCCCAGTATGATGTGCGACCTAACTACCTCTTTGTAGAGTATCTCATCTATCCCAAAGAGGTCTTTTCTATGATCATTGCCGAGTATAAGATGGCTCTTGCCTTGGCATTTAGCATGATAGGGATAGCTATTTATTTCTATCTGAAAAAGAGCAAAAATGATTTTACTGATGTATTCGAGATCAGCCAGCTTAAACGGGGAATGCTGTTTCTTCCCGTCCTGCTGCTTCTGTTTATCGGTATCCGATCCTCCTTTGGGCACAGGCCTGCTAATATAGCAGATGCGATGTACTCCTCCAACCGGGCACTCAATGAGATCACCAAGAACTCCTTGCATAGTGTCGCATATGCAATGTATCTTAATCATAAAAACAGTTCCAAAGGCATTATCAAGCAGTATGGAAAGATGGACAGCACAGAAGCGCTTGAACGTATGAAAAGAAGATTGGGTATTGCTGCCAGTAATACAAAATCGCCGCTTTCACGTTTGGAGAAAACCCATTTTCCAAGTCCAAAACCGAAAAACCTTGTGATCTTGGTAGAAGAGAGTCTTGGATATCAGTTTGTACAGAGTGTCGGTGGGGAGAAGGAGATAACGCCAAATCTGAACAGACTGAGTAAAGAGGGCATTCTCTTCAAAGACGCCTACTCCAACGGGACCAGGAGTATCAGAGGGCTGGCCGGCCTTTCGGCAGGAAACTTCTCCGTACCGGGAAAGGGTGTGCTCAAACGAAATAAGTCCCTTTGCGGGTTTTTCACCCTCTCCTCCCTGCTTGAGCCATACGGGTATCATACGTCGTTTATCTACGGGGGTGAGAGCAGGTTTGACAATATGCGAAGCTGGTATCTGGGGAATGGTTTTGACGAGATCATCGATGAGTCGAAGTTTGAGCATCCATCCTTTGTGGGGACCTGGGGTGTCAGTGACGGTGATCTTGTAGCCAGGGCAAATGAGGAGTTTAAAAAACTGCATGCTAATAATCAACGTTTTGCTACGGTGATGTTTTCCACATCAAATCATAGCCCCTTTGATTTTCCGGATGGAAGGATAGAGCCGGTAGAGGGGGTAGAGCAAAAGAGTGTTGAAAATGCGATCAAGTATGCCGATTTTTCCATAGGAAAGTTTATAGAATCCGCAAAAAAAGAGGCCTATTACAAGGATACGGTATTTGTGATTGTAGCCGATCATAATGTCCGAACCTATGGAAAGGATGTTGTACCTGTTAATATGTTCCATATTCCCGCCCTTATACTGGGAGGGGGTATAGAGCCTTATACTTATGATCAGATTGCAACACAGCCTGATGTGCTGGCAACGGCGCTTGATCTGCTGGGCCTGGATTTTGAGTATCCTATCATGGGACATTCCATTTTCAGTGATCAAAAACAAAACCTTGCCCTGATGCAGTTTCATGACTCTTATGCGCTAAGAGTAGACGATAAGGTCGCGGTCATCAGACCGGGTAAGGAAGCACAGACTTTTTTGTATACGCACAAAGAGGAGATGCAGCCGGTGTTTGAGCATCTAAAAGAGACAGCACATGATGCGCAGTTGGAAAAAGATGCACTTGCTCTGGTCACAAGCCTGGACTATCTCTATCACAAGCAGCTCTATAAATAATCAAGAAGTAGTTGGGGGTTTCTTTGGGAACCGGGTGTCACCAAGAAAAGGGGCTAAGATATCAGTTTAGCAACTTTGCTACCCATGGAAGGATAATGAAGAAGACAAGATACAGGGTTGCTACGGTGGAGAGAAGAAAGATCACAACATTGAGAAGACTTACTAATTTATCCATGGGTTTTTCCTTTTAAAACAAATTCTCCTTGATGATAGATCAATGTCTTGTGAATCGGCGGTCCGGGGCGCCCTTGCGTTCCAGGGGGCGGCAAAATGCTGAAAACAGCGCGTAGACTTGTAAAGCCGTTCTTATGGGGTTCGATTTTTATAAAGCGGGGTGTACCGCGTTTGGGAAGTGCGAGGCGGCCGATCATCTTTTCTCGCTGAAGGTCAAGGATATAGATGGTGTGTTGGTGATATGCCAGAAGGTAAGGATGCAGAGGATAATGGATGATCTTGCTGATGTCGGCGGAGCGAAAACGCTCATCCTTCAACTCAAACGAGGCAAAGACATGCACCCCGTCGCTACAATGAAGACCCTGAGCATCCAGGGTGACGAAGAGAGTGTCTCCCCAGGATATAGAGGCTTTGGCGATAGGCATAGCATGTAGTAGTATGGATATCCCCAGGAGTATGATATATCGGAGCATCTGTTTCCCTTAGTAGTAGTCTTGTCAAAACAGACTGAATATCAGGCCAAGGAAGATGGCCAGTATAATACCTGCGACAATACTTATTCCGAAAAAGGCACCGATGGCAGCGAGTAGACCATAACTTGCATAGATTTTGATGGATGCTACCGCTGCAACGATCACACCTAATGAAAAGCCAAGGTCACCGGCAGACATATGGATCCTTTCTCTACTGTTTATTCGATTAGAGAGTATCATAGCATAAAGATCTCACGGCCCTTATGTCCACGGCTCTTTCAATCACTCTTTATAAAAGTTTGTCATAATGTTACAAGAGCGAGGGCTATTTAGGACAGAGGAGAGAGGATGCCATCTGCAAACACAGCTTCCGATTTTGCCAGTCATCTCTCGGCAAGGCAAGAAGGGGAGACTTACGCCGAAACGGTACGATTCAATAATAATGATTTTCAGATCACGATGGAAGATCCTGAGCTTTGTATCTTGACGGATACCCTGCTGGAATCCTTGAGCATGTATGTGATGCGGCTTAATGAAGCAGTGGCCTATGAGTTTACGGCCTTCACCGGCTTGAAGGCCGATTCAACGCTGGTGGATATCACGGCTCTGCGGCTTGATGATCCTAAGGAATATCTTCAATCCTATCAAAGTGCGGTACGTTTGTCACCGGCTGATGGAGTGGTATGCCTATGCGTTCCGTATCCACTTCAATTGGCACTGATGCGTAAGTTTGCCGGTGTGAAGGCGCCTTTTTATGAACGTACGATCGAGTCAGAGGGGATCATCCCCGGTTTTGATTATCCTTCTGCCCCCACGAGCTTTTTGGATAATGCATTGTTGACACCCTATTATGCCGCCATGCTTCAGATGGCTGCTCTTGCCGTGGATGATGCCCTGCCTAATGGACCTGTTTCTCTTTCCTTGGCACAGGCATCCAAACATTTGGAATCTGCCAGGGAAGATGTGCATTATAAGATTCGCTATTCATTGATGTTTGATGAGGCGTACCGTTTTAAGGATGGGCGTGAAATCATTTCACGGGGGGCCTATATAGAGTTCTTTTTTGATGGTAGGCTTATTGAGCAGATGCTACAGGCTAAGGTAGATAATAGGGAGCTGGAAACAGCGAATAAGGGGATTGACATTCAGAAGATGGTGAGGTCGTATCCTAAAAAAACACTTAGGCAGGAAGTTGAACAGAGTTGCGCCTATACGCTCTTACTGCTGTTTCTGCTCTTCGATGATGAGACAACTACGGCCATTGCCTCCAGATTGTTGCTTGATAAACAATTGAAGTTTGTACTTAGACTCTTGTCTAAAAACTGCGATGATGAGACCTTTGTCACTCTGGAGCCTT
>JBFEYO010000145.1:0-5153 GCA_041562075.1 Sulfurimonadaceae bacterium | reverse complement strand
CTGGACAGCCTTAAAAATCCTTACCGAATCAGTATCTGTGGACATATTGACCTTCTGGCGTTTTTTACTTATGTCTCTCTCTTTTATTCCTATTCTTTTTTTCTTTAGGCAGCCTCTTATACTTCCAAAAAAAGGCATCAAATATGTTCTGGGCAGCACTATACTGAATATTCTCTTTATGCTTTGTGCCTATCTGGGAGTAGAAGCTTCAGGAGCTGGGAATGGAGGAGTTATTATTACCGTGATGAGTCCGATGTTTACCTTTGTTCTATCCCTGTACCTCTTAAAACAAAAACATACCAAGACCCAATATCTCGGCCTGCTTATCGGTCTGGTCGGCGGTATCATTATGTTGAGGCTGTATGATCCCTCTCATTTTATACAAGGTGGCGAGATCTATTTTATCTACGCCGCTGCCATCTGGGCCGGTGTCACCCTCTTAGCACAACGTTCCCACCTGCATATCCACCCCATACATTACAGCTTCTTTATCTCTGTAACAGCGACGCTTGTTTTGTTCGCACTTACCGTGAAAGAAGACCTTGGTATCGTCTTCAGACAGGATGAGACCTTTTGGATTTCGCTCATCTATCTCAGTATCTTCGGTCAGACCATTGCGACGACGATCTTCTTTGTCGCATCAGGGAGAATAGGCTCGGCCAAGGCCAGCTCTTATATGTTCCTGGTCCCTCTTTTTGCCCTGCTGGTGAGCTATTTTATACTGGATGAAGCTATAGAACACAATATTATTATCGGGGGAATGATCTCATTGATCTCGGTCTACTTTATCAATAAACGCAGTAAATCATAATTGTTGGAAGTATCTTTCATCCTTCCCAAGTTGCACTTGGAAGCGAGAGACGAGAAAAAGAAAATTATCATCATGATTACATGGATTAATCGGATTAGAACACTGAAGTGATTAGGTTTAAATCTGTGTATATTGTGTTTTAGGGGGTTAAAATGAAGTGGTGGAGGACCAGGGATTCGAACCCTGGGAGGCTGTGACACCTCGCCGGATTTCAAATCCGGTGCATTCGACCAACTCTGCCAATCCTCCAGGTAACATTAATAATGTCGTTGTGTTGTATATTGGAGGCGCCACCCAGATTTGAACTGGGGATAGAAGCTTTGCAGGCTCCGGCCTTACCACTTGGCGATGGCGCCATCCATAAACATGGTGCCCGGAGCCGGACTTGAACCGGCACAGTATTGCTACCGGGGGATTTTAAGTCCCCTGCGTCTACCGATTTCGCCATCCGGGCGATTTATACAACAATACTCAAGATTATAATCTATAATCTTCAATATTACAAATAAATGGAGCGGGAAACGAGGTTCGAACTCGCGACCCCAACCTTGGCAAGGTTGTGCTCTACCACTGAGCTATTCCCGCACATTTGTTTGTGGACGGGAATTTTAGCAAAAGAATTCTTAAATGTAAAGACTTTTTTGTTTATTTTGAGTATTTTTAACATTTAAATTCTCTTCCTCCTGCTTATTTGCTTAGCGAGCTACTAAAAATTCGATATAATCACGTTAATCTATACTCCATAAAACAAGGATTTGTATGCGTAGTGATATCATCAAACGCGGATTTGACAAAACCCCTCACCGTTCACTCTTACGTGCAACGGGACTAAAAGACGAAGACTTTGACAAGCCCTTTATCGGTGTGGCCAACAGTCATATCGACATCATCCCCGGACACTTCTTCCTGCAGGAATACGGCCGCATCGTAAAAGAAGCGATCCGTGAAGCGGGCGGGGTTCCCTTCGAGTTCAATACCATCGGTGTTGATGACGGTATCGCTATGGGGCATGACGGGATGCTGTACTCCCTTCCATCACGTGAACTGATTGCGGACTCCATTGAAACAGTCATGAATGCCCACAAACTCGATGCCCTTATCTGTATCCCCAACTGTGACAAGATCGTCCCGGGTATGCTGATGGGATCACTTAGAGTCAATGTACCGACTATTTTTGTTTCCGGTGGTCCAATGAAAGCCGGACATAAAGCTGATGGTACACCGATCGATCTCGCAACTGCCTTTGAAGCCGTCGGAAAACATGCCGAGGGTCAGATGAGTGATGAAGAGCTGTATGAGATCGAATGTGAGGCGTGTCCAAGTGGTGGATCATGTTCAGGTATGTTCACTGCCAACTCCATGAATACTCTGTGTGAAGCAATGGGCGTAGCCCTTCCGGGTAACGGAACGGTGCTTGCCATGACTCCGGAACGTATCGAGATGGTCAAGCAGGCAGCAAAACGTATTGTCGAGATGGCTAAAAGTGAAGATCCGAAATGGAAAATGCGCAATATCCTCAATGAGGATGCTATCCATAATGCCTTTGTAATCGATATGGCCATGGGTGGATCATCCAATACCGTACTTCACCTGCTTTCAATTGCCAAAGAGGCTCAGGTAGATTTTGATATCACCAACATCAATAAGATCGGAGAAAAGGTATCTCACATTGCCAAGATCTCTCCATCTCTCTCTACCGTGCACATGGAAGACGTCAACCGTGCCGGTGGTGTTAATGCCGTAATGAAAGAGGTCTCCAAACGTGGGGACATCCTTCGTACGAATGTATTAACGGTTACCGGTGAAACACTGGCAGAACGTATCAAAGATGCGGACATCAAGGATGAAAGTATTATTCACAGAAATGAAAATGCCTACTCTCCGGTAGGAGGACTCTCCATCCTATTTGGTAACCTTGCCGATGAAGGTGCCGTCGTTAAAACTGCGGGTATCGCTCCTGGTATGCGTCAGTTCAAGGGAACAGCGATCTGTTTTAACTCCCAACAAGAAGCGATTGCAGGTATCGTGGGACATAAGGTAAAGGCAGGAAATGTCGTCGTTATCCGTTATGAAGGTCCTAAGGGTGGTCCGGGAATGCAGGAGATGCTTGCACCGACTTCGTTGATCATGGGTATGGGGCTTGGCGAAAGCGTAGCGCTGATCACTGATGGCCGTTTCTCCGGAGCTACCCGTGGTGCATCCATCGGTCACGTCTCTCCGGAAGCTGCAGAGGGTGGTCTGATCGCTCTTATCGAAGATGGTGATGAGATCGAGATCGATGTGGATACACACCTGCTTCAACTTAATGTAGACGGCGAAGAGCTTGAGCGCCGTCGTCTGCACTGGACACCGATCAAAAAAGAGATTCCGTCAAAATGGTTGAAACGTTACAGTCTTTTAGTATCTAACGCCTCCAATGGAGCGGCTCTTAAGACAGAGCTTTAAGCTCTCTGCTCTTCCCGTCGTTCAAACTCAGGCACTATCTTCTGCAGTGCCTGTATCTTATTATCCGCTTTTAAAAGCGCCTCTATATCCCTATTCAATTCAGTAATGTCATAGTGTGTCGGATTGGTGATAAAAATCGATTCATACTTCGTCTTCTGCTCATGTTCATCCAGCATTAGCTCTTCAAAGAGCTTTTCTCCCGGACGAAGACCCGAAAACTCGATCTCAACTTCCCCCTCCTTACCGGAGAGCTGAATCATCTTTTTGGCCATATCCAGGATCTTCACCGGTTCTCCCATATCCAATATAAAAAGCTCATTCCCCTTGGCGATAGAGGCCGCCTGAAGCACCAACTGGCAAGCTTCGGGAATAAGCATAAAGTAACGGGTCATCTCCGGATCCGTCACCGTTACCGGTCCGCCCTTATCGATCTGCTCTTTGAACTTGGGTATCACCGATCCGCTTGAACCAAGAACATTTCCAAAACGCACTGCGACGATTTCTGTATTTTTGCTATCAACATTCTGGGCATACAGTTCCGTCACCCGTTTGCTTGCTCCCATGACATTTGTCGGACGCACCGCCTTGTCGGTAGAGATGATCACCAGTTTTTCAACCCCATGAGAAATAGAAAGATCCACCACATGTTTGGTACCTAAAATATTATTGACTAGGGCACTTTGAATATTATCTTCACACAAGGGAACGTGTTTATAAGCCGCAGCATGGATAACGATCTGCGGTTTAAAAAGGGTGATCACCTCCTCAAGCGCCTGCTGATCAACGACTGATATCATCTTAGCCTGTGCCTGAGGCAACTCTTCCTTGATAGCATACAGATTATATTCGGCATTATCAAGCAGGATCAACTCAGAAGCCTCAAACTCAGCACACTGACGAGAGATCTCTGAACCAATACTTCCTCCAGCCCCGGTGATAAGCACGCGCTTACCTTTGATAAAATGAGCGATGCTCTCACGATCGAGATCCTTGGGGTGTCGTGCCAAAAGGTCCGTAATACTCAGAGGTGCGATCTCTTTTTCCTGGTTTTCCAGAAGTTTGTAATACCTGAACTCATGTACTCCAAGAGCATATAACTCCTCATGCAAGCTATTCAATGTCTCTCTATCGGGTTTGCTCGTAAAGACCACGGCTTGAATCTTATATTTCTCGATCACCTTTTGCAGATCAGCCTGCGCATACACACGTACATTATTAATATAGGTATTGACCGCACCTCTGCTTTCGGGACGGATAGCCAAAACAGCTGAAGGAAAATAGGCCAGTTCACCATTGACAGCACTCTTGATCAACTGGCTGGTCTTTGTATTGACCCCAATGATCAGTGTAGAGATGGAAGAGATTTCTCCCGATCCTTCCAGGTAATAGCGCTTGGAGATACGCAAAAGCCCGATAAAAAACACCGATAGGACAAAATCAATAACGATGACACTTCGCGGAAAAGGTGAAAAAACATCCAGGTATTGCAATAGCACCATTGCAAACACAGCATAAGCCCCCAAGTGGGCCAACAGAAGCTTTCGGGCATCCTGCAGACTAAAAAAGCGCCAAGCAACCATATAGATCTTAAAATAGCTAAAAAAAATCAGTTTCAGGACAAAGAGCAGGACAAATATTGCACCGAAGGCTTCTATAAAATCCTTTGGGATCTCGAAATTAAAACGCAGAGCATAGGCCAAATAGAGTGTGATCAAAGAGATGGCAAAGTCCGAAAGCACAAAAAAAAGGATTCGTTTTGTTCCCGTCGGCCTGAGAAAACTCATGTAATCACCTCTTTAATGATCCGGCAGATCAGACTGACATCCTCTTTACAAAGCTCCGTCCCGCTTGGTAAACAGATACCCTGTTCAAAAAGTTTCTCACTCGTCCCATTGGT
>JBFEYO010000144.1:0-5177 GCA_041562075.1 Sulfurimonadaceae bacterium | reverse complement strand
GTCGAATTACTGATAGCGGCTTCATACTGTTGGGTGTAGTTAATGTTTTCCTGCAGAGATTTATTGGAATCGTTCAATTGCTCTTTGAGGATCTCCTTATACTGCTCAAGTTCGGTAATATCATGTCGGATACCGATGTACTCTATCGTGTTTCCATCAGAATCCAACAGAGGGATGATCGTCGCATCAACGATATAGCTTGAGCCGTCTTTTGCCCTGTTTTTGACGATACCTTTCCACTGTTTTTGAGATTGAATGGTCTGCCACATATCGGCAAATACTTCAGATGACATCTCCGGATGGCGCAGGATATTATGGGGCTTTCCAAGAAGCTCATCACGGGTGTAGTGCGAGATTCGGCAAAACTCGTCATTGACGTAAGTGATCTTGCCACTAAGATCTGTTTTGGACAGAATAGTGCTCGCGTCAATGGCCTGACGATATTGCTCCAGAAGTGTCGCAGATAGTTTGAACTCCTGACGTTCTATGACCAGTTTGATACTGTCTTTGACGGTGGAGATGAATTTGGTCGCCTCAATGGGTTTGGCAATGAAACTGTTGATCTTAAGTTCGATAGCCCGTATAAAGTCCTCTTTTTTCTCAAGACCGGTGACCATGATAAAGATCTGTTCTTCATTGATCTTTCGGATCTCTTCGATCAAGGTAAACCCATCCATCTCCGGCATCATCATATCCGTGATGACAATATCAAAGGGGGTTTTCTCATAGAGTGTAAGTGCTTCTTTCCCATTGGAAGCATACTGTACATTATATATGTCGTATTCATCAAAGACAAGTCGAACAAACTGTTCGATAGAGGCTTGGTCTTCGACATACAGAATGCTTAGCTTACTACTCATATAATGACCTTTTCTGTTTATTATAGCATGTGAAATCGGTTTTAGAAAGTTTCTTTTTTTGTCAAAATTAAGTGATAGTTTTTTCATCTGTCGACACCTCGTCTATTATCAGAAGAAGAGTGCCTAGAAGAGCAAAAGAGTGTAATATGTTTTGTGCTACCATAGTGTATTCTCATTTAGGATGGACCACATGATAACAATCTCCAAACTTGTCAAGACATATCATGAAGGAGAAGTATTGACTCCCGTCATCAAGGATCTGAACCTAAAAATTGATGATGGTGAGTTTATCGCTATTGTCGGTCCCAGCGGAAGCGGTAAGAGTACCTTGCTCAATATGATAGGTTGTCTCGACCATCCCGACAGCGGCAGTATCGATATTAATGGAAAAGAGGTCTCGCGACTTGATTCTAAAAAGGCTTCGCTATTTCGGGCAGAACATCTGGGGTTTATTTTTCAGGACTTTAACCTGATAGAGAGTTTTTCCGTTTATGAAAACGTTGAGTTCCCTCTTTCGGTAATCTTGGGGATGAAAGATACCCGTGAAAAGGTCGAAAAGGTTCTTGGCGCCATCGGTATGCTTGATCAGATTGATAAATATCCTGACCAGCTTAGCGGTGGGCAAAAACAGCGTGTAGCAGTTGCCAGAGCACTTGTCGTACAACCATCGATTATCTTGGCAGATGAGCCTACAGCCAATCTCGATAGTCAGTCTGCCAAAAAGGTGATCGACCTGATGAAACAGATGCAAAAAGAATTTAATACTACCTTTGTCTTTTCTACCCATGATACGAAGATCATGCATGAAGCCAAACGTATCGTCACCCTTGAAGACGGAAAAATCATTCAAGATGAGGTGAACGTATGAAAAGTCTTAAAATCGCCTATCGTACCCTAAAACGTACCAAGCGCCGTGCGGCATTGACGACTTTGCTGATTGCAATCGGAGTATTGTTTGTATTGATCTTTTCCGCCTTTTCGGGTAGCTTTAAGTCCTACATGATCGGACAGATCACTGACAGTATGCTTGGGCATCTACAGATCCATAAAAAGGGATATGTCGCCAGTCTGGATAACATGCCTTTGGATAAAAATCTTCCGGCTAAAGCAGTACAGAAGATTACAAACATATTGGATGATATCCCTGTTGTGCAGAGTTATACCTTCCGTTTAAAACATTCGGCACTCATCAGTGATTTTGAGAACTCGACGAACATACGTCTCAACGGTATCGATCCACAGCGGGAAAATGAAACATTGCCTTTATTTAAGGAGCGTATTGAAGGTGAGCCGATGATCAAGCGCGGAGAGGTACTAATACCGGATATTGTGGCAAAAGGGATGCATCTTAAGATCGGTGATACGGTGGTGCTGGTGGCAACCAACGGTGTGGGTTCGATGAATGCCGTCACGTTCAAGGTTGGAGGTGTTATCGGAATCATTTCGGGACCTGGGGGACGGGATGGATATATTCATGTGGAAGACTCTCGTAAACTCCTGCGTATGAAGGGAAATGAAATCAATGAGATCGTTATCCGACTGAGTGATATCAGTAAGATAAATGGCGTAAAAAAGCGTTTACATGAGGAGCTGCTCGGCGGTGATAAGAAGGGTCTTGAGATCCATGACTGGGAAAAACTCAGTCCTTTCAGCAATATTGCCAAGATGATCGATCTGATGAGTCTGTCCATTCAGATCATCCTTGTCTCGATCGTGCTGATCTCCATATTGAATGTCATGATCATGAGTGTGTATGAACGCATCAAAGAGATCGGAACCCTCAGCGCCATCGGAACGCCACCATCGTTTATTGTATGGACCTTTATCTTTGAAGGACTGTTGCTGGGGATCATCGGACTGGGAATCGGGATCATTACGGCCTATGCGATCGTTCTGGGCTTTGGCGATATCACGGTGGCTTTCGGGCGACAGGATGAGATCATTCTTACGCCGATGCTGCCGTTTTCCAAGGTACTTATGATCAGTGTTCTGGTATTGATCGTCGCGGCTATTGCTTCATTGTACCCCGCGATCAAGGCGGCCAAGATGAACCCCGTTGAAGCATTAAGGAGTTAAGATGCGTTTGTTAATAGTATTGATACCATGGTTGCTGTTCGCACAGGGGGACCTGCTTAAACAGATCGATGCCCGTTTGCAGCCTTTTTCCTATGAGAGTTATCGAAAACTGATCAATATTGAACCCGATGGAACGAAAAAAGAGTTTGTCATGTACATGATCAAAAAGGACAAGGATAAGGTCGCTTCACTCTTTCTTTCTCCGGCAAGCGATAACGGCCGTGCGACCTTGCGTCTGGAAGATAATATGTGGCTTTTTATTCCGGGTATCGCAAAGCCGATCCGTATCGCCTCCATGCAAAGTGTTACGGGCGGGGTCTTTAACAATGCGGATATCATGCGTCTGGACTTTAGCGTGGAATATGCCATCAGCAAACGGGACGAGCATAAGGATGAGCTTGTTTTGGAGCTTAGTGCGAAGAACGAGATGGTGACCTATGAGAAACTGAAGATGAGAGTGGACAAGACCTCCTTGTTCCCTAAAAGCATTGATTGCATCGCCGGGGGGATCGTTCTAAAGACCATCCGTTATCTTGACCCCAAAGATTTCGGCGGCGGGATCGTACGTCCTTCGGTGCTGGAGACGACAAGCCAATTACAAAAGGGTTTTAAGAGTATCATGGTCTTTGGAAAGATGACAAAACGAAATTTTGATGACGCGGTCTTCACTTTGGAAAACCTTGCTGATCTGGACGAGTTGCGTTGAGACTTATCCTTATGTCACTGTTGTCGGCTTGTTTGCTTCAGGCCGGCGAGTATGATGACTTTGCCTTTGATGCCCAACGCTTTGAAAAAAAGAGCATCGAGCTGGATGGCTACCTTCGCAGTGATAATACCTACCAACCTTCCGATCCCTTGCATAAGAAGATTTCTTCGACGAATAATGAAGCCAATGTACGTGTCGAAGTGGAAAAGGAACTTATTAACCTTCATATGGACTATTCCTATTTTTATCAACACAGTGAATACCGTTCTGCCGAGGATGAATCACTGTTAAACGCGCTTTACCAGCGTTTTGGAGATGAGCGTGAGAGTCTGAATGTCGGTAAGGAGGTCCTGCGCTGGGGAAAGGGCTATGCCTATAGTCCCGTGGGTTTTTTCGAACGGATAAAAAATCCCGTCTATCCCGAGCTTTCCAGAGAGGGATACTGGATGGCTAATGCCCAGTTTACCCGAACGCTGAGTGATAGTATTGTTAAAAATTACACGGTGACACTCTTGGCTTTGCCTGATGTCGAGGATAATGAGGAGCTGTTTGATTTCACAGACTCTCCTTATGGTGCGAAGCTCTATCTATTGGTGGACAAGACGGATGTGGATCTGATCGTGGCAAAGGATGCCTTTGGAGCAGACTTTTCCAGTGATTTGGGATTTGGGATCGAGCTGCATGGGGAGTATGCCAGTAAATCCAAGGATGAAAGTGCCCTGATCGGGACGCGCTATCAGAGCGAGACGGACCTGACCCTGATCCTGGAGTATATGAAGACCTATGAGGATGTCAAACTGCTCTATGCCCGTTTGACACAAAAGGAGCCTTTTGATATCGTCTATTCAAGCCTTTATATGGTTTATATGAAAGATATAGACGCAGAACTGTACCGCATTCAGGCTGGTGGGACTTATGATTTTAAAAATGGCCTGGCTCTGGATGCCGCACTGCTTGAGAGCAATCAGGGACACGGGATAAAGTTTATCATTACCTATTATTTTTAGTCATCGTAGTGCTATACTACTGTAAAGTAAAGCGTTTAAAACCTCAAAGGAGAATAGATGACTATCGGTGTACCAAAAGAGATAAAAACAGAAGAGTATCGTGTTTCCATCACTCCGGCTGGGGTGCGAGAATTAGTGCTCTCAGGGCATAAGGTCTACGTGCAAAAAAGTGCGGGAGAGGGGAGCGGTTTTAGCGATTTGGAGTATGATCAAGCGGGAGGGACACTGCTTGAATCTGCTAAAGAGGTCTTTGAGAGTTCGGAGCTGATCGTCAAGGTTAAGGAGCCGATTTCTGAGGAATATACTTTGTTTAAAAAGGGACAGACACTGTTTACCTACTTGCACCTTGCGGCGGACAGGGGCTTGACGGAGTTTCTGCTGAAAAAGGAGATCAAGGCCTTTGCCTATGAGACCTTGGCTGTTGAGGGACGATTGCCCCTGCTGGAGCCCATGAGCGAAGTGGCCGGGAAGATGGCGGCCTTGATGGGGGCGGTCAATCTCGGACGCTATCAGGGCGGACGGGGTATC
>JBFEYO010000143.1:0-5204 GCA_041562075.1 Sulfurimonadaceae bacterium | reverse complement strand
TCCGCCCAATGAATACAGACCGCTAAGGATGTTGGACACATGACGCTTCAGCTCATGAAACCCCATGCGTTCACCACTGGCCTTGTAGTATCCGCTATCATCCTGCTTCTGAATGATCAGAATACCTTTACCTCCGGAACCCTGTGCGGGCTTAAGCACAAAACCCTCATTTGATGGCAGGATTGTCTTCAATCCTCTGATCTGCGCCTGATACTCGACATAACCAAAGAGCTCGGGACTTTTCAGGCCATGAGCCTGAGCAAGTGTCTTTGTCTGGAGTTTATTATCCACCAGAGGATAGAGCTTACGTTCGTTATACCGACTGATATAGTCGATATTACGGGCATTCATCCCCAGTATTCCAAGCTTTCTGAGTTTAAAAGGAGAAACCAGAGAGATCATTTATCCCCCTTGACCATAGAAGCGAAACGATACAATTCACTCAAGCGGTAACCGCTATAACGACCCAATAAGATGATCAGGGCTAAAACTGCTAATAGGAATTCCGGAAAGTTGAAGGTCCAAAACTGCATCAGCGAATTGGTCATCGCAAAATAGGCCCCGATAGCGACGATCAAGGAACCGCCACCTTGTACAAAGACCTCCCTCGGACCATTCTCCTCCCAAATAATAGACATGCGTTCTATCGTCCAGGCCAGAATGATCATCGGGAAAAAGGTAATACTGATGGCATCCTTCATACCCATCTTATAAGCCAGGACGGCTACCATCGCCATGATACCCACGACGACGATCACAACCGCTGAGATACGCGCCACCAGCAAAAGGTTCAAAGCAGAAAGGTAAGAGCGTACGATCAGGCCGATGGATACTACCAGGATAAACATCACTACCCCCGGCAAGAGATCTGTCTGCATAAAGGCAAGGGCCAATAAGATAGGCATAAAGGTCCCCGACGTCTTCAAACCGACGATAATGCGCAAAAGAACAACTACCAGGGCACCGATTGGGATCAGTAAAAGTCGTTTAAAGGCATTTTGAGACTCATTAGGCAGGATAAAGAGTGAATAATCCAGCAGGGATATCGCCTCCTTGTCCCCCTTGAGCAAGGCTGCATTTCTTGCAGAGACTACATTCTGAGTCACGGAAAAACGCACCCGTGAGTTTTTAACACCCTCTGCATCCAGCAACGAGACCGTTCCCCGTTGCCAAATAAAAAGATTCCGTGCTTTATCCACCTTTCCTGTGCGTAGATCAAAGAGCTGCCACTTACCCTTTTCATAGACCTCAAGCATCGGCATAAGGGCTACATTTCGCTGACCGTCGATCAACTCCAAAGCCCCGATACGACGTAGCTTGACATTCCTGTCTTCCAGCAAACTCGCAATGATATTTCTCAAATCCCACTGGGAGTGGATATATTTGCGTTTGAGCATCTTCACGGCCTGTGAAGGTTCTTTCTTGTTAAAGGCATAGATAACCCGGGCGGTCATACTGATATCATCCGAAGAGCGCTCATACGCATCTTTCATGATCGCTTCGGCTGCCTGTATGACCAGACCGCCTGCTTCAATACGTTTTTGTCCTCTCGTATCCGCAGGAGGTGTCGGCTGATAGGTCTCATCCACAATGACATCAATGGAATAATAAAGGGTTTGCTCTCCCCTAACCTTTCGTTTCGCCCACTCACCGCGGGTGTAGCCCTCTGCCTGTGCGACGGTATAGCCGTAGTTTGGAGAGGAGGAGGTCTCATTATAGACAAACATTCCCTGCTGGGCATCAGGTAGTGCCAAGGAGACAAAGGCATTTTCTCCCTGCCCCCTAAACTCCACCTTCGCTTCGATATTCCATACACTCTTCTCCTCACCGCTAAAGAGTGGAAAACCCAGTACATTTACCTTATAGGACATAATCCCGCCGGCAATCGAGATCAGCAATATCGCAAACAGGTAGATCTGGTAGCGGGACCTCATCGACTGACCTTTGTCGGCATCTTTGTAAAATGACGACTTACATCCACCAGAGCATTCCCCTGTAAAAAGTTTCGACCGATCAATACAGGATATCGATAATCTTCTCTATCAGTAAGGCTCACTTCCAGATATTGACTGATCGTAGAAATATTCAAACGCATATGGACCACATAACGCTCCTGCGCCTCAGTCCCATGACGCTTGATCTTGATCTTCTTGACGATTGGTTTTTTGATCTGGATCTCCTTGCCATGATCATCCATGATGCTAAAACGCACCCATTTCTCTCCGTCCCGCTCAAAGGGTACGATCTCTTTGGCGTGCATGGAACTGGTCTGCGCACCCGTGTCAACACGTGCCTTCAAAAAGACCTTGTATACCGGAAGATAGCTCTCCTCGATCTCTCCAAGCACCACCTTTTTAGGTTCTTTATACATGATGATTGGCTTACATGGCTTAGGCTTTGGACAAGGGGCACAAGGGTGAATTGCCGGGCAGACGACCTCTGGAGGATGCACCGTCGGACAGACACTCTTTTGAGTTTCCAATGCTATTTTCGGCGCATCTGTCTCGGGCTGAGAAACCACAGGGGTACTTGGTGTTTGGGCGCATCCTCCCAATAACCATAACAGTGCGCTTATCAAAAAGTATCTCATTTCCAGGAGACCTCACACTGTATGCTCTGGGCTACCAGTATCTTGGCCACTTCCTCTTTTCCATCGATCATCGCAGCAATGGGAAGATCTGCCAGCATTTTCTTCTCTTCCAGACTCACGACCTTTACGATAAGGTTTACCCGTTTCTTATATCGCGCTACCGCCTCGGATATCAGACGTTTCTTCTCCGGGTTATCCAGAGTAATGATCACCGCGCTGGCGTCCTCTGCGTGCAGAGCAGACAAAATACTCTCCTTGGACATATCCCCGTAATAGATCTCTTCACCATCACGCAAACCCTCTTTGACATGCTTCAAAGAGTTATCAATAATGATATGCTCCACCCCTTTTTCTTTGAGTTCCTTGGCTACAAACTTTCCAATGGTCGAATACCCGCAGACGATCACATGATTACGGTGGGTAGAGATCTGCTGCAGGTCATACTCATGAATATTCTCCGGAAAGATCTTTGAGACGATATCCTCGATACGTGTCATCAAAAAGGGGGTCAAAATCATCGATAGTACCACGACCAAAACCAGCAGATTCATCAATTCGTCATTGATCAGGTTCGCACTGCTTGCCAAAGCAAAAATAGCAAAAGAGAACTCTCCCACCTGAGATAGGGAGAGGGCTGTTTTCATGGCGTTTCGCGGTTTGATGGAGAACTTCATGATGAAGTAGATCATAATCGTCTTCAGCAGCAGTATGCTTCCAAGGATCCCGAAGATCAACACAATATGCTCGATAAAATAGAGCACATCGATCTTAAGACCAACCGTTAAAAAGAAGGTCCCTAATAACAGGTCTTTAAAGGGCGCGATATCCGATTCGACCTTATGATGGTACTTCGTCTCGGCGATGACCATCCCGGCAATAAAGGCCCCCAGTGAATAAGTGAACCCCGCAGCATGCGCTAATAAAGAGGCCCCCATGACAATGGCCAGTACAGAGCCCATGAACAACTCATCCAATTCCGTGTTGGCGGAGAAGTGCAAGAGCCATGTCATCACCTTGCGTCCGACTATAAAGAGTACACCCAGAAGAACAAAAGCCGAGAAAAGCGTATGCTTGATGATCTCGATCACATCCCCGCCGTCACTGGAGATAAATCCGATCAGCAACAAGATCGGAATCACCGCGATATCCTGAAAGATCAAGATCCCCATGGAACGTTGACCGTAGGTAGTGTGGATCTCCTTTGAACTCTTCAGATAGGACAATACCACCGCCGTGGAAGATAATGCCAATGAAAGGGAGATGATGATGGAACTTTGATAGCTAAGTTCGAATATCCAGTGAGAAATCGCAAAAAACATCAGCGCCGATAAGCCGACCTGCATTCCTCCATTCACAAAAACAGCACCCTTCATGGTGTTCAAACGGGCCAGGGGGATCTCCAAACCGATCGTGAACATCAAAAAGACAATACCGAACTCACCGATAAGGTCCAGACTTTCCGAACTGACGTGACGGACATCAAAGGCGTAGGCCAAGGCTGTACCGGTGAGTATATATCCGATGATCTGCGAGATACCCAAACGCTTTAAAAGAATATTGATGACCGTTGAGACACCCAGGGCTACAACGACATAAAGCAGGGCTGTTTCCATCTCACTTATACCTTTGAATAAATTATGCTTATTATACCCTCCTTCTGCCCCATTGTCTAGTATCTGCGCTAGGCTAGAATAAAGCTTTTTTTGTTATAATTCGCAATTAATCATAACAGGAATAAGGGCACAACTTTGATGACAAAATATATTTTCGTAACCGGTGGGGTTTTAAGTAGTCTTGGTAAAGGTATCACGGCAGCCAGCATAGGAACCTTGCTTAAGCACTCAGGTAAAAAAGTCGGGATGCTGAAGATCGATCCCTATATCAATGTTGACCCCGGTACCATGTCGCCCCTTGAGCATGGTGAGGTCTTTGTCACCAAAGACGGAGCAGAGACAGACCTTGATATCGGGAACTATGAGCGTTTTCTAGACACTTCTTACCTCAAAAGCTCAAACTTCACCACCGGACAAGTCTACTCTTCTGTTATCGAGAGAGAGCGTGCAGGAGGGTATCTTGGACAGACGATCCAGGTCGTTCCGCACATCGTCGGTGAGATCGTAGACCGTATCAAAGAAGCCGGTGAAGGACACGATATTCTGGTCGTCGAACTCGGGGGAACCGTCGGTGATATCGAAGGCCTGCCTTACATGGAAGCCATCCGTACCATGAAACATGATGAAGAGGTCGCAGGCACGTTCTTCGTCCACGTCACCCTTATCCCTTACATCAAAGCAGCGGGAGAACACAAGTCCAAACCGACCCAGCACTCCGTACAGGAACTCCGCCGTATCGGTATCACGCCGCAGATGATCATCACCCGAAGCGAGAAGGCCCTGCCAAAGAGCTTCAAGAAAAAACTGGCCGTTGCCTGTGACGTCAACCAGGACTGTGTTATAGAAGCCCTTGATGCGCAAACTATCTATGCGGTTCCGCTAAGCTATATGCACCAAAACATCCTTGGCCCTATTTCAAAAGAGCTGGAACTGGGTGATCTGGAACCGGATATGCAGCAATGGGATGATTTGGTCAAAAAGATCATCCAGCCAAGCGGACG
>JBFEYO010000142.1:0-5292 GCA_041562075.1 Sulfurimonadaceae bacterium | reverse complement strand
TTCGCGCTATCGGAAACGAGCCGGGTTGGTATTTTGAACTTGCACCTTCTGGAAAAATGAGCACCCTTGTTACGGACTATGGTAAAGAGAAGTATGAACTGATGCTTTTTAGACCCTCTATGTCTAACGATCAAAAGGTCCGCCGATACAGAATAGAGGGCTATCTGGATATTTCCATCACCTCACAAAGATGCCAGGACAGTATGACCGGTCTATGGTATCCTTCAAAGGTTCGTGTGAACATTGACAACAAACGTTATACGGGATGTGGTAAATTCTTGTATTGATTACCAATTGATTCGATTGTGTGAAGGTACCCCCAGCTGTACCTCCGAGCCGTCACAGATATGCTGCTTGGTGTAATCAGGGTCTTTGATAGAGATCATTTGCGCCAGGGGAGAATCTTTGGTGCAGGCTTTCATCTCTTTGATAGCCTTCATCTCCAGTACCTTTTTGGAAAAGGCAATGGCTTTTTGCTGGGCGAGATCACGCTGATTGTTTTTACACAGGGTATTGATCTCTTTTTCAAGGCTTGAGGCTTCTCCTTCAAGCTTACTAAGCGGTGTGAAATCGATCTTGCTCATACAGGCCTGCATTTGTTGCATCTGTGCCATCATGGCGTTCATCTGCGATTCATCCATCTGCATCATGGGATGTTGTGCGTGTAGGCCTAAAGAAATAAACAGAGTCAAGAGGGCATGTTTCATACGATTCCTTACCTGGTTGGATTCATTGTAAAGTATGGTATCATAACTCTATGAATAATATAGAAAAACCAAAAGAGTTGATTCAAATTGTTATAGATGCGCAAGAAAGTCTGGTGATGATCATTGAGGATGAAACACCTCAGATGATGAATCGCGCTTTTTGCAGTTTTTTTAATGTGGATAGTTTTGAGAGCTATCAGAAGAATTTTGGTGCTTTTACGAATAGTTTCGTGCCTCATCCATCCTATTTTCACACCGGTAAAGTACAAGAGGGTGAGAGTTGGATCGATGCTTTAGGGGCCCTGGATGAGCAGGACAGAATTGTCAGTATGCTCAATATAGCCCATGAACCTAGAGCCTTTTCCGTCAAGATCGAACGTTCCCATGATAGCTATACGGTTCTAAGCTTTACGGATATCTCGGCAAACCTTATCAAATGTATCATGATTGAGAATGATGTGAGTATGGATAAGGCTACGGGAGCCTATAATAAAGAGTATTTTATACATACCTCAGAGATATTGCAAGACGGTGCCGCCTATAATGAAAAGAAAATCGCTTTGACGATGATCAATATTTCGGATGCCGACGAGGAAACTCTGGCAGATCTGGTAAAGAAGATCAAGGGCAGCATCCGCCAAAACGATATGTTGATCAAATGGTCATATGAGACCCTATTACTGGCCTATCTTGTGGATGAAGAGAACAATGCGATGTTGTTTAGTAAGAAATTGCATGAACTGATGGAAAAAGAACGTACAGGGGGTGTTGAATCCAATATCTGTGTTACGCTGGTCAAGCCATCTGAGAAACTGACGGTAGCAGTGGCCCGATTAGCCCGAGGTTGTGAGGAAAAAGGGACGAACACACTACACTTGATCTAATCTCTCATTGAAATAGATATTATAGATAGTGCAGGGGTGCTAAAAGCGGGTTATTTAAACCAGCTTTTGACCTGATCGAAGACGGACTCGAAGGTCGTCTCATGTGGTTTACTTTCGATCCCAAAAGACTCCTGGAGTTTCTCAAGCAGCTCTTTTTGCTCATCATTGAGTTTGGAAGGATAGGTCAATTTGACCTGGGCGATCAGATCACCCTTGCCGTGTCCATGTACATCGGCAACACCCTCATTTCTAAAGTTAAACTGGGCCTTGTCCTTGGTCCCCTTACTGAGTTCAAGATCCAGCTCTCCGGTGAGTGAAGGGATCTTGATGGTCTCGCCTAGAACTGCTTGGGTGAAGAACACAGGGACTTCCAGATAGATATCATTTCCGTGGCGTACAAAGGTCTCGTCTTCAAGCACTTTGAAGGTGACATATAGATCACCGCGCATACCGTTTTTGCCTTTATTACCGCGACCGGATACTCTGAGACGGTTGTCATTGTCGATACCCGCAGGGATCTTGATGGTTACCGTATCGGTGACTTCCTGGTATCCTTCACCCTTACACTCACCACACTTCTCGGCGACTTCGGTTCCTTCACCGTTACAGACCGGACAGGTCTGGGAAAAGGTCATGAAGCCCTGTTTCATATAGACCTGACCCTGACCGCCACATTGAGAACAGGTCTTGACCTTGCCGTCTTTGGCACCGGTTCCATTACAAGCGCCACAGGCATCTTTATATTTGAACTCAAGTTCGTGCTCGGTTCCAAAGATGGCCTCTTTGAAGCTGATGGTCATACTGATACCCAGATCCAGAGGATATTTCTCATCCGAGCCGCGTTTCTTTCGGCGGCTTGCTCCCCCGCCAAAACCTCCGAACATCTCTTCAAATACGGAGCTTAGGTCATCAAAACCGCCGCCGAATCCGCCGCGGCCGCCACCGCCACCTTGCAGTCCTTCTTTACCGTATCGGTCATAGATACTGCGTTGCTGATCGTCACTTAAGACCTGATAGGCTTCATTACACAATTTAAAATTATGTTCTGCCTCTTCATCCCCCGGATTTTTATCCGGATGGTACTTTTTGGCCATCTTACGATAGGCCTTTTTGATCGTGCTTTTATCGGCACTTTGTGATACTTCTAAAATCTCGTAATAACTTAGTTCTTCCATAATAAATGCATGTCCAAAAAATAGTGTAATCTAGGGATTTTCCACCAAATGTGGAATAATTTTGAAATTATAGCGAATTCGACTGTTATAATACAATTATGAAACAGCTTATGCTTTTTACACTGATTTTGATACTTTTTACAGCCTGTACAAAGGAGCCTGTTCCCTATCTTAAAGGCATTAGTGACGGAGGCTATTATCCCCAAGAATATAGTGCACTGGATGGATGGGAAGATGAGAATTTTGAAGATGCTTTGAAGCTGTTTAAAAAGAGCTGTAAAAAGACGCGTGGACAGGCGCTCTTTGCAAAGGTGTGTCGTCTGGCTGACAATGCCGAAAATGCTCAAGACTTTTTTGAACGTAATTTTACACCCTTTATCTCCCTTTCGGATAGTTCTTTGGCTACGGGGTATTTTGAACCGATGTTGGAGGGGTCTTACGAGAAGAGTCTGCAATACCCTTATCCTATCTATGGAGTGCCTTCTGATCTGCTGCGTATAGAGATTACCAAAGAGTATCAGCATTATAATAAGAACCCGCTGCGTGGACGTATAGAAGAGGGGAAAGTCGTACCCTATTACAGCCGCGAGGAGATCAATGAAGGAGCCCTTGACATAGAACCGATCTGTTATGTAAGTGATCGGATCGAGCGTTTTTTCCTGCACGTACAGGGTTCGGGACAGATCCATATGGAAGATGGTGAGAGACTTTATGTGGGATATGCGGATCAAAACGGCTTTCCTTATGTCTCCATTGGTTCACAGATGATTAAAAAAGGCATGCTGGAACGAGAAGAGGTCTCCTTGGAGAGCATACAGCGTTATCTGGAAAGAAATCCCGAGGTCTGTGATGATATTCTGGAGCTGAATCCTTCTTATATCTTTTTTGAAGAACGTATGGTGGGGGCTACCGGTGCTTTAGGGATTCCTTTGGTAGGTGGACGTTCGATTGCTGTCGATAAAAAGCAAATTCCTTTGGGGATGCCCGTTTTTATACAGACAAGGGGACCGATAAATGCTGAACCCTATGAGCGTTTGATGTTTGCCCATGATACGGGGGGTGCCATCAGGGGGGAGAGCCGGATCGATATTTTCTTTGGCTCGGGCAGAGGGGCCAGGGAACAGGCCGGACATATGAAGGATCACGTAAAATTATGGATACTGATTCCCAATGATTACCTAAGCGGTATAGGAGTAAAATAAGCCTTATGAAACAGGGATTGGAAAAATTTAATATCTTGGTAGAGGCACTGGAGTCTTTACCTACTATCGGAAAGAAGTCTGCGACCCGATTGGCTTATCATATGGTGATGCAGGATAACTTTACGGCAATGAAGATTGCCCATGCCATTGAAAATGCTCTGGGGTGCCTGCGTAAGTGCAATGAATGCGGAGCGCTGTGTGAAGATGAGATTTGTGATATCTGTGCCGATGAGAGCAGGGACAGGGAACTCTTGTGCATTGTCGAAAATGCCAAAGATATATTGACCCTGGAAGAGGGGGGAATCTTTGACGGACGTTATTATGTACTTGAAAACCTGGACCATTTTGATGCTTCGCATCTTGTGGACATTGTTAATGACGGGGTCAAGGAGATCGTTTTTGCCCTGACGCCTTCTATCGGTAATGATGCGGTGATGCTGTTTATAGAAGATAAGCTCAGCTTGTGTGATGTGCGCTTTACACGAATTGCCCAAGGTGTGCCTACTGGTGTAAGTCTGGAGAATATTGATCTGCTTTCTCTGAGCAGGGCTATTGAGGACAGGGTGAAAGTATAAAATCTCACCTGATAAGCGATGACTTGACTCTTTTTGTTTTAGGCGTTACAATGTAGTATGAAATAATGTAATAGGCAAGATCATGTCGCTTCGTCGAAAACTGCTTCTATTCTTCCTTGTTCAACACGCGCTTTTTTTTCTTATTGCCCTTGTATTGTCTGAATTCTTCATACGTCCTCATAACCTCAATCTAGAACAAAAATATGCCTATGAAAAGATCTCTCAGATCAAAAATGTATTTCAAAGTGAACTGGAGCACCTTAATCTCTTGGTGACGGATTGGGCTGTTTGGGATAGTAGCTATGAGTATATGGTGGACAGGAACAGGGAATATATTCAGAATAATTTTACGGATGACATTCTGGAATCGACACAGTTAAGCCGCATTGAACTTTTTGATGTGGTAGGTCGTAGTGTGTACGTTAAAGATGAGGGAAAACTAGAGATCTCTCCTTTATTAGATCACAATGGAAACCTCCAGCAACGGTATATATCATGGGAGGAAGAGGGTGGTGTTTTACAGAAGTCGGGAATTCTGATCCTCGATGGCAAGGTCGTACTACTTTCATTAAGTCCTGTGTTACAAGGTAGTGGGAAAGGCCCTGATCGGGGTACGATGATGATGATACGTGTGATAGATAAGGTTCTTTTATCAAAGATCAATAAAAATACAAGTTCAACTATCTCCCTAATAGATGTGACAGAACATCCTTCTATTAAGATCTTTGATAATCATGAGTTTTGGATTG
>JBFEYO010000141.1:0-5367 GCA_041562075.1 Sulfurimonadaceae bacterium | reverse complement strand
TATAATTCTGGGCATAAAATAATAGTTAGGAGCTCTAATGGCACTTTTAGACGATATTAAAGAAGTAGTAGTTGAACAACTAAGCGTAAGCGCTGACGAGGTAAAAGAAGATGCGAAATTCGTAGAAGATCTTGGCGCTGACAGTCTTGACGTAGTTGAACTAGTAATGGCACTTGAAGAGAAATTCGACATCGAGATCCCAGATGACGAAGCTGAGAAAATTCAAACTGTTAAAGATGTAGTTGACTATATCGAAAGCAAGTAAGTAGAACTTCCTACTAGTGATAAAGGAGCTTGTCTCCTTTATGTCAAACAAAATAAAAAACCTGTTTTTATACTTTCATTTAAGATAAATCAAATTATAAGAACATATTCCCAGGAGTAGACGTGAGAAGAGTTGTAGTAACCGGTTTAGGTATGATCAATGCGGTAGGAAATGATAAAGAGAGTGCTTTCAAAGCGATTTGCGAAGGAAAATGCGGTATTGACAACATTACACTTTTTGATACGGAAGGTCATTCTGTTAGTATCGCAGGTGAAGTAAAAGACTTCGATCCTGCAACGGTCATGGAACCAAAAGAGGTGAAAAAAGCCGATCGTTTCATCCAGCTGGGACTTAAAGCTGCTCAGGAAGCGATGGCTGATGCTGCTTTTGCAGAAGGTTTCAATAAGGATCGTTTCGGTATCTCTGCTGCTTCAGGTATCGGTGGACTTCCTGCGATCGAGAAGAACTCTATTGTGCTTAACGAAAGAGGCCCTCGCCGTATCTCTCCTTTTTTCATTCCTTCGGCATTGGTAAACATGCTTGGTGGATTTGTGACGATCGAGCACGGTATCAAGGGGCCTAACCTTTCATGTGTAACGGCCTGTGCTGCGGGTACTCACGGGGTTTCTGAAGCGGCCAAGACAATTATGTGTAACGGTGCAGACCAGATGCTGGTTGTAGCGGCAGAGTCTGCGATCACCGGTGTCGGTATCGGTGGATTTGCTTCAATGAAAGCACTATCTACACGTAATGACGATCCTCAAACCGCTTCTCGTCCGTTTGATGCAGAACGTGACGGGTTTGTTATGGGTGAGGGTGCTGCTGCACTGGTACTTGAAGAGTATGAGAGTGCGAAAGCTCGTGGTGCGACAATCTATGCTGAACTGGTAGGATTTGGTGAAAGCGGTGATGCAAGTCATATTACTTCTCCAAGCCTTGAGGGGCCGCTTCGTGCAATGAATGCGGCACTGAATATGGCAGGCCAGCCAAAAGTAGATTATGTGAATGCTCACGGTACATCCACGCCGACCAATGACAAGAATGAAACTGCAGCCTTGAAAGAAGCCTTCGGTGGTAAGGAGAACTGTCCTCCTGTCAGTTCGACTAAAGGCCAGACTGGTCACTGTCTGGGTGCAGCCGGTGGAATTGAAGCGGTTGTTTCTATCATGGCGATGCGCGATGGTATTATCCCTCCGACCATCAATTATCAAAATCCGGATGAGAACTGTGATCTAGACATTGTTCCTAACGAAGCACGTAAAGCGGAGTTAAATGTTGTAATGAGTAACTCATTTGGTTTCGGTGGAACCAACGGCGTTGTTATCTTCAAAAAAATCTAAAGGATTTCCTTGGCTATTTACCTAGATTTTGAACAAAAAATCAAGCAGATCCAAGAAGATATTATCTCAGCAGAAGTGCGTCATGACTCTCATGCTGCCGAGATCTTACAAAAAGATTTAGATAAAGAGGTCAAAAAAACCTATTCTAATCTTACTCCTTTTCAAGAACTCCAACTGGCACGTCACCAGGATCGTCCCTATGCATTGGATTATATCAACCTGCTGATGCATGATCATTATGAGATCCATGGTGACAGACATTACGCTGATGATAATGCGATCATCTGTTATCTGGGGTATATCGGTACACAACGTACGATGGTGATCGGTGAGCAGAAGGGACGCGGTACTAAGAACAAGCTCAAGCGCAACTTTGGTATGCCGCATCCGGAAGGATATCGAAAAGCCCTTCGTGCCGCTAAGATGGCTGAAAAGTTCGGTATACCTGTCATGATGCTTATTGACACTCCGGGTGCGTATCCTGGTCTGGGTGCAGAGGAGCGTAATCAGTCTGAAGCGATTGCCCGTAATCTATTAGAACTTGCTGAACTTGAGACACCGACGGTATCGATAGTTATCGGTGAAGGGGGGTCCGGCGGGGCATTGGCCATCGGCGTTGCTGATAAACTGGCAATGATGCGTTATTCCGTCTTTTCGGTTATCTCTCCTGAAGGGTGTTCAGCCATTTTATGGAATGACCCAGCCAAGGCTGAAGCGGCGACAAAAGCGCTGAAGATCACTTCTAGGGACCTGAAAGAACTGGATCTGATCGATGATGTCATCGATGAGCCGCTTATCGGTGCCCACCGTGACAAAGAGGGCGCAGCAAAGGCGATGGGAGATTACTTCTTGAACACCGTAGCTGAACTACAGGCAATGGGTACAGAAGAGCGTATGGAAAAACGCTATGCCCGCCTGACTTCACATGGAGCATATACAGAGTAAACGACTTACTCTGTCTCTGTCTTTTTAACTTCTTTTTTCTTTTCCGGATCTTTTCGCAGTTTTGGTGCTTCTTTACTGAAGGCAATCAGCTCCTCAACAGTAGTGACCTTTTTGGGTAGTTTAGCAAGGGATATCTTCAGTAATTCAAGGGCTGTTATAGCATCTGAAAGCGCACGGTGATGTTCTGCTTCTTGATGAAGATGCAACGACTCATTGAGATATTTAAGACCGTAACGTTCACATTTAAGGGTGCGCTGGGCAAGTTCAAAGGTACAGAGCTTACGGTTAGCCAGAGGTTCCAAACCGACACGCTCCATCATCGCAGAGGTGAACTTATAATCAAATCGCACGTCGTGGGCGACAAAGATAGCATCTGAGATAAAGGACTTGAACTTGTACATCACCTCTTTGAGGCTGGGGGCATTTTTGGTGTCATCCAGGGTGATCCCTGTGAGTTCCTGGATAGTATCGGGGATCTCCTGACACTGTACAAAGGATTCAAACTCATCAATGATCTTGCCATCTTGATAGATAAGCGCACCCACCTCAATAATCGTGTGACCTTTTTGAGGCTTGGAACCATTGGTCTCAATATCCATGATACAAAATTTTCCATGGGATATGGGCTGTATGGCACTCTTGTAGATAAACTTACCCTGATGCTCATGTAATGGCAGTCCCTGGGCGCGAAGCAGTTCTACAAGCATCTGCGGGTCTCCGAACTTTTCAAGAGCCTTATAAAAGCGCTCACGAGGGATACCCTGTTTACTTAGAGCGGTATCAAGCCTGCTTAGCATTTGGCTTCTTTAATGAAGGCAGCAACCTTGTCAGCATCTTTTTTCCCTTTGGAGGACTCTACTCCTGAGCTGACATCCAGGGCATAAAAACCGTAGGGAAGACACTCTTGCACATTATCAGGGTTAAGGCCGCCTGCGAGTATGATCTTGGAACAATCGACACCCTTAAACCATTCAAGGTTCAGACGCTTGCCCATACCGCCGTAGGCTTCGCAATAGGCGTCGACCAGACGGTACTCATTCGGATTCTGCCGGATCTCTTCAGGGCCTTTGGCGCGTACGACTTTTATATAAGGGTAGTCAAGCATGTCACATAATTCCTCGCTGACATCAAAATGAAGCTGTATAAGCGTAATACCCGAGGCTTGGGAAAGTGCGTTGATAGTATGGGCATCCTCATTGACAAAAAGGCCTACCTTTTCAACAAATGGGGGAAGTTGGGAGATGATAGCCCGGGCATCCTCCGGTGTGATATAACGAGGAGATTTTTCATAAAAGACAAAGCCCAAGGCATCGGCTCCGGAGTTTATGGCAACCAGGGCATCCTTAAGAGAAGTTATTCCACAAATCTTGACTTTCATGACTTCTCCTTATTGGGCTACTTAGATCTTCAGGTTGTTAATTGCGGTTTCATATGAGTCATGTTTAAAGACATATGAGCCTGCTACACAGACATCCACACCAGCTTCTTTAAGCATCTGGATATTCTGATCATTTACCCCTCCATCGATCTCGATCAGACATTCAGGGTTGATACGATCACGAAGGGCTTTGAGACGCTTGATCTTTTCGACTACATTAGGGATGAACTTTTGACCGCCAAAGCCGGGGTTAACGCTCATGACCAGGATCATATCCACATCCTGAAGCAGATACTCCACCGATTCGGCCGGGGTGTGCGGGTTGAGTACGATTCCCGGTTTGATACCAAGTTCGCGGATGTATTGTACTAAGCGGTGAGGGTGTTTTTCTTCCTCGATATGAAAGGTGATATACCCGGGCTTCAAGGGTGCGAACAGGTCAACAAAAAAGGTATTGTTCTCTACCATCAAATGTACATCCAAGGGTTTGGTAGCCGCTTTGGCCACCGCATTGACAACTACCGGACCTATGGTCAGATTCGGTACGAAATGTCCATCCATAACATCTACATGTACCAGGTCACAACCCGCATCGCAGATTGCCTTGACGTCATTGGCAAGATTACCAAAGTCAGCCGATAAAATACTTGGAGCTACAAGCATAAAGATCCTTCAAGGATAAATTGAGGATACCATAAGGTATCGTATTGGTATGGAAGTATAGCAGGTGAAGGGAAAAAGAGGGCTTAGGCCCAGAGCTATAGACTTGAATTAGAATACAAAATCGAAAGCTGCATAAAGGTTTTGAACGTTTTCAACCCGCAGTTGGCCATACTGGATATCTGCCCATGTCGCTTTGTAACCGATTTCCAGGGTGATATCGGCAGGAAAATCAAGGAGTAGTCCTGCTTGACCACCACCCATAAGACCTTCCTCTTCATCAAGATTATCCGGGCTATGCTGGGTAAACCCACCGTGCAGTCCTACAAAGGCACGGACTGAAAAAGCACTGTTAAAACGATAGGCCCTGGGTGTGATGGCATCAAAGTTCAAAGCAGCAGAAGCAATGTCCGTATCCTCTAATGTAGCGGAATTAACGGTTAGGTAGACACGTCCGGTATCACGTATAAATCCCAATCGCGCTCCATAATTGATTCCATTATCTGAAATATCATTTTCAATATTGAGGTTAGTGCGTCCGACTTCAAGACCGACAAAGGTGTCGTAGTCCTGGGCATGACTGAGAGTAGAAAAAAGAAGAAGGGTAGTCAATACTGTTTTTTTCATTACGGTTCCTGAATTATGATGGAACATTGTACACTTTTTTGTTTAGATGGGGTTTAGGGGGAGTTGGTTTATATCTAGATAAAGTGAAAGTTTTGTAGGGCTTTTGTTGTTTTGTGAGGAGGCACTTTGTGCTTTTTTGATGTGAAGCCGTC
>JBFEYO010000140.1:0-5386 GCA_041562075.1 Sulfurimonadaceae bacterium | reverse complement strand
TCCTGAAACCGGAGAAAAAGTAGGAAAAGGTGAAAGCGGATATATGTGTATCACCCGCCCATGGCCATCCATGATCCGAAATGTCTGGGGAGATCCGGAACGTTTCAAAAAGTCCTATTTCGGAGATGTTCAAAAAGATGGTAAGCCGGTCTATTTTACCGGAGACGGGGCAAACTATGATGAAGACGGTTATATCACTATCACCGGGCGTACCGATGACGTCATCAATGTTTCCGGACACCGTATGGGGACTGCTGAGATCGAAGCGGCCATCAAGAAAGATGCCGATGTCGCTGAAGTCGCCGTGGTCGGTAAGCCTCACGATATCAAGGGGGAAGGCATCTTTGCCTATATCGTCTTGAAAAATGCCCTTGATCCGGAGCGTTATGAGGATGATATTGCCAAGATCAAAGAGATCAATGCCGTGATCAAAAAGGAGATCGGTAACATCGCCCTGTGTGATGATATCGTCTTCTCTCCGGGACTTCCAAAGACCCGTTCAGGTAAGATCATGCGCCGCATCCTTCGCTCTATTGCCAAGGGAGAAGCTATTACCCAGGATATATCAACCCTCGAAGACCCAAGTATCGTCGCACAGATCGAAAAAATCGTCAAAGGATAGGCACCCGCCTCTTCCTTTTATTTACTCCTGCTAACCAGGATTCCCCCCAGAACGATCAGACCAATCCCGCTAAAGGTGTAAAAATCCGGAAAAGCATCCCCCAGCATCCATCCAAAACCGATGGCAAAAGGAATATTGGTATACGAGATCACCCCTATGATACTGGCTTTGGAGAGGCTGTAAGCCTTGGTCAGTAGCCATTGAGATACCGTGGAAATCAACGACATAAAGCCTACCAAGGCCCATAGATGCCACTCATCATGCCAAGCTATGCCCGTAAATAAAAAGGCCAGATAAGCCGGAGGCTCACTAATCCATCCCGAGAGTATAAACAGTATCAAGGGAGCCACTGTTCCCATCCCCATAAAGGAGAGCATGATCACGCGGGTATCATAGATATCCTTGATCTTTTTGATCGTCGCATAGGCGGCTGCAGCGCTAAAGCCTCCCAATATCCCTAAAAGGTGTGCCTGAGAGATCATCATTCCAAAGGGCTTGGTGATCAGTACGATCCCTGCAAACCCGATAACAAGTGCTAATAGCGCCCGTTTGCTCAGATGTTCATTCATCAGGTAAAAGGCTAAAATAGAGACGAAAAAGGGAGAAGTCTTGTTGAGTGTGATCGCTTCGCCAAGGGGGATAACCGTAATCGTATAAAAAAAGAGGATCATCGCCGAAGCACCAAAGACGCCACGCAAAAGCAGAAGATGAAACTTCCCGCCCTTGAGTACAGGCTTGGTATGTTTAAGTGTATACAGGACCATCGCAACGCCCAAGAGGTTACGATAAAAAACGATCTCCAATGCCGAGAACTCTTCTGCGAGGATCTTGGCCACTGCCCCGTTCATCGCAGAGATAAGGGCGCTTAAAAGCATAAAAAGTATTCCGCGGTCCATCTTTGAAATCATGGACGCAATTGTAGCAGGCCTAACTTAACTAGATCGCTTTTAGTGCCGCCTCGAAGTCAGGTTCTTGTTTAATCTCAGGAACAAGCTGTCTGTAAGTCACCTTGCCGTCTTTAATAATAAAGATGACACGGGACTCAATTCCCTTAAGCAGACCCTCATTTATCAGGGTTCCATAAGTCTTGCCAAAGGCCTGTGCCTGAAAATCCGATGCAACGGTGATATTATTAATCCCGTGTGCCGCGCAGTAACGTTTTCCGGCAAAAGGAAGGTCCATTGATATCACCGTAATATGGACATTTTTCATCGATGCGGCTTTCTCATTGAAGGTACGTGCCTCAAGATCACAGATCGGCGTATCAATACTTGGTACAACGACCAGTACCTGTGTCTCTTCAGTCTTACCGCCAACACTCACTTCTTTGAGCTCAGAGCTGACCAATTTGACTACCGGAGCAGTGTCTCCGACCTCAAGCATTTTTCCATAAAGCTTGACCTTCTGCCCTCCAAGGGTAACACTCTCATTGGCCGCAGCCTGTAAGACGGCACTGCTAAATATAAGAGCCATAATCATTGATAAGCATTTCATCATTGTTTCCTTCATATAAGTATATGACAGGCAGTTTAACGTAGTAGCTTTTAGATCACCTGAAACAGCAGTCCTTTTAGGTAGAGGGAGTTTGGCATATTTAACAGATAAGGGTGATCCTTATCCTGATACAGATGTTCCAGTACCTTCAACTGTCTGCCCGTATCCCTAGATGCTGCCAGACTGACTTCGATCAGTTCGTCCATCCCGACATGGTACGAACAGGAGAACAGGGCGATGATCCCACCGGGCTTGCAGACCTTGATCCCGTTGAGCATAAGATGTTTAAAACCGCTGATGGCTCCTTGTGCCTGTTCTTTTGTCTTGGCAAAGGAAGGAGGATCAAGCACCACGATGTCAAAACTCTCTTTCTTATCTGCAAGTTCTTTAATATAATCCATAGCATTAGCCGCCACACAGCTGGAACGCCCATCTTCTTCAAACCCATTCAACTCGATATTCTTCTCAACCTGTTCAATCGCTGTTTTGGAGATGTCCACAAAGGTCACATGCTTGATCCCCGCGTTAAGCGCATGCATCCCGAATCCGCCCACATTGCAGAACAGATCCAGCATGGTCGCTTCTTCATCCACATACTCCGTCAACACCCCATGGTTAAAACGCTGATCCAGGTAAAAGCCCGTCTTCTGGGAGTTTTGCAGTTCAAGCCCAAACTGACACCCAAACTCTACAACTTCAATAAACTCCGGCACTTCTCCTTGAAGCACTCCCTCAAAGCTTTCAAGTCCCTCTTTCTTACGGGACGCGGCATCAGACTTTTCGTAAATCCCCATAGGTTGGACAATCTCATTAAGGGCATCCAGGACCTCCTGTCTGAACCTTTCCATCCCTGCGGTGTTAATCGCCAGAGAGATCACTCCATCATAAAAATCAACAATTAGTCCGGGTAAGCCATCTGCCTCCGAATACACCAGGCGACAGGAATTGGAGTGTTCCAAGATAGGATTTCTAGCCGTAATCGCTAAATATATTTTTTCCTTGACCCATGCACCGTCGATTGTTGCATCTGTAAAAGAGAGCATACGTAGGGTAATCATGGAAGTAGGATTGGCATAGCCTATTCCAAAAGACTCCTGCTTAAGGTTGACTACCTCTACCAGTTCACCGGCTTCAAGACCCTCCGGAAGCATGGCGATCTCGTTTTTATAGATCCAGGGGTTAAAAAGACGGAGTTTTTTAGCGGCGGCATTTTTGATCACAAGTTTTTTATAATTTGACATGGACTGCCTCACTGCATTGAATTTTAATTCTTATCATAGATTTTCCAATATTTTATAAGTTTGATATTGTAACCAATGTATACTTTCATCATTACGACAAAAGGAAACCCCATGCAATTATGTGTCGCTCTGGATCTGCCGACAAAAGAAGAAAACCTGGCTCTTGTAGAGAAGATCAAGGCCTATGATGTCTGGCTGAAGGTAGGATTTCGCTCCTATATCCGTGACGGCAAGGAGTTTCTTGAGGCGATCAAGACCATCAACCCCAACTTCAAGATCTTTCTGGATCTGAAGCTCTATGATATCCCCAATACCATGGCTGATGCCGCCGAATCCATCATGGGGCTTGGAGTAGACATGTTTAATGTGCATGCCAGCGCGGGGAAAATCGCGATGCAAACGGTGATGCAACGTCTGGAAAAATATGAACAACGCCCTATTGTTCTTGCCGTTACGGCACTGACGTCCTTTGATGAGGAGAATTTCCAGGCAGTCTATAACCAGGACATTGCCTCCAAGGCAGACCAGTTTGCAAAAGATACCTTTGAAGCCGGAATGGACGGTGTTGTCTGCTCCGCCTTTGAGAGTGCTTCTATCAAGTCTATCACTTCCGATAGTTTTGCGACACTTACACCGGGTATCCGTCCCTTCGGCGAAGATGCCGGCGATCAAAAACGTGTCGCCGATATTTCAACCGCCCGTGAACAGAAGGTCGACTTTATCGTTGTCGGACGTCCTATCTACAAGGCTGAAGACCCCGCTTCTGTTGTCAGCAAAATCCTGGAAAACCTCTAGACTTAAAAGCCTCTCAAAGGGGCTTATCCCTTTCTCTCTTCTGCATATATTATAAGTACAATCAATATCTCTTTTTTTCATATTGGAATATATTTTGCTGACTAGACTCCAAACACAAGGAGTATCTATGAAAGTAATGGAGACCATCGATGTTGTTGTCAAGCTCAAAGAGAAGATTGCAATTGCCAAAGAAAACAATACAGCACTCGCTGCCCAACTGCAAAAGCTACTTGATGCGATATTGGCTAATCCGGCGAACAAACATTCTATCTAGAGTGCATCGCTACTTTAAAAAGCTGGCCGAGACTTCACCCAAGTGAAGTCCCTGGGCCCAAGGGATCAACCCTATCTCCTCTGCCCTGTTTTTTATAAAGGATAGACTCAGGTATTCTATCTATTCCTCTCTAAATTCGTCCAAATTTAAGTGAAAGTTTATCTCTGTTGGTTATAATCTCAGTCCTAAAACATTATTATGATGTTTTAATCCGTGGATAGTTGGGTGAGTTGGCTGAAACCACATCCCTGCTAAGGATGCGTACTGGCAACGGTACCGAGGGTTCGAATCCCTCACTGTCCACCACTAAACTTCTAACAATAAGACTCCCTAGTTACACCTTCTTAATTGATTCATAACACTCATACCCAAAGCCGATACACAGTTACTTTTTATTATCAATCCATTTTGCCATTGTCCTAAACATATCAGCTGGGATAATCGGTTTCGCAATGTGAGCATTCATCCCTGCTTCCAAAGACTTTTGGATATCACCCTGCATCATATTAGCGCTCATTGCAAGAATCGGCAATCCTTTGTACTCTTCTTTCATTCTTAGGCGTTTCGTTGCTTCATAACCATCCATAATTGGCATCTGGATATCCATTAACACCATATCAAATGGCTCTGTTTGTATTATTTCAAGTGCTTCCACTCCATTATTGGCGATCTTAACATATAACCCTTTGCGCTCTAGAAGATCTACAACCAGTTCCTGATTCATTTCATTATCTTCAACCACAAGCACATGAACACCATAGAGCCTTTCAATGACCCGTTGCATCGACTCTTCCGCGCCTTGTACCGATTGCACTACGGCATCTTCATCTGATTTTCGCATAGATACGGTAAAAGAAAATATACTGCCCTTGTGTTCTTCACTTTCCACCCATATGTGTCCACCAAGCAATTCAACAATTTTTTGTGATATCACAAGACCAAGACCGGTACCCCCGTATT
>JBFEYO010000139.1:0-5567 GCA_041562075.1 Sulfurimonadaceae bacterium | reverse complement strand
GAACTACTCCGAACAGGGGATTATCACCTATAAAAAACTATGCAAGCAGTGTCATGGAAACCCTTACAAGGGCGCCGCTATGTTAAGTAAAAAAGGGTGGAAAAAGATGTTTAAAGATGCGGATAAAAAGCTCTTGAAGGTTCATTCCAAGCATGCCAAAGCAGCAGGAGTCTTTGAAAAGTCCTATTATCAAAGCCGTCGAAAGCACCTGGTGAAGTTCTTGCTCTCCAGTGCTAACGATTCGGGAGTTATTCCTTCTTGTGACGGAAACTTTTGTGGCAACTGATTGTCCTATTTATGTATAATGCAGGTATGAATAAAAAAATATTTCTCTCACTTCTTATGGTGGCCTTTGTGCAACTCTCTTTCGTACAATTGGTGGATAAGCAGAGTTCGCAGCAGCTTGATCAGGCCTTCAAGCGTTCCGTGACCGTCTTTGCCATTGCCCGTTCTTTGAATGGATTGATTTCGGTACTTCAGGGCACCGAGATCTATGCGACTCCTGCGGGTGTAGGGGTGAATTTTGCCGTGGGACAGATTGTTGATCCTATGAATGACATGGTAGAGCGCTTCTCCTGGGTGATGTTGATGAGTTCGGTCTCCTTGGGAGTGCAGGAACTACTGCTGCATTTTGGCCAGTCTCAGATTGTGCAGCTCTTTTTGTCTTTGAGCGTTATTCTTCTGCTTGCGCTTATATGGATCCCAAAAATATGGCATCACAAACTGTTTGATCTACTATTTAAAAGTTTTGTGATTTTGACATTTTTGCGTTTTTTAGTTCCTTCGGTGGTCCTGTTGAGTGAGAGCGTATATCAGCATACGCTGCAGCAAAGGTATGAAACCGCCAAGGCGGCATTGGAGATGACGCATCTTCAGACGGAGAATGTTGTTGACAGGGTGCGACATCTGAATAACCAAGGGCAGCAGAGCTGGCTGGACTCTTTGAACGTGTCTCAAAAGATAGAGAACTTCAAAATGAGGATGAACCGTTTATGGGAAGCCTTGAAGCAGAAGTTTAACAGTGCCATAGAGTATATGCTGGTGTTGATCGCAATCTTTGTGCTTGAGAGTATCTTTTTGCCGCTCTTTTTTCTATGGGTATTTATAAAGCTCTTTAGGGGCTTCATGACCGTCGATATTTCACAATGGATAGACTCCAAAGGAACTATAAAAGATCAGCCTTAAAAGGTGATGGATTTCCACCCGTTTTGCAGGGCATGGGTTAAGATTTCACCGGTATGGATGAGCTCAACACCGAGGGCTTTTAACTCCTGTGAAACCCCATAATCTTCCGTACAGACGATACACGCCTGAAGCTTGACTCCGGTTTGCGCGATCTCTTTGACCTTATCTTGCAGTTGTGGGTTGCTGGCAAGCAGTCGGGCGGAAGGTCCCCAGATCATTAAAATCGCCTCGTCCCAGTATCCACGCGGAAGCATGACGGAGGAATACATCAATACCATTTTATTGGCGACTTCGATCTCTTCGGTACTCCAGATAATCAGCAGTTTGTTGGCCATTGCATTTCCTGTTTTTGCGAAGTATAGCATGCTTTGAAGAGGAATCCACGGCCTTATTGGCTACATAAGCCCTTTTATACTATTGCTTTTGTATAATTCGCTTAATTTTTAATTTAGGATAGCCTTTATGATTACCTTTAGTGACCTACTTTTAAAACTTCAGATGTTCTGGAAGGAGCAGGGGTGTAATATCGTTCAGCCCTATGATATTCCCGCCGGTGCAGGGACTTTTCATCCGGCGACCTTTTTACGTTCTTTGGACTCTAAGCCCTGGTCGGTAGCCTATGTGGCACCTTCACGCCGCCCGACAGACGGACGTTATGGAGAAAATCCGAATCGCTTGGGGTCTTATTATCAGTTTCAAGCTCTGATTAAACCAAGTCCTGACAATATTCAGGAACTCTACCTTAAGAGTCTGGAATATTTGGGACTGGATCTGAGTGAACATGATATCCGTTTTGTCGAAGATAATTGGGAATCTCCGACATTAGGTGCCTGGGGACTGGGCTGGGAAGTCTGGCTTAACGGTATGGAAGTGACTCAGTTTACGTACTTCCAGCAGGTAGGGGGAATCGCCTGTGATCCCGTAGCGGTAGAGATTACCTACGGGACGGAACGTTTGGCTATGTATCTGCAGGGAGTAGATTCAGTCTTTGATATTGTTTGGAATGAGAATGAACATGGTAAGACGCTTTATAGAGATATTCATAAAGAGAGTGAGATAGAGTTTTCCAAATATAATTTTGAAGTTGCCAATACGGATATGCTCTTTAAGGATTTTGATGCGAAGGCGGAGGAGTGTAAGGCGGCACTGGAAGCGGGCTTGCCTCTTCCGGCATATGATCTTTGTATGGCGGCATCCAATACCTTTAATGTTTTGGACGCTAGAAAAGCGATTTCAGCTACGGAAAGAGCAAACTATATTTTACAGATCCGCGAGCTTTCCAAAGGATGTGCCGAACTTTATAAGGAGCAGGAAGAAGAGCGTAATAAACGAGTGCAAGCGTAGGTATACTTCTTAAAAAAACTGCCCTATATTTAAGCTTTGGTGGAGTAAGATAAACCCAATAGACCTAAGCTGCACAGGTTTGTATCATTCTCATGGTATATGTGTTGTCTTACTTAATAAGGAAATGATTTATGGCTTTATTTGGCAAAAGCAAGCAGTTAGAGGCTCGTATCAAAGAGCTTGAAGACAATAATGCACGTCTTAAAGAAGAAAACGCAGCTTTAAAAACAAAACTCTCCTCCACTTCGGTTCAAATACAATCTCCTCAGGATACGGATTATACGGATATGGTCTGTAATATTGCTCAGAATGAGAATGAAAAACTGATCGACAGTTTGGTGACGATTCAGGGTAATCTGATCCGTGTGGTAGATGAGACCAAACAGATCGCCGAAGATACGCATGAGATTGGTGAGAATGCTCAGAGTTCCAATGAATACATCAATGTGATGAATGACTCGATCTCATCTTTGGGAGAGCTCTCTTCGGATTCGGTTCATGCGGTTGAATCTCTTTCCGGTCGTGTGGGTGAGATCAATACGATTATCGAATTGATCCGCGATATCGCCGATCAGACCAACCTGCTTGCTCTGAATGCAGCGATTGAAGCGGCCAGAGCAGGAGAGCATGGACGTGGTTTTGCCGTTGTTGCCGATGAGGTTAGAAAACTGGCAGATAGAACACAAAAGGCCCTTGGGGAGATCTCGATGGTGATCACCTCTGTACAGCAGGAGACCCACGAGATCATTTCCAAATCGGAAGAGATCGATTCGCACATGAACTCCCTTTCTGAGACGGCGACGACTCTGCATGATGTATTGAATGTCAACGCGCGGGATGCAGATAAGATTAATGTGGCAGTGGATAGTCTAAGAGATAATGTATTTGTCCCTCTGGCCAAACTGGATCATATCATCTGGAAAGCCAATACCTACCTTTCAGCGATCAAGCGCGAACCTGTCTTCTCTTTTACAGACCATCACTCCTGCCGCCTGGGTAAATGGTATGAGGAGGGAGAAGGCAAGGCACGTTTTTCAACGATGCCGAGTTACCCTAAACTGGTTGCCCCACATGCCAGTGTGCATAATGCTGCCAAAGAGGTTTTTGAGATGATCAAGGCTAAAGAGAACATGGATTGTCAAGGGCTGACGAAAGTGCTCGGACAGATGGAATCCGGTAGTGAAGAGCTCTTTGGCTTACTTGAAGCACTTCTTCTGGAAAAACGTTAAGCTCAAACACCTCATATGACAATATGATAAGCATCCTTGCTCTGTAAGGATCTTATTGTACAATTCCTCCCATGGATTCTTCTTACAAACTTCGAAATGATTTTTTAAAGAAAGTTATGACTTTTGAACATATATCAGGTGAAGTCGTACTCAAACAAACCGCTAGAGGATGATTAATGCAGGTGTCTCCTACTAAGTTGATTGGTCAAATCGATACGATTATCTATCAGAATGAAAGTTTTTTTATTGCGGTACTCTCGGATAAGACCAAGATCTCCGGTGAATATGTGGAGGCTCCCATCGAGAGTCTTGTGGGTGCAGCAGTTACCCTTGAAGGGGAGATGGTTGAGCATAAAAAACATGGGGCAACCTTCAAATGCAGTTCGATCAGGGTAAACCAATCTGAACTTTTTTTCTTTTTGAACCGTGTGATCAAGGGCTTTACCAAAAAGTTGACTTCGGACCTGATCGAAAGCTTTGGAGAAGAGGGCTTAGTCGATATTCTGGATAATAATATCGAGAAACTTTTAGAGTTTAAGGGAGTCAAACAGAAGCGTTTGGAAAGGATACAAAAGAGCTGGAAACAGTTTCGATCTATCCGCGAACTGGGAGAGTTTTTGGCTCCTTTTGATGTCAGTTCAGCCATGATCCATTTGATCGCCACACAGCTAAAAGATGTACCTGACCCGGCGAAAAAAATCAAAAAAAACCCTTATGTACTGACACATATCAAGGGTATCGGTTTTAAGCGTGCCGACGAGATTGCCAAGAAGATGGGGGTAGGAGATCTGGATGAGAATCGTCTGCATGCGGCAACAAATTATCTGATCCGTGAATTATGCGACATGCAGGGAAATTCCTGTGTGAACAAAACCATGCTTTTTGAACGTTTGGATGAAGAGTTAGGGCTTTTTAATCATCAATCATTGTATGAAGAGATCATTTTGAAGATGGTCCATGAAGGTCACCTGCATCTGTTTGGTGATCTGGTGGCACCGGACATCTATTTTTATGCCGAAGAGTACATCCTAAACTATATCAGGAAAAAGTGCCGGCAGGATTTTGGTGAGATCAAAAAAGATTTGAACAGCTTTATCTCGGAGCGTGAGCAAAAGGCCGGTTTTCGTTTGTCCGAAGAACAGCGGCATGCTGTGGAGATCTTGAATAATGGTTCTTCCATCCTGTTATTGGTGGGATATGCGGGTACGGGTAAGTCTACTTCCGCACGGCTGATACTGGACCTTATGGCGGAGAAGGTGGGTGAAAATGCCATCATGTGTACGGCCCTCTCCGGAATCGCCTCTCAAAGGATCTCCGAGACTACCGGTTATCAGAGTCAGACGATCCAGAGCCTGATCGTTCGGTACGAGGACAAAGATGAAGGGATGCCCTATAAGGTAATCCTGCTGGATGAGGCTTCTATGGTTAATTCCATGCTCTTTTTTCAGCTTATCAAGATGATTGATGATGATGCGATCTTTATCATCGTCGGAGATGACGGTCAGTTGCCGCCGATCGGGGCAGGAAATGTACTTTCAGACATGATCAGCCTGCAATTGGCCCCTATGGTCAAATTGACCAAACTTTACAGGCAGAGTGAAAAACAGGCCATTGCACTGGTGGCCAATATGATCCGCCAGGGGGAGGTCCCTAGGTTTTATGAACCATATGATGATTTTCATTTTGAAGAGGTGAGTATTCCCAATTATTATCAGCTGAGAAACAGTATGAATCCCGTGGAGTTACAGCAGTTGAGAGAAGAGAACTCCCAGCGGATTAGAGCCTCTATCATGCATCTTGCCGTTGAAG
>JBFEYO010000138.1:0-5594 GCA_041562075.1 Sulfurimonadaceae bacterium | reverse complement strand
TAAAATCCGAACATGCCAGGATAGAGACCCTTTTAAAGATGCTTGGAGAACCCCTCTATGCCCATGGGAATATCGATCTTCACCTGCAACTGAATGATCCCGATCCTGCGCACCAAAAGGGAAGCATTGCCCTGGATATAAACAAAGCACGGCTCAATGCCAAAGTACTCAAAAAAGAGCTGGGAGTCACCCTTGACAACACCTCTTTAGAAGGTGAACTCAGGGCCAAACTGGAGGGTACTGAACTGGAGTACCTCACCCGCCTCAATTCCGAACTGCTGAAACTTGATTCAAAGGGAAAGGTCAAGACAGAAGAGATGGATATACAGAGTCACTATACCCTGAGCATACGTGAACTTGCCCTCTTAAAAAGCCTTACAAACGCACCTCTTAGAGGTCCTTTTTCTACCCATGGAGAGATCCTCGGAAATAAAAGACAGATGCAGATAAAAGGCCAGAGTGACCTTGTCGGATCAGACACTTCCTACCGCCTTGTCCTGGAGGAGTACACCCCTTCTAGCCTTATGCTGAACATTCACCAGGCATCCTTATCCAAACTCCTGTATATGCTCGGCAAACAAGCCTTTGCCAAGGCTGTACTTGATGCGACTATCGATCTAAAGAGGCTTGATCCCAAAGACTTGGATGGTAGGGCTACCATGACACTCTCCAAGGGAATCATCGATCAAGATCTGATGAACAAAGCCTTCGGTCTGACCCTGCCCAAAAGTAATTTTGAACTCAGAACAAAGGCAAAGCTTCTCAAAGAGCGTATTGACTATAGCCTTGGACTCATTTCCAATCTGGCAAAGATTGATTCCAAGGGAAGTGTCTCCCCCGAAGATCTCACAACCGATATCGACTACCGGGCACAAATCCTTGAACTCGGTCTGCTTCAACCCCTCACGGGTATAGCCCTAAGAGGGAGTTTAGAAACCACAGGGAGCATCAAAGGGGATAAAGAGCGTATGCAGCTAATGGGAAGCTCTGACCTTGCCGATTCACAGACCTCTTATCAACTTGACCTTATCAACCTCAAACCGGAAAAAGCCAGACTTAATATCAAAAAAGCACAGCTTTCCAAATTGCTGCACCTTCTCAATCAGCCTTCTTATGCCCAGGGACAAACTGATCTAAGACTTGAACTTGACACCCTTGCGCCGATGAACGGAAACATCACCCTGGAAACCAACGAAGGAAAAGCCCATTCACAAGTCATCAAAAAACATCTGGATCTGAATATCCCCTATACCAGCTTTGACCTTCACAGCCGGATGCATATTAATAACAATATCCTTCACGCCAAAAGCCGTCTCAACTCCAATCTTGCCACCTTGGATATGAAACAGAGCCGCTTTGACATCAACGCTTCCAGCTTCAAAAGCGACTACACCCTTTTCATTCCCTTTTTACAGCGTCTTGAACCACTGCTTGAGCGCAAACTGGTCGGAGAGTTCAAGGCAGAAGGAGAGATACTCCAAGACAAACAACTCAAAATCACTGCCCACTCCAAACTCTTTGACGGCACCATTGATGCCACACTCCTGGATACGACCCTTGATGCCCGTTTTAAACAGCTTCGCAGCCTTAAAGTCCTTAAAATGCTGGATTATCCCCAGGTCATGGATGCCCCTCTTAACGGAAGCTTGAAATATAATACTGCCACACAGCAAGGCTTGCTGGAGGCCCGCTTTGACAAGGCTACTCTGGTCCGCTCCAAGATGACTGATCTTATCAAGGCTTTAGGACATACCGACCTGACAAAAGAGCACTTTAATCACGGGAGTCTGAGTAGTAAGATCAACAAAGAGATCATCGATTCGCGTATCAGCATGCAGAGTAAAGATCTTTCTATCGACAGTAAAAAGTGTATTATCAATTCCAAAAAACAGCTGATTGATGCGCGCTTTGCACTCAAACACCGTAAATATCCCGCTGATGTACTGGTAAAAGGGGACATCAATGCCCCAAGCGTCAAACTCGATGCCAAATCCATGATCACACCGGAGATAGAGCAGAAGGCAAAAAAAGAGATCAATCGCTTCTTAAAGAAGCTCTTTTAAGAGTCCAAAGAAGGTCTATGGATTCTTTGCAAAACTAGGCAATAGCGGTTTTTACGAAGTAAAAAAGTTTCTCATAGAATTCATTTATGGATTCTTTGCAAAATATCTGTCTACCCCGTTGGCGATACCGATAGCCTGCCTCTGCTGATATCTATGATCCACCATACGTTTGGCTTCTTTAGGATGAGAGATAAACCCGATTTCAATCAATACCGCCGGCATCTGCGCCCCTACCAGTACCCAAAACGGCCCGGATCGAACCCCCGAATCCACCACGCCCTTATAGTGTGTGTTTAAAGAAGCAAGCATGTTTTGCTGCAGGTCAATAGCCAGCTTGTTTGAGGCGAGGATCTTCTCACGGTTCATCAGATGCAAAGCGTCCTGCATCCCCCCTTTTTCCATCTTGCCGATATCTGCATTTTCGATAGCTGCAACACGTTTGGCCCGGTCACTGCGATTGGTAGAGAGGAAGTAGGTCTCGATTCCCTGTGCTTTGTTTTGGTTGCGCTTGGGAACAGAGTTGGCATGGATAGAGAGGAAAAGATCTGCTTTTTTTCTATTGGCAAACTTCGTTCGGTTACGCAGTTTGACAAAATTATCCCCGTTACGTGTCATATAGACCGTATATCCCCGTTTGACAAGGATATCACGCACTTTTTTGGAAAGTTGCAGTACGACGATCTTCTCTCTATACTTCTTATATCCGACCGCACCGGCATCCTTGCCTCCGTGTCCCGGATCGATCACGATGACCTTGCGGCTTAGATTCGGCGTCACCGGGATATACGCAAGTTCCCTGTTCTCTGAAGACATCTTGATTGTCAGCTCATTTCCAGAGATCTTATACTGCTGCTTGATAGCAGCGTCATTCTCAAAAACGATACGAAGAGTCTTTTGATCAAACTGTGCCAGACGGATCTTTTTGACTGAACTGTGTTTTAGATCCATCGTTTTTTGTGTTAATACCGCATAAATATCATAAATGGTCTTGTAGTTTTTCTTTTTCTTGTCATTGAGAGAGAAGCGATTGAGCTCATTGGAGCGGATATTACGGGAGAACTTCAGTACCAGTCGCTGGGAGTCTTTCCAGCGGATCGAGGTCAGACGGTTCTGTTTAGCGATGGAGTCTTTAACTGTTTTAGGTGTCTTTTTTTGTTCTGAAAGATGTTTTGGAGTGCTCTTCTTTCTTGACACCTGCTTTTTCTTGGTCTCAATGGCCTTGAGCTTGACCTCATAGTCTACCACATCTATACGCAGCTTTTTCCCGGTCTTGATAAGGCCTTTCAAACAGGTCTTACAGAGTTTGTCATCCTCTTTCATCAGGGCACGGATATAGACATTACGATAGTCGTTATAGGCCTTGATCAGCTCAGACTTTTGTGAGCTCTTGCTATTTTTATCCGCCCGTTTCAAGACTTCGGCGTTATTGGCGAAAAGGACAATACTAAGAAGAATACACCCTAAAAGAAATCGCAGATTATTCGCCTTGTGTCAGTTTTTGCATCAACTCTTTCACGGAAATTATCTCATTAATACGATAACCGTTCGTACCGGAGAAAAAGAGCCCTAATTCCGTATTTCCCTCATAAGCATCCGAGAGTCGGTCTGCGATACAGAAACCGACCTCTTTTGCCTCTACCCCGCGATTACACGGAGCAACACAGTTGGAGATACATTTGATAGCCGGACCTTCCCGACGTTCGATCAGTCCCGTCAGATTGGTACGTACACCACGGGCAGGATAACCTACCGGAGAACCCATCAGTTGGATATCCTCTTCTTTGGCATTCAAGAGGACCTCTTTGAAGTTGTCGTGGGCATCACACTCATGGGTCCCGATAAAACGTGTCCCCATCTGAACACCGGCAGCACCGAGTCCCATCATCTCATCGATATCATTCTTATCCCAGACACCGCCGGCAGCAAACACAGGGATATCTCCCCAGAGCGCAGCTTCTTCAACGACCGGTTTGACCAGGTTTTCCAACTGGTTCTCTTCCAGACCGCACTGATCATAGGTAAAGCCCTGATGCCCGCCGGACTTCGGTCCTTCCAGGATCACTGCGTCCGGAAGACGGTCATAACGCTTCTGCCAACGTTTACAGATGATCTTAAGGGCCTTGGCCGAGGAGACGATCGGCACCAATGCCACATCCGGATAGTCCACTGTAAACTCCGGCATATTTGTCGGAAGCCCCGCTCCGGTGATGATTATATTCGCACCGGCTTCACAGGAGTCAGTCACTACACGGCCATAATCATTGATCGCATACAGTACATTCGCACCGATCGGTTTATCACCGCAAATCTTACGGGCATCGGCAAAGATTTGCATCAAGGCCTCTTTTGAATAGAAGTTTTCTACTTCAAGCGGACGTTCAGCGACAAGCTTCTGTACAAACTCTTTATTTTTATAATACCCGGTACCTACGGATGAAACGACACCTAATCCACCCTCTTTACTTACCGATCCGGCGAGCTGTGACCATGAGATGCCAACGCCCATACCACCCTGGATGATAGGAAATTCAAGTGTATGTTTTCCGATTTTTACTGACTTCAACGCCATCACTTTACCTTTACTGCAGCAAACTTACGTTTTCCAACCTGCAAGACATACTCTCCTGCTTCCAATTGCAGTTGTTCGTCTTCGACTTTAATTTGGTCTATTTTAACAGCCCCTTGCTTAATATCTCTTCTAGCCTGTGAAGTTGATGGCTCAAGCTTAACATCTTGTAACGCTTTTGCAATCCAGATCGGTCCTTCAAGCTCAAAAGACGGCATATCCGTCGGAAGTGCGTTTTTGGAATGAACACGCTCAAATTCCGCCTTGGCCGCTTCCCCTGCTTCCTGACCATGGAAACGTGCCGTGATCTCAATCGCCAACGCTTCCTTGGCATGTTTTGGATGCATCACACCGGACTCTACACCTGCTTTAAGTGCAGCGATCTCTTCCAATGTCTTATCACTAAGCAACTCATAATAACGCCACATCAGCTCATCGGAGATGGAAAGTACCTTACCAAACATATCATTAGGAGCATCCGTCACTCCGATATAGTTATTTAGAGATTTGGACATCTTTTGTACTCCGTCAAGCCCCTCGAGAATAGGCATCATCAGCACCGACTGCTCTTTGCCTGTTTCATAAGAACGCTGGAGATGACGTCCCATCAATAGATTAAACTTCTGATCCGTTCCACCGATCTCCACATCACTTTTTAAATGCACCGAGTCATAACCCTGAAGCAGGGGATAAATAAATTCAGAGATAGAGATAGAGGTACCGTTTTTATAACGCTTGTCAAAATCATCGCGCTCTAGCATACGCGCCACATTATATTGAGTTGTCAATGCCAACATACCTGCCGCACCCAGAGGTTCGATCCACTCCGAATTAAACACCGTATGGGTATGTTCATGATTTAAAATCTTGAAGACCTGCTCATGGTAAGACGCGGCGTTCTCTTTGATCTGCTCATCACTAAGCTGCTTACGAGTCACGCTCTTACCGGTTGGATCCCCAATCTT
>JBFEYO010000137.1:0-5684 GCA_041562075.1 Sulfurimonadaceae bacterium | reverse complement strand
ACTTTCGGGAATAACATCATCTCAAAGATGGAAAAATACGGGATGGATAAGACAGCACGTCCTCTTGGATCAGAGTCTTTAAAGAAGTATATTGATGCCAAGCATGCCAAAGAGGGTGAAAAATACAAGCCTTTGAATTTCGGAATGGTTCACCCGGTATCGACGCATAATTATGAGCTGCGTTACTGGATGGCGACTTCTGGAATCGAGCCCGATCGTGATGCGACGATCAAACCTTTCCCGCCACCGACGATGCCGTCAAACCTGATCGCCGGAAATATCGAAGGGTATTGTGTTGGTGAGCCATGGAATGAGCGTATTGTGCTTAAGAAAAAGGGTTCTACCCTGGTAACCAACTTTGATATCTGGAACAACAATCCGGAAAAAGTGCTCCAGGCCCGTGCGGATTTTGTTGAAAAGAATCCTGAAACGACGAAAGCAGTCATGAAAGCGGTAATCGAGGCGCAAATGTGGTTGGATGCTTCATGGGAAAATCGTAAAGAAGCGGCGAAGATTCTTTCCAAGCCGAATTATGTAAAAGCACCGGTATCGGTTCTTGAAAAGTCAATGACGGGAACGTTCCAGTACCTAAAAGGTCAGGATTCTGAAGCAAACCCTCAGTTTAACGTGTTTGCCAACTATTATGCAGCATATCCGTTCTACTCTCACGGTATGTGGTTCATCACACAGATGTACCGATGGGGACAGCTGGATAAACCGGTCAATATGAAAGAGGTGATCGAGAAGACCTATCGTCCTGACCTGTTTGAAGTGGCAGCGAAAGAGGTTGGATACTCTCTTCCGCCAAGTGCATGGAAAAAAGATGGTGTAGACGAGTACAACATGTTTATGGATAAAAAAGTGTGGGATCCGAACAAAGCGGTAGATTATATCTTCGACTTTAAAGTGACCAGTCCAAAGGTATCCAAAGAAGAGCTGGCAGCAGCGAACAAATGGAGTGTCAAAACCGAACAGCCATCTTATGTATGTCCATACGGACCGGCCGGATGTGCTGATCCGAAGTATGTGACTAAATAGACAACGTATCAATAGAATGACTATCGGGTTATCCGATAGTTGTCTGAATAGATATAAGCATATATCTGTGTGTTTATATCTGTGTGGAGAACAGAACTGAAGCTTATGAGAAAGAGCTTTGAATGAGCATTAAATAAGGAGATTAAATTGAATTTTGAGTCGATCAAAAAGATCATATTGCCACTACTGGTATTAGCGATATTTTTACCGGTATGGTCAGGAGTAGCATCCTTGGTGGATGAGTTTCCAACACCGAGTGATACCTATGTCGCAGCCTTTGGAGGGGTTAATTCAGAAGGAGATGAGGTATACGGGTCTTTATCAGATCCGTTTTATATTGAAAATGAAGATGACAAGGGAGTGTTCTGGCAGGTTCTTAACTCTTTAAAAAGAGTATTTGCCGGATTTGCTTTGGCAATAGCTGTGGGTATCCCGGTGGGACTGCTGATCGGGATGTCTCAAAACTTTATGTCAGCGCTTAATCCCTATATACAGATACTTAAACCGGTATCGCCGCTGGCCTGGTTGCCTTTGTTGCTGATGGTGTTTCAAGATATCAATGCAACGGCGATCTCAACGATCTTCATCACCTCCATCTGGCCGATCATTATCAATACGGCTCTGGGTGTGAAGAGTGTGAATGAGGATTACCTGAACGTGGCGAAGGTATTACAGTTCAATGCCCTGGAAAAGGTGACGCAGATCATCTTACCGGTAGCTGTGCCGTATATCTTTACGGGAATGCGTCTGTCCTTGGGAATCGCGTGGCTGGTCATTGTCGCGGCTGAGATGCTTACCGGTGGTATCGGTATCGGGTTTTGGATCTGGGATGAGTACAACAACCTGAATTATCCCAATATTGTCATCGGGATCATCATCGTCGGGATTGTCGGATATATCCTTGATACGCTTATGGGGATCGTAGCAGACTATTTTGATTATACAAAACGACAACGTTAACAGAAGAGAGAAAAGAGTATGAGCAGATTTTTAGATTTGGAAGGTGTTGAGAAGGTCTTTCCCCTGCCAAAGGGTGAAGCGTATGTGGCGGTTACGGATGTTAACCTGAATATCAAAGAGAATGAGATTATTTCCATCATCGGTCACTCAGGGTGCGGAAAGTCGACCCTGTTAAACATGATTGCAGGATTGGATATGGCAACGGACGGTGGGATCATCCTGGATAATAAGGAGATCACCGGTCCCGGGCCGGAGAGAGCGGTGGTGTTTCAAAACCATTCACTTCTGCCTTGGCTGACGGTCTATCAAAACATCGAGATGGCGGTCAAGAAAGTGATGCCGGACTTAAGCCCCAAAGAGCTTAAAGAACGTGTCTATAAGTTTATAGAGATGGTGAACCTGGATCATGCCAAGGATAAATACCCCGGTGAGATCAGCGGGGGGATGAAGCAGCGTGTGGGCATTGCCAGAGCACTTTCTATCAAGCCGAAGGTATTGTTGATGGATGAACCGTTTGGCGCTCTGGACTCATTGACCAGAGCCAATCTGCAAGAGCACTTGATGCGTATACAGCAAAACGTCAAAAATACGGTGATCATTATCACCCATGATATTGATGAGGCAGTGCTTCTGAGTGATCGAGTCATCATGATGACCAATGGACCGAAGGCGACCATCGGCGAGATTTTGGAGGTGAACCTGGATCGTCCAAGGGACAGGGTGGCCCTGCAGCATGATCCGGAGTATATCCGTTGTCGCGAGGCCATACTCAGTTTCTTATACGAGAAATTTGCCAAAGAGGATGAATAGCAGCCTTGGGCACTACTTCGCAGTGGAAAGTAGGTAAGTCCCTAATGCTCACGTTCTCCTGCCGAATAGCAAGCGGCAATTCTCAAACCGTGTACATGCCTTAGGGCATGTACGTTCATCTATGCATATTACGATGTGTATAGATGAATTCGGGAAACAGAGGATAAGGGATGTTTAGAGTTTTAGTATTAGTAGGAATGATGGTGTTGAAGGGCTTGGCCTTTGACTTCTCTTTTGATCATAACAAAGAGGATTTACAATATCTGTCACTGGTGCATGCTATCAAGGATACGGTGATCACGACGCAAAAGACTAGGGGCCTGACAAACAATTATATGAACGGTAATGTGGTGGCGCAGCTTTTGGTCTACGGTCAGCGTGAGAATATGATGAAGAATTTTGAAACGGTGAAGGGGAGTTTTTCCCATTTGGGCCTGCCATCGGAGTTGAAGATAGTTTCTGAGGACTTGATAAACAGGACAAAAGAGCTAAACCGTAGAGCCTTTAAATCAAACTCTGCCGAGGTCTTTGGGAGTTACTCTCATATTATTGAAGCTTGGATCTCTTTGAACAAGGAGGTCATTAATACGCATTTTGCTAAGGGAGATCAGACAAAGTATAAGATGGTCTCTACGTTAAACAGTGTGTTATTGCCTTTGACGGAGAATATAGGAAAGATGCGTGGTATGGGTTCGGGGATTGTCGCACGGACCTATTGTAAACGCCAGGAGATTCCGAAGATGCGTCAATTTGCCAATGAGATCGACCGTTACAGGGTCTTACTGGAATATTATCTGAAGCAGGAAGCATTCAGCGCACTCAGTACGCAGGAGTTGGAGTTAATCAATGCGGGCTTGCATGAGTATACGGAATTGACACTGCAGAAGGTCATTGCACAAAGGGATATAGCATTGGATACGAATAGTTATTTTAATCAGGGTACGGCTGCGATCTCAAATGTACTGAAGGTGTATAATGCCCTTGTTGCTAAACTTGAGAAGTCCTAGACTTAAAGGACTAATAAAAATAAAACATAACTATCGATATAATAAGCCCCTATAAATAATTTAGATAATCTTTCACGATTAAAGAATTTAGGGAATTATATGCTAGTTGATAGTTATGGTCGTACTGTCGATTATTTACGCGTTTCTGTAACGGAACGATGTAATTTTAGATGTCAGTATTGTATGCCTGAAAAACCTTTTTCATGGGTGCCTAAAGAAAACCTGTTGCGGTTTGAAGAACTGTTTTTGTTTATGAAGGTCGCCATTGATGAAGGTATCCGAAAAATTCGTATTACAGGGGGCGAACCTCTTCTACGTGAAGATCTGGACAAGTTTATCAAGATGATCTATGATTACTGTCCCGAGATTGACTTGGCGATGACCACCAATGCCTTTTTACTCAAAGGATATGCCCAACGCCTAAAGGATGCCGGTCTCAAACGTATCAATATCTCCGTTGACAGTCTGATTCCTGAAGTGGCGGAGAAGATCGCCAAAAAAGATGTCCTTGAAAACGTCTTGGCAGGATTGAACGAGGCCCTCAACGTCGGCTTGAAAGTCAAGGTAAACATGGTGCCTATGGTAGGACTAAATGAGAATGAGATCCTGGATGTGATGGAGTACTGTAAAGAGCGTGATATCACGGTGCGCTATATCGAGTATATGGAAAATGTACATGCCGAAGTGGATATCAAGGGGATGAAGAGTGATACGCTTTTAGAAAAGATCGCAGAGCGTTACAGCTTTGTGGATGAGGGCTTTGACGCGACCTCTCCTTCGCATTATTACCGATGTGATGATGGGTACCGATTTGGGATCATCGAGCCTTATAAAGATGATTTCTGTACGAAATGTAACCGTATCCGTCTTACGGCAGAGGGGCATCTTATTCCTTGTCTCTATTTTGATGAGGCGATGAGTATCCATGATGCGATCAAACGCGGTGATGTTCAAGAAGCAGCACTGGTGCTTAAAGAGGTGATCCGTACCAAGCCGGAGAAGAACCGCTGGTCGGAGACCGATGGTGAAGCCTCGACCCGTGCTTTTTATGAAACGGGCGGCTGATGATCTATCTGGTTGAGCATTTCTATTCGATCCAGGGGGAAGGAAAATATCTGGGTACCCCGTCACTCTTTTTCCGTTTTGGCGGATGTAATATGAAATGCGAGGGTTTTGGCTGTAATGAAAAAGCCCCGGACGGTACAGAAGTCATTGGCTGTGATACTGTGTATGCCGTGGATAAGAAGCATTTCGGACAGAGCTGGAGTGAGATTGATACTCTAGAAAAACTGATCTCGATCTATAACTCCTATACACTTCCCATAAAAGCAGATATCGTTTTGACAGGGGGAGAACCGCTTATCTATGCGAATGATGTACTTTTTGTCGCTTTTATCGAGTTTTTGCAGGGGAAAGGACATAAAGTCACCTTTGAGACCAACGGTGCTATCAATGTGGATTTTGAGACCTTTCGCGTCTATCAGCGTTGTACCTTTGCCTTGTCGGTTAAGCTAAGCAATAGCGGCGAGCCGGAGCATAAGCGTGTGAATTCTGAGGCGATCCAAAATATTGCCACCTATTCCCAGGACGCTTTTTTCAAGTTTACAGTGGATAAAGACTCCTTGGCAGCAGGTGTGGATGAGGAGGTTTCCCAGATCACCAAGCTGGCACCTTCCATCGGTGTTTACTGCATGCCAAAGGGCGGGAGCAGGGCCGAGCTGGAAGAGCATAGTGAGGATGTGATCGAGTATTGCAAGCGTAAGGGATATGTCTACAGTGACCGCTTGCATATCCGCCTATGGGATCAAAACAAAGGGGTCTAGATGTTGATTCGTAAACTGTTCAAATTTGAAAACAAGCCATGGCGGT
>JBFEYO010000136.1:0-5698 GCA_041562075.1 Sulfurimonadaceae bacterium | reverse complement strand
TACATAGGCGTGACAAGTGTGAAGCATAATCACTATAATTATGATATTGTTTCACGAGCCTTTTATACTTTAGATAAGGCAAAAGAACAAAATATATCGTCGGTTGAAGACGATAATGTATTAGAAAATATGAAGGCGTGTATATGAGTATGTCAGTTTTATTAGAGTTTAGTATGTTTCCAACGAGCCCAGACGGTAGAGAAGGGGCCGGTGTTTCCGGATATGTGAGCAAGGTGATTGATATGATCGATAAAAGCGGTGTTGACTATCAGCTGACACCTATGGGAACTATCGTAGAGTGCTCGACGATGCGTGATGCTTTGGATATTATTGAAAAAGCATATGAGTGCCTGAGTGATTGTGAACGGGTTTATTCATCGCTAAAATTTGATATTCGTAAGAATAAAAGCAATCGACTGAAGTCTAAAATTGACTCGGTACAGAACGTGTTGGGTAGAGAGGTTAACCACTAACCCAACACGTCTCTCTCTCAACTCGATCCTCTTATATAATTATTACTAATATACTCAATCTCATTTATTTGTTTCATAATATTATAAATTATTATCAATCTCTCTTTTTTTAACGGTATAATATGTTAAATAAAATTAATATTTGGGGATAAGAATGAAAAAAGAGGTCACTTATGATCAGATACATCCATTGGTTCAATATGTAGAGATTGCGTCAGATACGGTACAGTGTCATTTTCATTGTCCGGTGAAATCAAAAAAGATAGTAGCAATCACCCGTCTTTCCAAATTTACGGACACACCTAGTTATGCTGATGGGGATACAGCAATCGGACGTATCAAAGCACAGGCAGTTACACACTTCAAAAAATATTTCGGTAGTTATGAGGAACCTGAGGTGATCGAAAATATACAAGTACATAAAGAGAGTGCGATTGTACATGCGTTTGGGAAGATATCGGAGCGTTTTGTATGGAGTGAACCGCATAAACATTTTATTTACCGGTTCTAAGATGATCGGGCATCAAGCCCGATAGATAAAATGGCTAGTGGCCGCCACCCGCGTTACTACTCATCTCAAGATCAATACCGTATTTTAAAAAACAGGCAAAGGCTGCAGTCACGGCTACAATTTTAATGCCAGCTTCTCCAGAAAGAGCCCAGATAAGGCAGAATATCAAGGCAACAGATGCAATGATAAACTTTGTTTTAATGGTGGTTGTTTCTTCATTATGTGTCATTTTTTCTCCTTGGAATTTATTATATCACTCTAATATATGCTACAGTTTAAATCTTGGCTATAATAGGGCATGGATAAAAATAAAATACGCATGTTTGCCATAATAGGCATTATCTCTATTATGCTCCTGGCAGTTATCATTTACGGGGTGACCAATTCGGCATTTAACTTTAAGGGAAATACCCTGAAGCAGAAGCAAAAAACAGGTCTGGGATACGTACGTACCGGGAGAGTGGAATATAAATCTCCGGATGTGTTCTTTCTTGGTGACTTTACGACTAATATGGCCATTAATGATCGTTCAGGAAAGTTTGTGCGAGTGGAGATCCGTTTAAAAATGAGTGATACGGATATGTCTGCTGAGATGAAGGACAAGAATATACTGTTGCGTGATGCAGTAATCGAAGAGATGAGTCTCAAGCGTTTTTCTCAAGTCTCTACGGAAAAAGGGAAATTGGAGCTGAAAGAGAATATCAAAAACAGATTAAACACGATTCTTGCAGACGGAGATGTAGAAGAAGTCTACTTTACAAAGTTTATCATCCAGTAGGGTGAGAGACCCTTCAGAAGAAGGGGGTTAAGAGAGTGGAGTATTCATATATACGACATATAGTGATAAAGAGATTACCACTAAAAAGCTCAGTACCACAGGTACAGGAATCGGGTCAAGGAAGAGATATGCGAAATGAAAGGCTGCGATTGTAGCCAGAGGGATAGTATAAATCGGCATAAAGAAAAGCATACCGACAAGAACAGCGGTCCAAAAAGTAGCTGTGATTATTTTAACACTATTGCATGTACACTTGATATAAGTCATCAACATCTCCATTAAAAAAAGTTATATGATTCTAGCTCATAATATTTGTTTTTATAATCTTTTTTAACATTTTTATATAAAAAAATATTATGAGTGTTACTTATATAAATACTATTTATATATAGTGTTTTTATAGCATTTAAATCACAGGCAATGAGGTATCTTAAAAAGCGGGTAGGCATTATGGGAAGGAATTGGTTATAATCACACTAAATATCAAGACAAAGAATGGTTATGAGTGCAATAGAACGAGTAAAAGCAGCGATTGAAGAGATCAAAAAAGGTAACATGGTCATCATGATGGATGATGAAGACAGAGAAAATGAGGGTGACCTGGTATATGCCTCGACTTTTTCCACACCTGAGCATGTTAACTTTATGGCAACCCATGCAAAGGGTTTGATCTGTGTCGCCATTTCAAACGATATTGCAACGCGTCTGGAGTTAAACCCCATGGTCAGCTCCAATACCTCCATGCATGAGACGGCTTTTACGGTATCTGTAGACGCTACAGAAGCGGTAACGGGGATCTCTGCTGCAGAACGTGATATGACGATCAAGATTCTTGCTAATCCTCTGAGCCGTCCAAGTGAATTGGTTAAGCCGGGGCATATCTTTCCATTGATTGCGAAAGAGGGTGGGACACTGATCCGAACAGGTCACACCGAAGGTTCGGTTGATCTTTGCCGTCTGGCGGGACTGGCGGAATCAGCGGTGATTTGTGAGATCATGAAAGAAGACGGTACTATGGCCCGCCGGGATGACCTGGAAGTTTTTGCGCAAAAACATGATCAGGTGATCGTTTATATTTCAGATCTTGTAGAGTACCGCTTAGCCAATGAAAGTCTTATACGAGACTCCAGTGAATGCGAGGCAGAGTTTTTTGGTACGAAGGTCAAAAAACATGTCTTTACGGATCATGAAAACCATGAACATACTGCTATCGTGTTTCACGGTGCCGGGGAAACGGCAAATGTCAAGGTTCATAATATTATCACGGACCTTGAGCTGCTTTGCAATGCAACAAAATATGAACAGTTGATCGACTCTATTGAGTACCTTAAGCAAAACAGCGGGGTGCTGGTCTTTATCGATCAGCCTACTCATCATGCCGTTGCCATGAAAGAGTATGGGATCGGTGCGCAGATATTAAAAAGTCTGGGCGTGAAGCATATGCGTTTATTGACCAGTGCACACAAGACAGACTTTGTCGGACTCTCCGGTTTTGGCCTGGAAGTGGCGGAAGTGATTAACCCCTCAGATTAAGCCTTTTAGGCTTAATATTAAATATCACTAAATTAATACATTTGGTGACAAAACCCTCTTTTTGAATTTAAATTGCACAAATTAAAATCTTTATTTACTTTTTTATTATATGCTTAACTTATATGTGGGGTCTTCCCATATCTTCTAATGTTAAGGACGAATCATGTCAGATTTACCGGAATGCTTACAACCTGCGCTGGAACAGCTGGAAAAATATGAGACCCAGATTGCAGCACTTGAGAGTAAAAATGAGAATTTGGACGACACCATTGATACCTTAAATGGTGAAAAAGAGGCGCTTCTTAAACAGATAGAAGAGGAGAATAAGGCTCACGCACTTAGCGTAGAGAATTATGAAAAAGAGAAACTTACCCTAAGAGAACTCAATCTTGTCGTCAGTGAACAGCTCAAGGAGAAATCCGATGCGCTGAATGCCCTTAGCCAATCAAGTGCCATACTTGAAGATGAGAATAGCCGTTTCAGGAATTTGAATACCGAACTCAGTGCACAAAATGAACGTGTAAACTCTGAAAACCTGCATGTGAATGTACAGCAAGAGGCACTGTCAAGCGAGGCAGGTAAATTAAAAGAGGAAGTAGAAAAACTCCGCTTGGAAAACAGTGCTTTAAAAGAGGAAGTGTCCGCCTTAACACTGGTTAACAGTGCGATGCATCAACGTCAGCAACAAGCTCAGGGTGAAATGGATAGCGGTAACGATAAGCATGCTGAACTGATCGCAGAGATCGAACGCCTTACGTCTCAATTGCATCATTCGGGTAATAGTGAGGGAGAAGATGCTTCTTTCTTAAAAAGTGAGAATGAGCGCCTGATGCAACGTCACGGTGAGATCACGCAGGAGAAGATGCAGGCTTCAGCGAAGATGCATGCTGCACAAAAAGAGTTGGAGCAGGCGCAGAGCCGTCTGGATGAGACCAGTAAAAAACTTGAACAGCTGGAATTTGAGCATCAGGGACTACAAAACCTTCATAAGAACCTCATTGAAGAGAGAGATGCACTTCTGGTGGATAATGGTGCTTTATCAGAGGATAAAGCAAAACTGGATGAAAAAGTACAGCATCTGAGTGAAACGATTCAGCGCATCTCAACAGAGAAGGAGCTTTTAAACGAAGAGCTCAAACAAGAACATGTCAAGGCTGATGCAATGACTGATGAAGTCAATCATCTGCGCTTGAAAAGCAGAACCTTGGCAGAAGACATCAAAGCGCTTAAACAGGATATTCAGATGGCAGCTGAACATAATGACGAGCCGGAGGTCGAAGCCTTGGAAATCTCTATGGATGAGAATGATCAGCTGTCGGGGGAACTTGAGATCGATATTGTGGCTCCAAGTGATAAAGAAGGTCCTCACTTCCCCGGTGAGTCTAGTCATGACGAAGAAGAAGCCAAATAGCGCTTCAATCTCTACAACAGTTTTATTTCGATATCCTTGCAGTAATTATTACAGCAGGGTAAATCATGTCAGATAAAAAAATCATCATTTTAGATACAGAAACCACAGGTGTCCTCGAAGAGGATCGCATCATACAACTAAGTTATTTGGTAACGGATGCACAAGGCAATATAGAAGAGGTCCATAACGAATTCTGTCAAGCCCCTCTGGCGATTAAGTACGATGCCATGGCAATACACCATATTACCCCTGAGATGATCGAAGGCAAGCCTCAGTGTATTGAGCTTAAGGGGTTTAAACGCCTTGAGGAGTTGAATAGGCCTGAAAACATCATCGTGATTCAAAGTGCAGAGTTTGACCTGGGAATGTTGGCTAAAGAGGGCTTTGCCTCACAGATGAGACTGGTGGATACTTTTCGTGTGCATCGCTATTTCTATCATGATGATCCCCATGGACTCCAATATAACCGGTATGCACTTGGCTTGTATCGCAAAGAAGCAGAGCAGATGCGTCAGCTGGGTGTACAGATTGCGGCCCATGATGCCTTGGGAGACGTAATTGTCCTGAAAAACTTTTATGATCATCTTCTTCAATATCATGATGAAGAGAGCATGATCGAGATGTGCTCAAAACCAATTTTGATGGAGATCATGCCCTTTGGTAAACATAAGGGAAAACGTATACAGGAAGTGGCCGTGAGTGAACGTCGAAGCCTCTCTTACATGCTGGAGACCTTTGATCTGGATCAGGACCTTCGGTACAGTTTTGAATATTATTATGAAATGATGAAAGATCAGGCCTCCTTGATTATCGGATTTGGAAAGTATAAGGGCAAGTCACCATCGGAGGTGATCAAAGAAGACCGTTCCTATCTTGAATGGATGCATAACAAGGCTGAAAATATAGCCGTTGAACTCAAAGTCGAGATCAAACGCGTTCTGGAAGAAGCAGATTCAGAAAAACCCGTCTGATTTTACGGGCACCTTTAGCAC
>JBFEYO010000135.1:0-5745 GCA_041562075.1 Sulfurimonadaceae bacterium | reverse complement strand
GCTATTTTGGGAGGGGGCTTTGCCCCTATAGGAGGGCATAACCCTCTTGAACCGGTAGCCTTTGGCTGCAAGATCATCTCCGGAAAGCACATCTTCAACCAGATGGAGCTGTTTAAGTATGTCAAACATGCCCAGATCATTGAAGAAGAGGAGCTGCTTGAGGCCTTGTATAAAGCATTGGAAATGCCGGCTTCACATGTGGATGAGGATGTGGACCTGAAAGAGGTCTATCAATTGATACAGCAGTATGATAATACATACCAAACGAAGTAAAGGAAGTCCAGGACTATGAGTAAGGTTACAGAAGACAAGGCGTATAAGGTCTTAGCAGAGCAAGAGGGAATTTCCAATTCCAAGGCAAAGGAACTGATCGATAAAGGGCTTGTGTATGCAGGTAACCGCAAGGTGGTCATCGCGCGGGCTAATATCTCCGTAAAGACGAAGTTTCGTGTTGAAGAGATCGCCAAGATCAAGGTGATCTTTGAGAATGATGATCTTCTGGTAGTGGATAAGCCAGCATTTTTAAGTTCGGAAGAGATCGAACGAAAGTATAAGGATATGAGACTACTGCATCGTCTGGATCGAGAGACCTCCGGTGTGCTTGTCCTGTGCAAGAATGAGGAGTTCCGTCTTAAAGCGATAGAAGAGTTCAAGCATGATCGTGTCTACAAGGAGTATATTGCCTGGGTGGACGGGGATGTGATCGAAGAGTTTGAGATCAATAAACCGATATTGACGGAGAAACATAATAACAAGGCCAAATCAAAAGTCTCTGCGTCTAAGGGTAAGCCGGCAAGAACAGAGGTCTACCCTTTGATGGTGGTCAATCATAAATCCAAGATCAAACTGGTCATCCACGAAGGGCGGACCCACCAGATTCGTGTTCACCTTCGCAGTGAAAACCTTCCGATCATGGGAGATGAACTATATGGAGGGCGCCGTATGAAACGTATGATGCTGCATGCCCATAAGATGCGGTTGTTTGATATGGAGTTTGTATCACCTGAGCCAAAAGAGTACAAGCACATAGGCGGTGGAGATTAAATCTTCATCAAAAAGAGGGGATATTTTTATTCTTCGGCCTGTACAATAGTGTGTAATTCATTTCTTATATAAAGGAATCATATGCGTGAATTATCACTTAAGGGGCGGGTATTCCCCTCGGATCTGAATCATCACGGGAGCGTGTTTGGCGGCTGGATCATGTCTAAGATGGACAAGGCCTCAAGCATTGCCGTAGAGAACATCATTCGAGGCAAAGCAGTGACCGTGCATGTCTCAGAGATCAATTTTAAAAAGCCGATCCATAACGGGAATATCTTTACGATATACACGGAGATAGTCGCCCTTGGAAAAAGCTCCATCACTATTGATGTGGATGTGAATGTCATCGATAATATCACCGGTGAAGAGAGGGATGTGACCACGGCCCAATTCAAATTTGTCGCTGTTGATGACAGCGGTAACAGTATCCCCCTGATGGCGGTACTTCGGCCCAATCTTCCCGAGTATGTTCAAACGCTTTTACAAAGTGACGTTTGAGCTTTAGAGATGCTAAAGTAAGAAACGATTATAATTTCACCCAATTAATACCTATGTACAACAGGAAATAGAATATGTTTGATACCTTAACCTCTTCATTTACTTCTGCCATTAAAAAGATCCGTTTTCATGATGATGAAAAGGCGTTGAAAAAGGCCCTAACGGAGTTAAAGAAAAACCTCCTCAAAGCAGATGTGAACCATAAGGTCGTCAAGCAGTTACTGGCAGATGTCGAGCTGGATGTCAAGAAAACAGGAATAGGGAAGGATCAGTTCATGCAGGCGATGCAGACACGTCTGCATGAACTCTTACTGGTGCCGGGGCATCAGGGCTTTGTATTTGCCTCAAAACCGCCGACCACGATCCTAATGATGGGTCTTCAGGGTTCGGGTAAGACGACCACCACCGGTAAATTGGCCTATTACCTAAAATCCAAGCAGAAAAAAGTACTGGTCGCCGCAGCGGACTTACAACGTATGGCAGCAGTGGAGCAGCTTAAGCAGGTGGCCGCATCGGTTGAGGTGGATATTTATGCCGATGAGAATGAGAAAGATCCGGTAAAAATCGCTCAGGCGGCGATGAAAAAAGCCCAGGACGGGCTGTATGATGTACTTCTGATCGATACTGCCGGTCGTTTGGCCATCGATGAAGAGCTGATGGGTGAGCTTAAGGCTGTAAAAGAGGCTGTGAATCCTGATGAAGTCTTTTATGTTGCCGACTCATTGACGGGACAGGACTCGGTACGTACTGCTTCAAGCTTTAATGAGCAGATCGGTATTGACGGGGTGATCCTCTCTAAATACGACGGTGATTCCAAGGGCGGTGTCGCTTTGGGTATCGCTTCTCAGGTACAGGTACCGCTGCGCTTTATCGGTAATGGTGAGAAGATGCCGGATCTTGAGGTCTTTATCCCGGATCGTATTGTTAACCGTTTGATGGGTTATGGAGATATCGAAGGTCTGGCGGAAAAGACAGCGAATGTAATTGATGAGAAAAAAGCCAAAGAGATGACCAAGAAGATCAAGAAAGGTCAGTTTAATTTCAATGACTTTCTCGATCAGATGGAGAGCATGAAGAAGATGGGTAGCATGAAGTCTCTCATCGGTATGATGCCGGGTATGGGTGCCATGGGAGATGCGTTAAAGAACTTTGATCTTGAAAACTCTTCCGAGCTTAAAAATATCAAAGCCATGGTAAGTTCAATGACCATGAAAGAGCGTGAGAACCCGGACCTGTTAAACAACTCTCGTAAGCAGCGTATCGCCAAGGGTTGCGGTATGGATGCGATGGATGTAAACCGTGTGTTGAAGCAGTTTAAAAATGCTTCGAAGATGGCGAAAAAGTTCTCCGGCAAGAAGGGAATGCAAGACCTTCAAAACATGATGAGCCAGATGCAAGGCGGAAAAATGGGTGGGCTTCCTCGCTAATGGGTGTCTGATTTTATTTGACACTTCTTTTTTTTAAATAATTTAGGTATAATTTCAGCTCAGAAAAATCTTCTTATAAAGTACCTCTATGCTAAGAAGGTTTGGTAACCGATTTGCCGGTTACATGTGACGTCCACATAAAGACGGTAAGAGGCGAATATAATATTTCTTTCTATTCTCCTTCTCTTATCCCGTTTTTTTGTATTTGACTTAGATGTAACCAGCAATTGGTAAATAATATTCAAGGAAAAATATGACAGTAATTCGTTTAACTCGTATGGGTCGTAAAAAACAGCCTTTCTATCGTATCGTAGTTACAGATTCTCGTAAACCACGTGATGGTGGTTGGATCGAAAAAATTGGACACTATAACCCAATGGTTTCTCCAGCAACTCTAGTGATTGATGAAGAGCGCCTAAACTACTGGATCGGTGTTGGTGCTCAAATGAGCGACCGCGTTAAAAAACTAGCTGGTAAGTAATCGTGGTTGCCGAGTTTGTCGCAGATTACGCGAGAATGATTGTTTCTCACCCTGAAGACATCCAGATCGATGTCAATCAGAGTGGTGATTTCGCAGAGATCACAGTCTATGCCAATCAAGCCGATGTAGGTAAACTTATCGGTAAAGAGGGTAAGATGATCGGTGCGATCAAAACGGTTATTTCAGGGTGCAAGGCCAAAGACGGCCTAAGCTACCGAATTAATGTCGAACCAAAGTCATAGGCTGTAAGAATGAACAATAAGGTCTCAGGATTTCAAGTCGCCAAACTGGGTAAGACTGTAGGGGTTCATGGAGAGATGAAGTGTCATCTCAAAACGGATTTCCCGGAGCAGTTCCAAGCCGGTACAAGCTTTTCTACAAAGCGTGGCGAATTGGTGATCGAGACCTATAATCCCGAACGTGATCTGATCAAGTTCAAGGGTGTTAATTCGATGGAGGATGCAAAAAGGTTGACGAACCTTGACCTTTTTGTCTCCGAAGAGCAGACGCGAGAGAGTATAGCACTTGAAGAGGGTGAATACTTCTGGTTTGATATTATAGGCTCCGACGTTTACGAAGCTGACCTGCTTTTGGGCAGGGTAGCTGAGATCGAACGTCTTGGGGCTACGGACTATCTGAAACTGGATACTGCAAAGGATCTGGTCTCAAGAAAGATGCCAAACTCATTTTTGATTCCGTATCTTCCCAACTTCGTATTGGATGTAGATACGCAGGCTAAGATCATCAAGGTGCAGGGAGGATTTGATATCCTCGAAGCAAGCTGATGAAGTTTAGCTTTATAACGTTGTTTCCCGGTTTGATATCGGGATACTTTGACGATTCCATTCTCTCCCGTGCAATGGAAAAGGGTCTTTTAGCGGTTGAGTATATCAACCCAAGAGACAAGAGCAGGGATAAATGGAATAAGGTTGATGACACAGCTGTAGGCGGCGGTGCCGGAATGGTAATGACGCCTCAGCCTCTGTTTGATACCCTTAACGAACTCAGACAAGAGGATGTACATATCATCTTCGCAACACCGGTTGGCAAACCTTTTAACCAAAGGGATGCTAAGCGTTTGGCAAAGAAGAAGCATATCGCCTTTGTGAGCGGTCGTTATGAGGGTATTGATGAGCGTGTAATCGAGACGTTCGCCGATGAAGTGTTTTCTATCGGTGATTATATATTGACCGGTGGAGAACTGCCATCATTGGTGATGGCAGATGCGATCAGCAGAAATGTTGAGGGAGTCCTGGGAAATCAGGAATCTCTGGATGAAGAGAGCTTTGAAGGTTTTCTTCTGGAAGCACCTGCCTTTGCAAAACCGCCTAAATACGAAAATATGGACGTACCATCAGAGTATGTGAATGGGAATCATGCTAAAATAACGGCACTGAAACTCGCTCTATCTGAGTGTAAGACAAAATATTTTCGACCAAATGAGCTGATAAAGCACAAAAGAAGGAAAAAATATGAGAAATAAGTACATCGAAAACTTCGAAAACGCGCAAATTTCTGAGAAAAATGTTCCAGAATTCCGCGCTGGTGACACAGTACGTCTTGCGGTAACTATTAAAGAAGGTGACAAGACTCGTGTTCAGAACTATGAGGGTGTTTGTATTGCGATGAGCGGTACAGGTACAGGTAAAACAATCACAGTACGTAAAATCGGTGCCAACTCTATTGGTATCGAGCGTATCTTCCCTATCTATTCAGATAGCATCAACGAGATTACAGTAATCCGTCGCGGTCGTGTTCGTCGTGCGAAACTTTACTACCTACGTAATCTTACAGGTAAAAAAGCACGTATCAAAGAGATCCGTCGCTAAGACCTTTATAGGTTTATTACCAATAAAAGCTTTCGAATATCGAAAGCTTTTATCTCTTCTTGTTTAGTTACACCCCACTACTTCACCGTAAATGTTCTAAAAACCTGATATAGACAAGCGTGTCTGTTAATGATACCGCGTTCGAGTTATCTATATCTCTATAAGCAGTTTTTTAGACCGCAAATGCTGTTTATTAATGTATAAGATATTAGACTTATTAATGATTAAAAATTAATCATTAATATGTATTTATTATATTCATACACTGATATACTTTTGGCAACATTTATTAGGAGAAAAAATGAAAAACGTAATGAAAATGTCTTTGGCTGCCGCTGTAATGATGAGTGTAGGGAGTGTGACAGCGCAGGCTGAAGAGGGCCTTTCTATTTTTGATGATATTAAATTCAAGGGTGAATTACGCCCAAGGTATCAGTTCACTGATCATGACGGTACTGCTGCAAGT
>JBFEYO010000134.1:0-5790 GCA_041562075.1 Sulfurimonadaceae bacterium | reverse complement strand
CTCTACACTTGTCAGTTCGCGTTCTCGAAAGAGCGTAAGCTGTATCAGCAAGTGCTTGAGGGTTTTGATATGAATGACTGCCTCTTATGATGAAAGAACAAAGGTTTAATAAACCTGATTAAAAGTAGTGAATGAAAACGATTGTAGTATCGAACCGAAAATTAACCGTATGGCGGTCGCGAAGCGAAATTTCAGGCGAAGCCGCACTTAAACAAGAAGTATTTTATAGTGTTAATAAGGTAGTTCTTTAAATGAAAACGATTGTAGTATCCAACCGAAAAGGTGGCTCTGCAAAGACGACCACCGCGGTTAATCTGGCAACAGAACTGGCAAAAACACACTCTGTATTATTGATTGATTTTGATACTCAAGGACATGCCTCCATCGGGGTGGGATCCGCTCCCTTGGAAGAGGGGGGAGCCCATTCCATCTTCTTTGGGCGTACCCTGAGTGAGAATTTTGTACCCACCGTATTGGATAAACTGACCCTGGCTCCGGCTCATGCTCTGTTTGATGTGTATGAGTATTCCGATCTTAGAGGTGTATTAAAGACACGTTTTAAGCGTGAAAAGATCGAAGATTTTTTTGATTATTGTATTATCGATACGGCTCCGACCTTCGATTCCCTGCTTAAAAACTCACTGGAAGTAGCTGATGTGGTGGTCATTCCTTTTGTCCCACATCATTTGGGGGTAGTGGCCGTTGGCCAGATGGTGCGTGCGGTGTATCAGATGTCTACAGAACTTAGAGCTGAGGTTAAGCATGTAGGGATGCTACCGGTGATGTACAACCCCCATATTAATGAACACAAAGACTCTATCGCAAAAGTAGAGTCTGCCTTTGGAAAGGCCAAACTTTTCAAGCCGATAGGAACGGATATAAAGCTTGCACAGCAATTTGAATCCGGTGAACCCATCGTATTAATGGACAAACGCAGTAAAGGGATGAAAGACTATAAGGCATTCTGTCAAGAGTTGTTAGAGCGTATTCATTGAATTTCTGCTGACTTCTGTTGATAATTATGTTACTCTTATGATGAGAATCAAAAAGGTAGTGATATGAACATATTAATTGTCGATGATAATGCTAACAACAGGATGGTATTACGTCTGCTTTTGGAAGATTACGGTGAAGAGCAGGGGCAGGTTTATCTTGTTGACGAGTGCACAAACGGACTCGAAGCTGTTGAGGCAGCACGGAGTAAAAAGTTTGATCTGATTTTTATGGATATCATGATGCCGGAGATGGACGGCATTGAAGCGACCAAACAAATCCGTGGCTTTGATAAAGATGTTATGATCATTACCGTTTCCGCGGTTGATGATGAGGACAGACAAAAGGAAATTCTGCGTAACGGTGCAGAGGATTATATCAGTAAACCCATTGATGCAAAACAGTTGAACTCTCGTCTTGACAGTTATATGGCCCTGTTATCCAGACGGCATATACCCAAGCAGACGAACCACTCCAAATCGGTAAATTTGTTCAGCAAGGACATCTTTCACAGACAGACTATTTTTTATGTCGAACATGAGGAAGCACTTTCAGAGTTTTGGGAATATTATCTCTTAAGTGATGAGAGTAGTAAGGTGGATAACCTCTCCGATGTCGTCCGTGTGATCTTCAGTTTGGGCGATGCGATCGTAAAGAGCGGTGCCCGTCCCTGGATCATTGTTGAAGAAGATACACAAACCTTTTATTTTACGATCAATGAACTGGCACTAATTGGTGCAGATATGGTTCAAACTATCATTTATAAGAATGATGGGATAACGGAATTCATAAGTAATGACGAGAAGATAAGCTTCAAGCTCCACAAACATTTTGGAACGCTTGAGCCTATGAATGAACAAACTAAGATAGAAGTGAAGGAAGATACTGCTATTGATGTACCACCAGTTCAAAGCAGTGTAGAAATCACCCGGACTAATACGGATGAGTATCAGGTGTTTAACTACATGGATCCTGATGATCTTATGGAGACTGAAGAGCTTTTGGGGAGCTTGAGCTCATTGATGCTGATGCTGGGAAGCTCTGTTGTTGAGCCTGAAGATGTCGTGGATATCTCTTTTTATCTGGAAAAAATGGGTAAGGGACTTTCTATTTATAACGAGTCTTATCAAATCGGGCAGGCGCTTATTGAACTGAGTCAAAGTATTGCCGATCATACTGATCGTTTCCAGGAGATAGCGGGGGATCTTTCTACTTTGAGTGCTGCCTTTGTTGCAGATTTACAATCCTGGGTTGATCTGACCTTTTATAAAGGAGCTCCGTCGGTTGATTTTATGGATGATACCATCATTGCCAATACCCAGACGATTGCAGCGATGTTAGGTTCAGAGAATACAGATGTGTCAGATGAAGCTATGGATGATATCTTTGATTTTTAAATTTTAGGAGTATATATGTCTAGTGTAGAGATTGTAAACGCGTGTTCATGCTCGATTAAGAAAGGCTTACCTGAACATCAACAGTTTGCGACGAAAGCAGAAGCTGAAGAAGAAGCCAATCGTTTGTTGGAACAGATGCGTGCTGAGTTTTGTAAAAAACACAAGTTTGATCTACGTAATGAATATGGGAATTTTAAAATTTATATCCTGCCTAACCGGTAGATCCAAAAAGGTCTTTTCTTGGCCTTTTTATTCCGCCAAAATGATTTCTTTTCCTTTGTTTTCAAGATAAACACTCTCTTTTTTATGCTTTCTTTATAGAATTTTTACATTTATCCAGGAATATCTATGCCTTTGATGCCCATAAAATAGGGATTTTAACTATATTGAGTCATATTGTATCAACTTTATTGAAGTTGTTAATGTAAGATATACTTGACATGATATGACTCAATGGTGTATAATTCCTTTAGAAATCAAGAAAAGGAGTTGCGTTTAATGTCTCAAGAAAATGAACAAGTAGACAATACTGAAGTTGAAGAAACTTCAGAAAATGAAGAGATTGAAGCACAAGAAGAGGTGGTTGAAGAAGCTACTGAGGAAGATGAGGTAGAAGCTTTAAAAGCTGCACTAGCAGCCAGCGAAGATCGCTACCACAGAGTCCATGCGGATTTTGAGAATATCAAAAAGCGTCTTGAAAAAGAAAAATATCAGGCTTTAGAGTATTCTAATGAGAAGTTTGCAAAAGACTTGATTCCTGTTCTTGATGCCTTAGAAGGTGCGATCAAAGCTAAAGATGCAGATGCTGAACCATCGAGCTTACTTGAAAAAGTGAGTGAAGGGGTGGAGCTGACAATGAAACAATTTTTAAGTACTTTAGAGAAACACGGGGTAACACCGGTGAGTGAAGAAGAGCCTTTTGATCCTAATGTTCATCATGCGGTACAGCAGGTGGATAGCCCGGATCATGAGTCTGGTCAGATTGTGTCGACCTTCCAAAAAGGTTATAGATATAAAGAACGTACCTTGCGTGATGCAATGGTCGTGATAGCAAATTAATATAAATAAACAAAGGAAATATTATGAGTAAAGTTATTGGTATAGATTTAGGAACAACAAATTCATGTGTAGCAGTATACGAAGGTGGTGAGGCGAAAATCATCCCGAATAAAGAGGGTAAAAACACAACACCTTCAGTGGTTGCATTCACAGACAAAGGTGAAGTATTAGTAGGTGATCCGGCGAAACGTCAGGCGATCACTAACCCGGATAAGACGATTTCATCGGTAAAACGTATTATGGGTCTTATGATGAGCGAGGAAAAAGCAAAAGAGGCACATGATAAGGTAACCTATAATATCGTTGATAAAAACGGGATGGCTGCAGTAGATGTCGCAGGTACGATTTATACACCTCAAGAGATCTCTGCAAAAATTCTTTCAAAACTAAAAGAAGATGCAGAAGCGTATATCGGTTCAGAAGTAACGGATGCGGTTATTACGGTTCCGGCCTATTTCAATGATGCACAGCGTAAAGCAACACAGGAAGCGGGAACAATCGCCGGTCTGAATGTTCTTCGTATCATCAATGAGCCGACAGCTTCAGCATTGGCATACGGACTTGATTCAAAAGATGAAGAGACGGTTTTGGTATATGACCTTGGTGGTGGTACCTTTGACGTTACCACACTTGAGATCTCTGATGGTACCTTTGAGGTACTTTCTACGGACGGTAATGCCTTCCTTGGTGGGGATGACTTCGATAATAAGATCGTTGACTTCCTGGCAACGGAGTTTAAAAACTCTCATGGGGTTGATCTTAAAAATGATAAGATGGCGCTACAGCGTCTTAAAGATGCCGCTGAAAATGCGAAAAAAGAGCTCTCTTCTTCGTCTGAGACAGAGATCAATCTTCCATTTATCACGATGACAGAAGCAGGGCCACAACACCTTGTTGTTAAACTGACTCGTGCGAAATTTGAAGGAATGATCGAAGCATTGGTAGATGAGACAATCGATCATATTAAAGTGGCAATGAAAGATGCAGATCTTGATAAGGGTGATATCAAAGAGATCATCATGGTCGGTGGATCGATTCGTGTTCCAAAAGCACAGGAGATGGTATCTGCTTATTTCGGTGGAAAAGACCTGAATAAAAGTGTTAACCCGGATGAGGTTGTTGCTGCCGGTGCTGCTATCCAGGGTGGTGTATTACGCGGAGATGTTAAAGACGTTCTTCTTCTTGATGTTACACCGCTTTCACTTGGTATCGAGACCCTTGGCGGTGTTATGACCAAGATCATTGAAAAAGGTACGACGATCCCGGTTAAGAAATCACAGGTCTTCTCAACAGCTGAAGATAACCAACCGGCGGTGTCTATCTCTGTAGGTCAGGGTGAGCGTGAATTTGCCAAGGATAACAAGTCTCTTGGTCTGTTTGAACTGACTGGAATTCCATCAGCACCACGCGGTGTACCTCAGATCGAAGTCACCTTTGATATCGATGCGAATGGGGTTCTAACGGTAACAGCGGCGGATAAGGCAACCGGTAAGTCTCAAGACATTAAGATCACCGGTTCATCAGGACTATCTGAAGAAGAGATCGAGAAAATGGTACAAGATGCTGAGAAAAACAAGGCAGAAGATGAGAAGCGTAAGGAGATGGTAGACTTACGTAACCAAGCGGATGCTCTTGTCGCTCAGACTGAGAAAACAATGACAGAGATGGCGGATCAGATCGAAGCGGATGAAAAAGCACAGATCGAAGCAGCCGTAGCTGATCTTAAAGAGATTCTGAAAGATGAGTCTGCAAGTAAAGAGCAGATTGAAGAGAAGGTGAAAACCTTGACGGAAGCATCTCATAAGATGGCAGAAAAAGCCTATGCAAAAGAGCAGGGTGAAGGTGCGCCGGCTGACGCTAAAAAAGCTGATGATGACGTAATCGACGCAGAAATCGAGTAATAAACAGATCTTTCTGGAGGGAGTTTTCCCTCCTGTCTTCTTTCTAACACTTCTGTCTTTTTTAGCACAAAAATATCAAATTCTCACAAAATAAACTCATATATACTAACGTTGCTTTATAAATTATGCTAATATACAGGCAATTTTATGCCAAAGGGTTTATATGAATATATACAAATTGCTTCTAGTCGCTTTACTGCCACTTTCACTTTTTGGAGGCCCTATACATGATGCCGCTGAAAATGGAGATATTGATACGATTAAGGGCTTACTGCAACAAGGAATAGATGTTAATGCCCAGAATGAGAAGTATCAGCAGACACCTCTGCAGATCGCTGCATATAATGAGCATGCGAATGTGGTGAAATTCCTTATTAAATCCGGAGCAGATGTCAATGCAAAGATGAAAAACGGACGTACGGCACTGCATATTGCTGCCT
>JBFEYO010000133.1:0-5803 GCA_041562075.1 Sulfurimonadaceae bacterium | reverse complement strand
GAACCCGTAGGCGTATCTCTAGAGATCTAGATACGCCCTCCCTTTTTACCCTTCCCTGATCACTCCATTTTACATTATCCGCTTTACACTACAGTTCAGTATTCTTACTTCTTATAAAAGATTTATACGATAAACCGTATATTTTATACTATAATAAATATTTTACATACATTTATAATTATAATTAATACTTTAATGTGTATAAATTACACATTTTAATTTATATATTAAAATATTTTACGTATTTTATATACGTATACTTGTATACTTTAAGTTTAATTCCTATAAACTCTTTCCTATGGATTTGGTTGATGTGTTCAATATTCTTCATAATGCTGTCGAATCCGAGCACATGGGTAAAAAGATCTCTCAAAAGGAGATGGCCAACAAGATGGGTATTCCGATGCGTACCTATCAGGACTGGAAGATAGGAAATTCCGCTCCCCAGGCAGCCCGTGTTGTGCTTGAGATGCTAGGTGAACTCGAAGACGAAGATATTGTAAGAGTAGTACGTAAAATAAATAGATTGAAGGATAAACATTGAGTAGTTTAACTGAACACGAGCGAGTCGGATTGGATGATGTCTTCTTATGTCTGGGGGAAAAACAGAGTCTAGGTGAAAAGCTCAAAGAGCAAAAACTTCGTCTTATTTCCGGTATGGCGCAAGTCGCAAAAAAGGGGATTCCCCTGAGTCTAAACTATGTAAAATCAAAAAAAATTATGTTTCATCACCAATATAAAATGGAAAAATACAGACTTTTAAAGCATTTTCGCCCTAAAAACAGGGGTTCCAAGTAATCTTTAAGCTAAAAAGCACTAAAGTATTCGCAGTTGATTCATTTATGGCTTAAAATTAAGCTGTAAATTATAATCATAAATATTAACTCACAGAAGGTATACGATGAATAAAGCACAATTCGTTGAATTAGTTCAAAAAAGTGGCGACTACAAAACTAAAGTAGAAGCAGAAACTGCAATCAAGGCATTCACTGAGGCAGTAACTGAGGCACTTGTTGCTAAGGAAGATGTTTCTCTTGTAGGTTTTGGTTCATTCGCATCTGCACTTCAAAAAGGTAAAAGTGGTAAAGTTCCAGGGACTAACAAAACTTATACTACTGCTGATAAGATGGTTCCAAAATTCAAAGCAGGTAAAGGTCTTAAAGATCGCGTTGCTGCAGGTAAATAATTTACCTTCGGCTTCGGCCGACCCTTCACTCTTCACCAATTAGATTTCTTTAAAATTTATCCGTACTAAGATTTAAAAAAGTCTATTTATTTTTATGAGGCAGAGCTTGAATTTTTTCTCTAAACTCTTTTCTTCTTCCAACCCCCATGACACGAGCCCAGATCACTCTAAACAAATTTCACACCTAAGATCCCTTTTTGAACCCGAGGGAGCCGAGTTCTATCGTGATCTACCGATCTTCAACCAGCACAATCGCTATACCCTTCCCTTTGTAATGCTACACCCTTCCGCCGGTGTCATTCTCTTTAGCTTTTTTGACCATGACGGGCCCTCGCTCAGAGATGTCAAAGCTCAGCTAGCAGATAGGAATCAGGCACCAAAAGCGGATATACAGACAGATGATGCCAAGGCCATTATTCAGCAACGCTTTGATGACATCTATCATACACAGCTTTGTCCCGTGCGCTCCATACTCATCTGCCCTAACCTGAGTGAAGGGGAGTTCGACTATCTGGATGAGAGTTTTCACCAGCTTATTCCAAAGAATTCAGTCATTTTCAATGATCATACCGATAAACGCTACAAAGAGATACTCATCCCGGAAAGTTCCCCTGTCTGCGATATATCCAAGATCAAACATGCTCTCTTTGCTGAGCTGAGCATCCCTGACAACAACAATCTGATGACCCCTGAACAAGCCAAGATCATCCATTTGCCACTGCAGCAGGACCTGCTTATCCAGGGAGTGCCCGGCTGTGGTAAAAGTTCCATACTGGTAGCCAAAGCACTCTATGAGAAAATGAAAGATCCCGAGTTAAGCCTTATACTCTTTACCAAACACACCTGCCATGTGCATCACCTTCAATCCCTGCTTTTCTCCTTTATCGAACATGCTCACTGGGCACTCAATCCTGCAGACATCACGGTCAGTAGCATAGAGACTCTGGGGAAACGGGTCCGCGAAAAAGAGAAATATGACCTGATCATTTCCGATGATATTTCCGAAGCTACCCTCAAAGCCCTTATTCCCCTGAAGCACAAGAATGCCACACTGATCTGTAGTTCATACTATCCCATAAATTCCTTGACTACCCATAAGCTCTCTCACAGCTTTCGCCTCGCACCTGCCATTGAAGCGGCCTGTGAAGGGCTTGAAGTCGAGACCTTGCAGAACAACCTTCAACTTAAGCAGGGGAACCTATTTATGAATACCCTTGTTAACCTTGAAACGCTAATGAAAAAAGAGCCTGCATCTTCCATAACCCTCGTGGTGCAAGACAGCCAGTTTATCCCGCAGATCAAGACCGAGATCGATGAATATTTTGGACCCATCAGCTATCTCTTTGATCATGTTGATAAAGACAAGGGTATCGTTATCTACCCCATTAGTCACCTTAGCTGTATTACCAGTGAGTATCTCATTGCCATCGTCGAAGATATCGAAGGGTATGACCTTATTGAGCTTATCTCACGAGCTTCCAAGAAGAGCTTTATCTTATCTGAAAGTGAAGCCATCTATAATATCATCTCTACTATCAAAGGATTACACAATGCATCTGATTAAATCGTTACTCGTACTATTGAGCCTTACCTTTGCCCTTCAGGCATCCTCTCTACACGATACACTCTCGCAAAAAGGCAAGTCCACCGACAACCCTGTCGTTATATTAGAGACAACACAAGGGAAGATCACCCTGGAACTCTTTCCGGCTATTGCACCAAAAGCAGTAGAGAATTTCGTGACGCACGTCAAGAACGGTTACTACGACGGTATTATCTTTCACCGTATTATTAAGGGATTCATGATTCAAGGCGGTGACCCTACCGGTACCGGACGCGGTGGCTCATCCATCTGGAATCGTCCCTTTGAAGACGAGTTTTCCCCCAATGTCGTCTTTAATAAAAAGGGACTGCTTGCCATGGCAAATGCCGGACCGCGTACAAACGGCAGCCAGTTTTTCATTACCGTTGCCCCTACTCCATGGTTAAATGGACGCCATACGATCTTTGGTGAAGTCAAAGCCGGTTATGAAAATGTGCAGAAGCTGGAAATGGTCGAGGTCTCTGCACGTGCCAACCGTCCCTATGAAGAGCAGAAGATCATCAAAGCCTACCTCCAGACAAAATAGCCAACACTCCCCTATCCAAGGGGATTAAAGTCACAATGTAATCAAAATGTAACCAAGTTACAATATAATGTCATCCGAATTTAAGACAGGGATATGAATGGACATCCACACACTCAAAAAAATTGAAAAAAAGGCAACTGAAAGCTCACAAGGTGACTTCCTGCGTATGGGAATCGCCCTTGTGTTTATGGTCATTGTCTTATGGTACAGCCTAGGTGCAGACAATGCTACAAACAATGCTTTCTTGGCAATAGCTGCCCTCTTTGGAGCCTATATGGCTCTGAACATCGGTGCAAATGATGTTGCCAACAATGTAGGACCGGCCGTTGGATCCAAGGCTCTGACTATGGGTGGGGCTATCCTGATCGCAGCTATCTTTGAAGCCGCCGGGGCCTTGATCGCCGGTGGTGATGTTGTCAGTACGATTAAAAAGGGAATCATCGATCCTGCTCTTTTTGTGGACTCTCAGGAGTTTATCTGGGCCATGACTGCAGCCCTTCTTGCCGGTGGTATCTGGCTCAATATCGCAACCAAGGTAGGTGCACCTGTCTCTACCACTCACTCTATCGTCGGTGGTGTCATGGGTGGTGGTATAGCCGCCGCCGGTTTTTCTATCGTCTCTTGGCCGACTATGGGTAAAATCGCCGCTTCATGGATCATTTCCCCTCTTTTTGGGGCTGTCATTGCCGCGGTTTTCCTGTTTACTATCAAAAAGACCATTATCTACAAAGAAGACCGTATTGCTGCAATGCAGAAAATGGTACCGATCTATGTGGCTATCATGGCCTATGCTTTTGCCACCTATCTTACGCTAAAGGGACTTAAGAAGATCTGGCCAAACATTCTTGAGACAGTCAATGCTATCACACCATTTACCGTTGAAATAGTCAAAAAGCCAAGTCTTGTTACCGCTCTTATCATCGGTTTTATCGCAGCAATCATCACCTATGTTACCGTCAAGCCCCTGGTTCTCAAAGCCTCAGCTAAACTGGAAAACACAACAAAGGATGCCAATTCTCTTTTTACCATTCCATTGATCTTTGCCGCAGCAATGCTCTCCTTCGCCCATGGAGCGAATGATGTTGCCAATGCTGTTGGACCGCTGGCGGCTATCGCCGATGCTATTCAGCATGCCGCTATCGCTAAAAAAGCAGCTATTCCTTTATGGGTCATGCTGATCGGTGCGGTTGGTATCTCTCTGGGACTTGCCCTTTACGGACCAAAACTGATCCGTACCGTTGGTTCCGAGATCACTGAGCTTAATCAGGTACGTGCCTATTCCGTTGCGATGGCTGCGGCGATCACCGTTATCATCGCTTCTCAGCTCGGTCTTCCGGTATCCTCTACCCATATCGCGATTGGTGGTATATTCGGTGTCGGTTTTTTAAGAGAATACCTCTCAACGACGACAGCACAAGAGCGCATTGAAGCGGAAGAAGCACAAATCGAGGAAGATAAAAAGATCAAGAAGACCCACAAAAGTGAGTATAAAGAACTTAAAGCCCTTGAGACTAAAACTGAAGAGCAGCTAGAGCGTATAAAGGAACTAAAACTTCTTATCGAAGAGGAAGATGCCAAGATTCAAGCAGAAAAGAAGCACCTCAAGCGTGCGAAGAAGGCAAAATATGTTAAACGTTCAGCGATCATGAAGATCGTTGCTGCCTGGGTCATCACGGTACCTGCTGCTGCGGGAATCGCTGCAACAACCTTTTATATTATCAAAAGCGTTATGTCCTAATCTATTAGGACATACATCTAGATACTCTCATCCAGAAGATTATATCCACTATCCTGTAGTGCCTGATCGATCTTCTGCACTGCTTTTTCAATCGTCTCATAAGCAATATCCGGAAGTGTTTCACCCCATAAGATTTCAGCTTCTTTAAATCCACGTAGTATTCCCTCCCTGCCTTCTCTTAAAAGGGTCTCATCCCCGCCAGCACCTAACAAGACAAAATCAGCAATTCGATCTGAAGTCTGGACAACACCAAAGAAGCCTTCATCACTGATCAGCTCAGCTGCTTCATCCTGACTTAACTGGCCAATGGGTTTGCCTTCATATCCGATCTCTTGCAAGAAGTCCTTAAACTCTTGTACATCGATCTTCGGACTTTCAAGCTTAATATCCAAAAATGACTGTACTTCTATCATCATCTTTGAGATACGTTCTTGAAGCTTTGCCTGGTGCTCCTCTTTGAGCTCTTCGACCTGTTTAGCACGCTCACTCTGTCGGGATTGATCTGTCTGATAGCCTGGGGAGGTGTTTTTGATAGGATGGATCATTGCATTATCCTTTAATAGATCTCTATACTATACTATCGGATAATTACATATTTGTTCAAATCTAAAGTAGTCTCTGATAGACCTTAAGGGCTTGGACATGCTCTTTGACATCATGCACCCGTATGATCGAAGCGCCGTTCTCGTAAGCCTTGAGATGGATGGCCAGGGTACCCGGCAAACGCTCTTGCGGGATAGAGGGGCTGAT
>JBFEYO010000132.1:0-5871 GCA_041562075.1 Sulfurimonadaceae bacterium | reverse complement strand
GGCTCCATTGATAGACATGTTGTCCAGCAGTGGGGATTCAATCGCAGACTTGATCGCCTCATAGGCTGCATTTTCACCTTCGTGCGTACCGACACCCATCAATGCCATACCACGGTGAGACATGACTGTCTGAAGGTCGGCAAAGTCCAGGTTGATGTCATTTGCTCCCGAAGAGAGGATGACACCTGATGTACCGGAAACGGCTTGTGCCAGTACACTGTCTACCAGACGGAAACTCTCTTTGATACCCATGTTTCTATCCACGATGGAAAGAAGTTTGTCATTTGGGATCACAACGATAGAGTCAGACTCTTTCTTAAGCTCTTCAAGTCCTGCCATGGCAACCTTCATACGTTTACGCTGTTCAAACATAAACGGCTTGGTCACGACAGAGATAGTAAGGGCACCTACTTCCTTGGCGATCTTGGCGATCACCGGTGCAGCACCTGTTCCTGTACCGCCACCCAGTCCGGCAGCAACAAAGACAATATCCGCACCCTCTAGGGCATTGCGGATGTCATCATAAGACTCGATTGCCGACTCACGGCCGACGTCCGGTTTCATACCCGCACCAAGCCCTTTGGTCAGTTTTGCCCCCAGCTGGATCTTTGTACATGTCTGTGAATGATCCAACATCTGGGCATCGGTATTGGCTACGATCATCTGGATACCTTCGATACCCTCATTAATCATATGACCGATCATATTCCCGCCGCCGCCACCGACGCCGACTACGATAATCTTGGCTCCTGAAATATCGGTTGTCTCTTCTATGCTAAATGCTTCCATTTTCACTCTCCTTCTCTAGATTGAATCTTAAAATAATTGTGTAGCCCATTGCCAAATCTTGCTAAAGAAGTTTGGTTCATGGCTCTTTTCTGCTTTGGCTGTCGCGATACCAAGTTCACTTTTGATATCAGTTGTCGCCGCTTCGTGACTCATCTCTTCTTCCACACCGATATTCGGCGCGATATCCGCGATATTCGGTGTCTCACGACCCTCAAGACTTTCGTTGCGGTGTCGCATATGCTTATTGACATCGATCTCGTACGGTGCATATCCGTTGGCCGCGTATTTAAGCAGACCGATGGCACCTGAATAAGATGGATCCCTGAGGGTGTCAAAAAGACCTTCCATTTCATTGGGCTTGGCCATACGTACCGGCATGTTGTCAAAAATGGCAACCGCCAGTTCACGCATCCCTTCCATTTTGGTAAATCCGCCGGTAAGTACGATACCCGCTCCCAACTGGTCTTTAAGTCCACTTTTCTCAAGGGACTGGGCAATGATCATGAGTGTCTCTTCCACGCGGGCATAGATGACGTTATAGACAACTTCGAGGGAAACTTCATGGGTTGTTTCTTCATCACCGATGACCGGCAGCTCGATCAGATCATTGGATGGGGTATGCAGGCTTCCATAGGTCATCTTGACATTATCCGCCGTGTTAAGCGGTGTATGCAATGCCATGGAAAGGTCATTGGTGATATGGTTAGAACCTACTCCAAGGAAATCATTGTATCGGATGGAGTTTCCGGAATGAATGACCAGGTTACAGGTGGAACCACCCATATCAATCACCGCGGCACCCAGCTCCTTCTCATCAGAGTTTAAGGTCGCGATAGCAGAAGCATATCCACTTAGGACGATATTCTCTACTTCAATGCCGGCCGCCTTAACCGCTTTTCGAAGGTTGTTAAGGTTGGATTTTTGGGTGGTGATGATGTGGGTCTCGACTTCCAGACGTGCAGCATTCATTCCCAGAGGATCTTCTATGAAATCTTGATCATCTACCTTAAAGTTATAGGGCAGGGTATGCAGTACCTCATACTCGTTTGGAATATTGGCATTATATAATGAGGTGTGCATGACACGATTGATCTCTTTGAGACCGACCTCTTTATTTGGAATGTTTACGATTCCGCTGGAGTTTAGGCTTTTAGTGTAGGCACCTGATATAGATACTATTGCCTTGGTGAAGTTTGTCCCAGCAACACGCTTTGCATCATTAAGTGCATTTTTGATAGACTTGGAGGCAAGCTCAATGTTAGTGATACTGCCTTTTTTAAGTCCCTGCGCCTTGCTAATACCTGCACCAAGGATCTGTATCTTATCATCCTCATCAATCTCCGAGATGATAGCGCAGATCTTCGTCGAACCAATGTCAATGGCAAGTACTGTTCTGTTCAAGGTCAATTTCCTTCTAAATATGAAGTCACAGGATATTGTGCTTCAAGTTTTTTAAGTAAACCATCATTTAAGAGTGATGTTTTAAGTCGTAACACGTTTTTCTCTTGTGTGTTATTTTCTTTTTTGAGCAATTTCTGTTCCAAAATATTGAAAAGAACGATTTTATTCTCTTTTAATGGGATATAGCCTCGTTTGTTTTGTTGTGTGAAGAGTCCCTCTAAAAATTCGGCTGCTTCGACCTCTGAAAGAGGTGCAAGTTTATCAATGCTTTCACGGGTCAAGAAAGGAGAGGTGATTCCGGTGAAGGTCGCTACAGAATTTTTTGCCAAGTTTTCGAGTTCTGTTTTTGTTTGCTCTGTTAGATAAGCTGTTTTGACTTGAGACGCTGCTTCTTCATAGGTTTTCGGTGACGCTCCCTGAGATGAAAGGCGTTTAAAGATGACAAAGGTACCGTTGATGTTCTGTGGTTTGAGATAAGGTTTCTCATCATTAAGCTTCTTGATTTTTTCCAGAATCTCTATACCATAAGGGTTGTTGCTTGCAGAGATCGTTACGGTTTGTTTCTCTACAGCGGTGTCGAGTTTCTCTTTTTTATAGTCTATATAGGTACGAAGTGCCTCTTTGTTTGTCTCTTCCTCACTTAACAGGGCCAGCAGATCCTCTTTGGCTTCTTCAAAACTTTTGATCTCGCCATTGGCATTGGTCAGATCATGCTTATGCTTTTCATAGGCAACCGTAAGTTCTTCCTCATTTGCAGATACCTTGATAGAAGCCTGCTCAATATATTCAAGGGTATAGGTCGGCTCATTCATATACTCCATCTTGTGGGTTTCCCAGTAAGCTTTTAGTGCCTCTTGTGTCGGCGTAACGGAGATCATGGAAGTATCAAGTACCTTATAGGAGATCTTGTCGTTGATATACAGAGCTGTTGATACTGCTTCCTCTTCCAGTGGCAATGCCGCCGGAGAGATGATACCCATCAGTTTTTCCAGTAGAAGTGAACGGCGTACGTCATCTTCGTATTGGGAAATCGTAAGATGTGCCTGTTTTAGCACTTTTTTATAGGTTTCTTTGTCAAACTTGCCATCTTGGTAAAAGGCATCTGTGGCTGCGATATTTTCCGAAAGTTCTTTATCAGAGACTTCAAGTCTGAACTCTTCTGCCAGATTGAGTAGGAGGGCTTGATCGATGAGCTGGCGCAGGGCTTGTTGCTGAAGGCCAAAGGCTTTTGCCTGGGATTCATCGAATTTTCCCTGGAACATCTGGTTGTATTGGGAAAAGAGCTGTCGGTAGGTCATGTTCATCTGGTGAACACTGACTTCTACATTCCCGACTTTGGCAACCGAGTCTGCCGAGCGTCCGGAAAAGCTTCCGCTACCGATGGCAAACATAGGGCCTGCGGCAATAAAAGCCCCTACACTGATCCATAAGGTGATGTTTAAATACTTGCGATGTCGCTGCATCCATGTAATCATATAAAATTTCCTTAATCTATAATTCTAGTTATTCTAGTGTGTATAGCATTAAAAATCGATAAATATGACATCTTGGAACAAGATTATTTTTATATGTAACATTAAAGGTCACTTTAACTACAATGTGGCCGATTTTCAACGCGAAAAAAGGTATAACATGACTAACGAAAACCTAGCACAACGAGACCTTAGTGTTCTCTGGCACCCTTGTACACAGATGAAGGACCACGAATTTCTACCAATGATCCCGATTCAGTCAGGCAAGGGGGTCTGGCTTAAAGATTTTGATGGAAATGAGTATATTGATGCGATCAGTTCTTGGTGGGTAAATATATTCGGGCATGTCAACCCTTATATTAATACCAAGATCAAAGAACAACTTGACACCCTCGAGCATGTCATACTGGCGGGCTTCTCCCATGAGCCGGTTGTTCGGCTATCGGAGCGTCTGGTAGCTTTGACACCTGAGGGGCTGGACCGCTGTTTTTATGCGGATAACGGCTCTTCAGCAGTGGAAGTGGCTTTAAAGATGTCTTATCATGCCCACAAGAACAGAGGTCAGGAGAGACCTCTGTTTGTTTCACTAACGAACAGTTATCACGGAGAGACGATAGGGGCGCTCTCTGTGGGAGATGTTGAGCTCTATAAAGACACCTATGGACCTATTCTGATCTCTTGTGTTCAGACGCCGGTCCCCAGGGATATGAGTGAGGAGGCGGCAAAAGAAGCAGCGCAAGCTTTTGAAGAACTCCTGCAAGAGCGTGCAGATGAGATTTCAGCCCTGATTTTGGAACCCTTGGTGCAGGGGGCGGGGTACATGCATATGTATCATCCTCTCTTTGTCACCCTGGCAAAGGGACTGTGTGAGAAATACGGTGTGCACCTGATCGCCGATGAAGTGATGGTCGGCTTTGGACGTACGGGGACGCTGTTTGCCTGTGAACAAGCCGAGATTACCCCGGATTTCATGGTGCTTTCCAAGGGACTGACTGGGGGCTATCTGCCTCTTTCTGTCGTATTGACAAATGAAGACATCTATTCGGCTTTTTATTGTGATTATGGTCTTTATAAGGCCTTTTTACATTCACACTCCTATACGGGGAATGCCTTGGCCTGTGCTGCTGCGAATGCGACGCTGGATCTATTTGAGAAGGAAGACACGATTGCCAAGAACCGGGAGACAATAGCCTATATGAAAAAGAGGCTGGCCGAGTTTGAGTCCTTTGAAAATGTCAAAGAGGTGCGTCAGACAGGGATGATCTGCGCGGTGGAACTTCAAGGCTATGCTTCTGAGGAGCGTATCGGCCTGAAGGTCTATGAATATGGCTTAAGTCAGGGGGTCTTACTCCGTCCTTTGGGGCATATTGTCTATTTTATGCCACCGTATATCATCTCCAAAGAGGAGATGGATAAGATGTTTGATACGGCGTTTGAAGCGATCAAAAGACTCAATTAGAAGTCGAACTCGGGTTGTTGGGCACCCTCTGAGAGCATAAGCAGGCGGCAGGATTTTTCCAGGATCGCCAGTTTTCGGGTCATGGAGTGCAGGTCTCTTGAGTAGGCATAGACCCCGTACCCTTTGATCACTACGAGATTACTGTCATTTTGCAAGAAATATTGGGGGATCTCCGAACTGGCTCGATCATACCAATCTTCACTTCCCTTGGGATCATAAATACTCAGACTTTTGAACTCACGTTTACCAAAATAGTCTCTGGGTTGGATGAGGCGATGATCGAAACTGTAGGCGGTGGTGAAGGGTGCCATGGTAAAGGTAATGAACTTGGCATCAGAGATATGGGTGTAGATCTGGGCGTGGATAGGGGTGTCGATACTGGCTTCCTTCCATCGATAATCCTTATGATGCCCCAGCTCCAAGAGGTCACTGTCTTTCATCTCATGAAACAGGGCCTCTTTTTTATTGATGATGAAACGGTTTTTATCAGTTTTGGCAGAAATGGAGCCGTGGTAGAGTCCAAAAAAGTCATTTTGGAACATCGATCGAGAGAGGGAAGAGAGTTCAGATTTTAAGTGATCTATCATGCCTGACCTTGTAAAAATATCCATGAGTATAACGCGCTCTGGCTGAAAAATCTATTTTCTAAGAGCATTTTGGATATTATTAGAGCAATTTAAACGCATAAGGCTGTCTGTTTGGAAAACATTCCTCATATTCCCGTACTCTACCGTGAGGTAGAAGCGACTT
>JBFEYO010000131.1:0-5872 GCA_041562075.1 Sulfurimonadaceae bacterium | reverse complement strand
GTACATCGGTATCCGACATGATATTACCGAACTTGAGCAGTATAAGGAGATCCTCAAAGAGCAATTGAACGATTCCAATAAATCTCTGCAGGAAAACATTAACTACACCCAACAGTATGAAGCCGCTATCAGTAATTCGACAGCGATCCTTAAGACGGACCTCAATAATAAGGTCACTTACATCAACCAAAAGTTCCGCGAGCTTAGCGGCTATACATTGAATGACCTCAAGGGACGAAACTGTTCTGAGATACGGCATAAAAAACATATAGAACGGGGGGATTGTGCACGCCTTAGTGAAAAAGTCAAAGATAAAGAAGTTGTCTGTTTCGTCTTTGAAAACATCGCTAAAAATGGCGGATCATTTTACACAAGCACCACAATATATCCGATGAAAAACTCTCAGGGGGAAGTGACGGAGCATCTTCATCTCATGCATGATATCAACGAGATCATACAGCTTCACAATGAGCTTGATGAGACGCAAAAAGAGATCATCTTTAAAATGGGCGAGATTGCCGAGAGTCGTAGTAAAGAGACCGGTCAACACGTCAGACGGGTTGCCGAGTACACCAGACTCCTTGCGCTACTACACGGAATAAATGAAGATGAAGCCGATATCTTGAAAATGGCCAGCCCGATGCATGACATTGGGAAAGTAGGTATACCCGACAGTATCCTTAACAAACCGGGAAAACTTAACCCAGATGAGTTTGAACTGATGAAGACACATACGACGACCGGTTACCAGATGCTCAACTCATCCAACCGCCCCATATTAAAAGCGGCTTCCATTGTTGCCGGGGAACACCATGAAAAATGGGATGGTTCAGGTTATCCCAAAGGTTTGCAGGGTGAAGAGATCCATATATACGGGAGAATCACCGCCATCGCTGATGTATTTGACGCGCTGGGTTCAGACAGGGTCTATAAAAAAGCATGGGGACTTGATCGCATACTGGAACTGTTCAAAGAAGAAAGAGGAAAACATTTCGATCCCTCGCTTATTGATCTGTTTTTTGAAAATCTTGATGATTTTTTGAAAATCAGAGATACCTATAAAGACAACTAGGGATATTGGTAAATAACCATGAAGTAATACAATCAGATGTTGCAAGTGGTGGGTCTTGGGCGACTCGAACGCCCGACCACCCCGTTATGAGCGGGGGGCTCTAACCAACTGAGCTAAAGACCCTTGTTGAAGGACGAAAGTATAAAGTGTATATGCTTATAGCTATCTAAAAACCCAACAAAAACCCTCTTTATGATAAAAATCTAATTGGCCAGAGGGTCGACCACACGACGGTCCGAATTATAATAGAAGGTAAAGCGAAAGGCCAAAAGGTTTTGTAAAACAGCAATAATGATCATAAAGTTCACAAAACTGCTGCCCCCATAAGAAAACATGGGCAAAGGCACTCCGACCACCGGGGCAAAGCCGATCGTCATTGCGATATTCACACTCATATAGATAAAGAATAAAAAGGCCAGAGAGAGGCTCACTACCTTGACATAATAATCACTGTTTGACCAGGAGATGGAAAAAAGATGCAAGATCAAGGCCGCATATAAAGAGACCAGCATCAACCCTCCAAGGAAGCCAAAACGCTCCACCACATAGGCAAAGATAAAATCACTCGAGGCAATAGGCAAAAACTTCATCTGGGTCTGAGTCGAACCCTCAATGGAGTTTCCTGTTAATCCCCCCGAACCGATCGCGATGATCGACTGCTGTACGTGATAAGAAGGCTTTTCACTTAAAAAGTCATGGATACGTTTTTTCTGATAGTCATGCAGCTGCCCATAAAGCAAGGGTGCAGCCAAGAGTAGTGTCACCCCGATAGTTGCCCAGATCTTCCAATAGACACCTACGACAAAAAGTACTCCAAATCCTAACAACAAGACGACCATTGCCGTTCCAAGGTCAGGTTCACGGGCGATCAGATAAAAAGGCAAAAGAATAAAAAAGCTCATCTTGCCAAAATCTTTAAGACGGTATCCTCCCTGTGGTGGCGGATTTTTATTGATCAGATACGCCAGCATCAGAACAAAGGCCGGCTTGATGAGTTCTGACGGCTGCAGGGTAAAATTGATCAATGGCAGTTCCAGCCAGCGCTTTGCTCCAAGCCGGGAAATTCCGACAAATTCAACGGCAATGAGTAAAACAATATTGAGCCAATAGACAATGGGGATCAGCCAGGAAAAACGTCGCAGAGGGAAGAGAAAAAAGAAGGCAAAGGCAATCAGGGAAATGAGTACATAAACCGTATGTTTTTGCGCCAAAGCCGGTACGATCTCATCGATCAGCATCCCCGAAATAAGGATAAGCGGAGCGATTAGGGAAATCAAAATATAATCAAAGTGTGCTATAATCCGGCGATCAATTTTCTTAAACATGTGCGAATTATATCACTATTTTTTGCCAGATAGAAACTTCCATCCTTCCATATAAGCATGAAGGAACTTCAACACCTCAAGGCCAAAAAATGCAAGAATCCCAACACTATATTTGTGAACAAGCGGAACGTCTTGACAAGTTTCTCAGTGAAGTCCTTGGTAGCACGCGAAACCAGGTACTCTCACTTATCAAAGATGGCCATGTCAAAATCGACGGAAAAGTCGGTACCAAACCCGGCCTAAAACTCAAACCCGGTCAGAAAATTCATATTGATTTCCCGGAACCCATTGTGACCGAGCCTATGCAGATAGATTTCGATGTACCCATCTTATATGAGGACGAAGACGTTCTGGTGATCAATAAACCCAAAGGCCTGACCGTACACCCTGCTCCTTCGGTCAAGGAGCCGACGCTGGTTGACTGGCTTAAGCATAAGGGTATACGCCTGTCGACCATCAGTGGTGAAGAACGCCACGGTATTGTCCATCGCCTCGACAAAGGCACAACAGGGGTCATGGTCGTTGCCAAAAACAATGAGACCCATGAAGCCCTCTCCAAACAACTACAAGACCGTAGTATGGGACGCTATTATCTAGCCATCATCAACATCCCTCTCAAAGAGAATGTGATCGTTGATAAGCCCATAGGCAGGAGCTCTGCCAATCGCTTAAAAATGGCCATAGTCGAAGGGGCCAAGGCGTCCAAGACCGAATTCTCCAAGCTTTATCCTTCCAGAGATGAAAAACATGAACTTATCGCCTGTAAACTCTACAGCGGACGTACCCATCAGATCCGTGTGCACCTCGAAAGTATAGGCCGGGGCATCCTCGGTGACCATTTATACGGATTTAAGAGCAAAGAAGATAAAATCGACGAGATTTTCTTACATGCATATATATTATATTTCAATCATCCCACCTCCGGTGAGAGGATGGAGTTTGTTGCTCCTATACAAGAAGGCATGAAGAATTATTTACATAATAATTTTGATATGGAGTTTATTGATGAAGCATTGGATCCTACCGACTTTACTCGTCACTTTATTGTTCACTAGCGGATGTGCTCCCCAGCCGTCTGCGCCTGAAGAGCCTCAGATAGACCCAACCCTTCCAAAGGTAAGTATCAATGGGCATATCGAGTCCATGAGCAGTATCGCCTTTGAATGGAAGCCCCTAAAAGATCCTCGTGTCAAGGGATACCACATCTACCGAAATGATCCGCAGGAGAATGATCATGATCTCACACGTCACAGCAGTGTGGAGAGTCGTTTTTCTTCTCATTTCACCGATGTGAAGTTACAACCAAACACCACTTATGTTTACCGTTTCTCCTCCTATAATGACAAGATGCAGGAGTCCGATGCATCCAAGACCTATAGAGTGACGACGAAACCGGTGCTAAGCTCCGTAAGTTTCTTCGACTCCGTGGGCAACCTGCCTCGTATGGCCAAACTCATCTGGCGTCCCCATGATGACAGCGGTGTCCAAGCCTATATTCTGGAACGTCAAACCGTCGAAAAAGCGGAATGGGAAGAGATCGCGCGTATCGAGAACCGTCTGCAGGCAGAATATATTGATAAAGAATTGGATGATAACCGTGTTTACAAGTACCGCCTTCGGGTGTTGACCTACACCGGTGTTATCTCCACTCCAAGCGATATTGTCAAGGTCAGTACCAAACCCCTGCCTAAAGAGATCCAGACCGTCCATGCCAGCAGCGACAAACCCAAGCTAATCGAGGTTAGCTGGACAGCTGCCAGTGAACTGGACATCGATTACTATAAACTTTACCGTTCAAGCAGCTCCGAGGGTGGTTATGACTATCACGCCAAGCTCAATGAGACAGAGTTCAAAGACGAGATCGAAGAAGATGGTGAAAGCTATTATTACAAGGTCACGGCCGTGGACAAGGACGGTCTGGAATCACCCAAACCAAGCACTCCTGCCCACGGCAGCACTCTGGCCAAACCCGAAAGCCCGAGTTTCGTCGATGCCATCGTCGATAACAACGCTGCGCGTCTAAGCTGGAAAAACAATGACAGCCGTACCAAGAGCTACACCGTCATCAAGACGACCAAAGAGTCCTGGATCAGTTCCACTGTACAGGAGATCACAGGAATCACAGAGACCAATTACACGGTAGAAGACCTTCTGCCTGACACCCAATATCAATTCCAAGTAATGGCAGTAGATGAAAACAGCATCAATTCAGTTCCGACAGAACCGGTAGATGTACTTTTCTCTACTCCCGATAGATAAGAGATAAATGCCACATATTCAGATTACATCCTTTAAAGAGGTACCCTTCCCATTTTCACATGACGGGATTCAATTCGACTTCATCGCTTCTAATGTCAACTACCCTGATGAGAAACTCATCTGTGCCCAGAGTGAGGATAAACGCTTCTTGCTAAACTCCAAGAAGGGACAGGAAAACTGGCTGCTAAAAAGTGACAAAGTCACCCGGGTCTCGCCGAACTTTCATATCAAGAATGCCATTCAGGCCTATGCCGATAAGGCCGAATTAGAGGTCCTCTTCTCCAACCTGGCTCAAAAAGAGCTGCACCACAGGGAAAAGGAGTCTGCTCTTAAACCCATCGATTTTTTTGCCGACTCCTTTCCCGAAGCCAAAGAGATCTGGATCGAAGTCGGTTTTGGTTCGGGAGTACATCTTCTGCATCAGGCATCCGAACACCCCGATGTCCTTCATATCGGTATTGAGATCCACAAGGCCTCTATCGAACAGGTCCTGAAGCAGATCGCAATCCAACAGCTGGACAATGTCCTGCTGCTGGATTTTGATGCCCGTCTCTTTTTAGAATTTGTCCCTTCCAACCTGGTTGGCCGTATCTTCGTGCACTTTCCGGTTCCCTGGGATAAAAAGCCCCATAGGCGTGTGATCTCGCAGGCCTTCATCTCTGAATCCATCCGTGTGCTCAAGGAGGGAGGTACGTTGGAGCTTCGTACCGATAGTGAAAACTATTTTGCCTACTCTCTACAGACCTTCTTGGAGCTGAACCAGAGCGACTTTCAAGTACGTAAGAACCAGAATATCGGCATTATCTCCAAATATGAGACCCGTTGGCGTAAGATGGAAAAGAATATCTATGACATCACACTGACCAACCATGAAATCTCCGAAGAGATCGACAATGATTATGACTTTTCTCTTCCTAATGGATGTACAGCAGACCTGCAGAAGCTCAATGGCAAGACGGAACGTTTTGAAAACGGGTTTATTCACTTTGAGCGCCTCTACCGGATCCATAGCGGGGGTTACCTGATGCGTCTGTCTATGGGTTCTTTTGATAAGCCGGAGCACCTGTTTCTTATTATCACCGATGAGAAAAACTATTATTTTCCGGCATCTCCGATCGCATCTCGTACCAACTATACCTCCCATCTCAAATTGAAAGAGTTACTCTATGGATAAAGTAATCATCGCCAAAGACCTTACCCTCTCTTACAACAGCAG
>JBFEYO010000130.1:0-5893 GCA_041562075.1 Sulfurimonadaceae bacterium | reverse complement strand
GATGCAAAATAGGGAAAGCTTGCAGCGTGTTGAACGTAAGATGACCTTGGAGCCTAATGATCAAGAAGTGGTCAATGAGGTGCTACGTGAAATCACCTTTAAAAAGATTAAAGGGCTTAACAGTGATGAAAATGCTATCACTTCCAAACTCTTACTACCACAGAAAGCACAGAATGAAACAAGTCTACAATGGGAATCATCTCATCCTCAGGTCATTACGGCAACGGGAGAAGTAAAGCGTCCGACTGATGGACAGGATGTCGCAGTGAATCTTAGTGTGACGGTCAAGAAGGCTCAGGCTCAGGCTCAGCGTTTTTTCACTCTTTGGGTGAAGGCGGAAGAGACGGTATATAGTGATGAAGAGTGTGTAGACATGACCTATGATATGCTTGATTTCGATCAGATCAAAGGTCAAAACGAGAAGGTAAGTGTCATTACGGAAAATTTGGAACTTTTGACTCATGGAGTGCATGATACAGAGATTTTCTGGGCCTCTAATGATCGAACGATTATGACTGAGACGGGTGAATTCCTAAGGGAAAACCTGACGAAAAATACACGGGTTAGACTCTTTGCTATTATCACCAAGGGAAATATTCAGAAATTGAAGTATTTTGATGTGGTTTTGAAGCTCTGATCAGAGGGTCATTGATAGTTTTAATATCTAAACCCGTTTTGCACTGTAATCTACCTGTAGCCTTTGTCTGCCAATATTCCGCCTGAATATTGTTACTGACCGGATCAAGGGTACTGTAAAAGTAAACAAATCCCAAAACTAGCCGATATGCTTGGCAATATTAAAGATTATATACGTTATTTTAAGTTAAACATAATTCATATATTTTTGGGAAGCAGAGTGGGATCAATCTTTCAATCAAATAAAGTGATCGGCCTCATTGATAAACAAACGGGTAAAGTCAAGGTTGAGGACAAGATCAATATTGTCTTGACCCCCTCATATTACTGGATCAAGCGTGCATACCTTGATGTCAATTTCACTTCTGCTGCTTTAAAATATGCACCTTCGATTTTTGAGGGTATGTTACCTGAAGGAAACTATGCCTATTATGCGCTCAAGGATGGGAAAGAATACATCTTTTTTGCCTATGAGCCTGATGAGATTATCTCAAGTATCAAGGCCAAGGGGATTCAACCCTCACAGATTGCAGGGATCTATTTTGCCCAAAACGAGATGGGTGGGATTACAGCCCCTATACAGTGTAATAAACGTGAAGCGGTTGTCCTGCACAATGATACTCTTTTACAGGTACCGATCTATCTTGTAGACGAAAGCAAGATGAAGCGTTCCTTAGAGGATATTACTCAGCTCTCCAAACACAAGATCGTACTGCATAAAAGTAGCATTACCCACTCTATGAAAGAGCTGGCCCCAATCATGATTGCAGTTGCTGCTTTGATCGTGCTCTATGCTGCACAGCTGTTGATGAGTTTTGTACAAAAAGAAGAGATTACAGCTCAGCCTTCAGTATTCCAGGAGTACAGACTGCCTTCAACCTTTGTACAAAACAGTTCGATAGAGAAGAAATTGAAAAAAAGCTTCAAGGCACAGACGAACTTCCGCAAGGTTGTCTTCGCAATTTTGAAGCTTCCCCTGCGTGATCAGCAACGGATTCAAACACTTGATTATGATAAGGAGAATTTTGTCATTAGTTTCGGTGCGCAACATCTTGTCAATATCAAAGAGATGGAACTACACCTGAAAAAGTCTTTGGGAAAACTTGTGAAGATTGAATCCGGCAAGAATGTCATCAAGGTGAAGATTATATGATACGTGAGTTCCATCCGCTTTACCTCCTTGGAGTGATGCTTCTGCTATTGTCGGCGTTGATCTGGCAAAATAGCAAGATTCAAGATGAGATTGCTTATGAGCTCTCTGAACGAGCCAATGCGCGTACGATGGCGACAGGGATAGTGGAGCTAAAAAAAGTGATGAAGTCACCTAATCAGTCTCAATTGGACCATTTCCTGCAAGGCCCTGTTTTTGCCGGGGCAGAGTTGAGTCATCGTATTAAAAATGGCCGTTATATCATTCAGGCAAGACAGATGAGTGCCCGACAGTTACAATCTTTTTTGAACCGTGTGTTCAATATGAATGTGGAAGTTAGCAGCTTGAAACTGGAGACAGTGGATGATAAGCATGTAGCGCTGAAAATGGAGATCAGTATATGAAGGCCCTGTTGAAGTTTTTTGCTTATCTTATCATGATGCTGGCTCTGATCATCTTCTTTTTGCCTAAGGTCAATCTCTATTACGAGGCTGAAAAGTTTTTAAAAGCACAAAAGGTCACTATCTCAGAGGAGAAGGTACTTGATAGAGGGATCTCCTTGCAACTGGAAGATGGGAGTATCTACTATGATAAACTAAACCTGGCCAGTATAGGTTTGATACATTTTTCTCCCTGGATGGTGTATAACAGTTTGGAATTCAATGAAATTCGTGTGAATGAAGGTCTTGCTGATTTCTTACCTGAGACAATTGATCATATTACGATTCGTCATGTCGTCTATAATCCAACGAAGATTTCCCTAAGAGGCGAGAGCGCTGAGGATTATTTTTATGGGGAAGTAGATCTACTCAAAAGGGTGCTTCAGCTTCATCTTCGTCTAGATAGCGGAAGTGAACGTAAATATCAAAATATACTTAAAAAATTAAGTAAAGAAGAGGGAGGTTACCTGTATGAGTATCAGTTTTAGCCGCCGTCTTCTTATACGTTATGTACTGCACTTACTTGTGATGGTCTTTATCGCCAAACTGATCGGAATGCTGCTGTGGTTCTTTTTGCCTAAAGAGGGGGTAGAAGAGGGGGTTGAAACCAGCTATGTAATGCCTTATATGCGTTATAGCATTGATAGTTTCAGGCTTAAAGCCTCTGAAGCAAGAGTCGTTGATCAGGCCAATACGCTCTCTATTGACTCAATTATTCTCAAGGCCATTTATCTGATGGGAGATGAAAGCTTTATTGTTGCTGCCCCTAGAAACAATACAAGTAAAAGTAAGACCATCGCTATTGGTGAACTGTTTGAAGGGTATAAGCTTATTAAGGTGTTTAAAGATTATGTCGTATTTGAGCGCAATTATAAACCGTACAGACTTTATCTCATCAAGCCAAAAGCTTCTTCCAGATGGAAAGAGCTCAAGTCTAAGGATAGTGAAGTGACAGAAGAACCTTTACGCCGGATTCCGGCTACCGAGGTTAAAAAAGTGATTTCCAATCCAACAATGATCTGGAAGAATATCGGTATACGTGAGCATTATGTCAAGGGTAAACAAGACGGTTTTAAAGTGAGTTTTGTTCGAAAAGGAACGGTCTTTGAAGCCCTGGGGCTAAAGGTTGGAGATATTATCCAATCCATCAATAATAAAGAGCTTAAAAATAATGCACAGGCTTTTTCAGCCTATCAGGAGCTCAAAGACAGCAAGGATCTGAAATTGACGATTATGAGAGGTCAAAACCTAATGGAGTTAGAGTATGAAGTTTATTAAAATTTGTTTGATTATTATGATGTTGGGATCGAGTCTGTATGCCAAAAGTACGAAGGATGAAGAGGTCTCTATCAATTTTAAAGACCTTACTATCAATGAGTTTGTGGACCTGATGTCCAAGGTACTTAAGAAAAACATTTTACTCACGCAACCCTTGGCCGGAAAGGTGGAATTCTATTCGGCTGCTCCTGTCAAAAAATCAGACATTACCAATATCTTTATCTCTATCTTGGAATCTAAGGGATTTACCCTTGTGGAAAACGGTGAATTTCTTGAGGTAGTACGCAGTGCAGAAGCCTCGAAATATAATTTGAAGGTTGTCAGCAGTTGGGCAAAAAGTGGTGATGCGCAGATGATGATCACCCAGACGATACAGGTCAAGGGGGAAAATGTGGATCAGGTAGCGGCGAAGATCCGTCACCTGATCTCCAAGTCGGCCAAACTGGTCACCCTGAAAGAGAGCGGGGTGATGTTGCTTTCAGATTATCCGCGCAATGTCGAGACGGTGAAAAAAGTCGTACGTGAGATTCAGCGTCAACGAAATTTTGAAGTAGTGATTGTTCCTATAAAAAATGCAAAAATTACTACGGTGTATCAGGAGATTTCAGAAATCTCGAAGACAATTTTTAATCAGACAGTTCCTTCCGAAGTTGTTAAAGTCATGCAAAATACGGATCTTAATGCCCTGGTTATGGTTGGAAAGAAGAGTAATATAGTCAAACTGGAGAACTATATCAAACGCCTGGACTCTGCAGATCAAAGCAATTCGGAGGGGGTGGAAATTATTGCACTAAAAAACTCCGACGCGGCGAATGTGATGAAGACTCTAGATCAAATCATTGCAAAAAAGACCTATTCCGATCCTGCACTTAAGCCGGATATCTCTTTGAATGAGGAGATCAACTCTATCATTCTGATTGGGCCGGAAGTATCGGTGAAGTCTCTGGTTAAAGTGATTGATGTTTTAGATAGAGAGAAGTATCAGGTTTATGTCAAAGCCCGTATTATGGATTTTAGTAACAAGGATACGGAGGCGCTTGGAATTAAATACGGCCTTGAAGGAGGGGTGGCTAACTCCAGTGGTCTGTATACTATGGCAGCGAATTTTGGAGGCCCAAGTATCGCTATCAGTGATACTATTGGAGCTAAATTAGCTGATAGTCTTGGAGATATCTCCGAAGGCTTGGCGATTGGTGCCAGCCTGGACTTTTTACAGACGAATGGTGTTTCCAAAACGATTTCTGAACCATCGATTCTATGTGTGAATAATATCGAATCATCAATTTATGTAGGAAGTACGCTCTCTTTTCAAACAGGTACGTTGACGAATGCTTCATCATCGTCAACGGCAGCCGTATCAAGTTCATTCCAACGTGAAGATGTCGGTTTGACACTGAAGGTAAAACCTCGGGTCTCTTCATCGGACAAGGTGACGTTGGAAGTGAATGCTGTTTTGGAGAATGTTGTAGGCGTAGATCCAAATAGCAAACAGCCTATTACAACCAAGCAAGAGGTTACGACGCAGATTATCTTAGCCCATGGCGAGACGATTGTGATCGGTGGACTCTCTAAAGATCAGACACAGACGACGGAAAATAAGGTACCTTTATTGGGAGACATTCCTTTATTGGGTGCTTTGTTTACCCATACGGAAGACATTGTAGATAATCAGTCTATGGCGATTGTGATGACCCCTTATGTCGTCACCAATAGCGCAAGTCTTTCGCGCCTTCAAAAGGATCTGGGAATTTTGGGCAAGATTCAGGAACAATATAACGCAGAGGTCTTTGCAAAGATCGAAAAGGCTGCTGCGGACCGTCTGAATATTCGAAATGAAGATGATGAAGCATTTGAACCTATTGATGATTAGGTAGGAGAGAAGATGATTGTACAAGAGTATTACCACGATACCAATTTACCGATGGCGGAAGTGGATGGTGTGGATTTTGATATTGCTTTAAAGAATCATCTTCTTTTTACGCAAATTGATGATCAGGTAACGGTCGCTTTGAGCCAAAACCGTCTGATCGAGAGTACCAATTATCTGAACAAACTTCACCTTGAAGCTCCGGTAGTGATCCTGGATGAGATCTCTTATGAGCGTCTGTATAATAAATATCTTGAGACGAAGACGGACCGTGAGATCGCTTCGATGAAGGATGAACAGCATGAGGATGATATCAGTGAAGAGGAGCTCTCCCTGGATGAGTTCTTGCGAACTTCCTCGGATATTCTCACTTCAGAAGAGTCGGCTCCTATTATTAAATTCGTCAACGCACTCTTTTATCAAGCAGTCAAGAAAAAAGTCAGTGATATTCATATCGAGACCCATGAATCCAAGGGTGAAGTACGTTTTAGATCGGATGGGGTACTATATAAAAATGCGGAT
>JBFEYO010000129.1:0-5901 GCA_041562075.1 Sulfurimonadaceae bacterium | reverse complement strand
GTAAGACAGGAGCGAAATAATGAACGCAAAAGTATTAAAAACTAAAAACAAAACACGTATCCAACGTAAACGTCGTATCCGTGGAAAAATTTCTGGTTGTGCAGCGCGTCCACGTCTTTCAGTGTTCCGTTCTAACCGTTATATCTCTGCTCAGGCGATTGATGATGCTACAGGAACAACCTTAGCGGCTGTTCACTCTAAAGCATTAAACGTTAAAGCAAACAAAGAGGGTGCAGAAAAACTGGGTGAAGCAATGGCTTCTGCTCTAAAAGCTGCTGGAATCACTACTGTTACATTTGATCGTAACGGTTATATCTATCATGGTGTGGTAAAAGCGTTTGGTGACGCTGTCCGTGCTAATGAAATTACACTATAAGGACTGATGATGGAAATCAATAGAGACGAATTTGAAGAATCGATTGTAAACATCGGTCGTGTAACTAAGGTTGTTAAGGGTGGTCGTCGTTTCCGTTTTACTGCGCTTATCGTAGTTGGTAACAAAAATGGTCAAGTAGGCTATGGTTACGGAAAAGCGAAAGAGGTTCCAGATGCGATTAAAAAAGCAGTAGATGAAGCGTTCAAAAACATCACTACTGTCAGTATCAAAGGGACAACTATTGCTCACGATATCGAAGAGAAGTTCAACGGTTCTCGTATCATCATGCGTCCAGCATCTGAAGGTACGGGTCTAATCGCCGGTGGTGCTATGCGTCCGGTACTTGAGCTTGCTGGCTTCCAGGATATCTTGACTAAATCTATCGGATCAAACAACCCGTCTACGGTTGTTCGTGCGACAATTAACGCACTTGATCGTTTGAAAGGATAAGCAATGGCATTAGAAAATCTTTCACCTGCTGAGGGTTCTACAAAGAACCGTAAGCGTGTAGGTCGTGGTCAGGGCTCAGGAATGGGTAAGACTTCTACACGTGGTCAAAAAGGTCAAATATCTCGTACAGGTTACAAGCGTAAGCGTAACTTTGAGGGTGGTCAAATGCCACTTGCAAAACGTTTACCGAAAATCGGTTTCTTCTCTCGTAAGATCAAACCATATGTAATCAATGTTGAGCGTGTAAAAGCAGTAGCTGAACTTGATGAGATCACAATGGAATCTATCCGTGGTGTTCACAAAATCGCGAAATCAATTACTGCAGTAAAACTGGTTGGTGCTTCAGCTAAAGATCTTGCAGGCAAGATCAAAGATGAGAACGTAACAGTTACTGGAAAATAATTGTGAGTAAGTCTTTAGTAAATAAAATTCTTATTACTCTTGGCTTCTTATTCCTATACCGAATGCTGGCATACGTGCCGGTACCGGGTGTGGATGTAGAGGTAATCAAATCTTTCTTCGACGATAACTCCAACAATGCGCTTGGTCTTTTCAACATGTTCAATGGTAATGCTGCTGAACGTCTGTCTATCATATCCCTTGGAATCATGCCTTATATCACTGCTTCGATCATCATGGAGCTTCTTGCTGCGACTTTCCCGGCATTAGGTCAGATGAAAAAAGAGCGTGACGGTATGGTGAAATATATGCAGATCATTCGTTATGCAACAATTGCGATTACAATTGTACAGGCGATTGGAGTGTCCGTCGGACTTCAAAACTTGACAGGACCTGATGGTTCTTCTGCGATCATGGTCGCTAACATGAATGAGTTCTTGCTTGTGGCTGCAGTTTCCATGCTTGCGGGTACGATGCTCTTGATGTGGATCGGTGAGCAGATCACGCAAAGCGGTATCGGTAACGGTATCTCTTTGATCATTTTTGCAGGTATTGTCTCATCAATCCCTTCAGCGATCGGTTCAACTGTCACACTCTTAAACACAGGCGGTATTAACTTCCTGATGGTTCTTGGTATTGTTGCCGTAATCCTGATCACTGTAGGTGTCATCATCTACGTTGAGCTTGGGGAACGCCGTGTGCCGATCACGTATGCGAAAAAAGTAATGATGCAGAACCAAAACAAGCGTGTAATGAACTATATCCCGATCAAAGTGAATCTTTCAGGTGTTATTCCTGTTATCTTTGCTTCAGCGATCCTGATGTTCCCAGGAACGATCCTTTCTGGAAATATCACGGCTGATTCATCTCAGTTAATGAAGGACATTGCGGATATTATGAATCCGAATTCATACTTTTTCAATGTCTTTACTTTTGTATTTGTTGTGTTCTTTGCATACTTCTATGCATCGATCACCTTCAATGCAAAAGACATCTCTGAGAACCTGAAACGTCAGGGTGGCTTTATTCCGGGTGTACGTCCGGGTGAGCATACGGCTGAATTCTTAAATGAGACAGCAAGCCGTCTAACCTTTACCGGTGCGATCTATCTTGGATTGGTGGCGACACTTCCATGGGTGATCGTAAAGGGTATGGGTGTTCCATTCTTCTTTGGTGGAACTGCGGTACTGATTGTCGTTCAGGTTGCACTTGATACGATGCGTAAGATCGAAGCTCAAGTTTATATGCAAAAATACGAAACACTTTCGGCGGTTGGTCTTTAACCATGGCGATTGCGCTTCGTAAGCCAGAAGAGATAGAAAAACTTCGCGCCGCCAACAAAATCGTTGCCGGTGCTTTAAACCTGATGCGTGAAAATGCTGTCGTCGGTGCATCTCTCCTTGAGTTGGATGCAATGGCAGAAGAGTATATTCGTTCTCAGGGTGCTAAACCTTCTTTTAAAGGCCTATACGGCTTTCCATCTTCCGTATGTACTTCTCTTAATGAGGTCGTTATCCATGGAATCCCTTCAGATTATAAACTTCAAGACGGAGATATCATCGGTTTTGATATCGGTTCGGAATATGAAGGATATTTTGGGGACTCTGCGATTACGGTACCTGTTGGAAATGTGACACAAGAAGACTTAGATTTGATTGCCTGTGCAAAGGACAGCCTCTATCATGCGATAGAAGTGATCAAGCCGGGTATGCGTTTTAAAGAGCTCTCTTTGGAGCTTGAGAATTTTATTACCGGACGCGGATATGTGCCACTGCGCAACTTCTGCGGCCACGGTATCGGTAAAAAACCCCATGAAGCTCCTGAGATCCCTAACTATTTGGATGCACCTAATCCAAAGGCGGGACCGAAGATCAAGAATGGAATGGTATTTTGCCTGGAACCGATGATCTGCCAGAAAGATGGCCAACCCAAGATACTTGCTAACGGCTGGGATGTGGTGAGTGAAGACGGACTACGCGCTTCACATTACGAGCATACTGTCGCTGTTATCAATGGTAAAGCAGAGATTCTCTCGCAATTATAAAGGAAATAAGATGTCAAAAGCTGATGTAATTGAAGTTGACGGTAAGATCATCGAAGCACTTCCGAATGCGACATTCCGTGTTGAGCTTGAAAATGGTCATGTGATCCTGTGTCATATCGCTGGAAAGATGCGTATGCACTATATCAAGATCCTACCGGGTGATAAAGTCAAATTGGAACTTACACCATACAGCCTTGATAAGGGCCGTATCACATACCGTTATAAATAGTAGGACCCTTTCGGGTTCTAGCTCCAAATTACTTCCCAGACTACATAGGTAGTTGTTTATTCACAAAGGTTAGCATGCAAACAAAAGATTATACAAACGAAGAGTTTAATTACCTGTTTGCAGAACTGAAGGCTAAGATAAAGGCCGAGGGCTTATATGCCAAGTGCCCAAGACGTGCGGCTGTCGAGTATGCGATAGTGATCTCATTGCTGCTTGTCTCCCTATATTCAGTCAGTCATTTTCATCCACTTATCACAATTATACTCTTTGCAACGACCATTATGCGTTCAACCTTTGTGGCCCATGACCTGATTCACGGACAATATTATGCTTCGCGTGAGACGAATAAACGTATTTCATATCTTTTTGCAAACGGAATCATGGGGATATCCCGTTCCTGGTGGGAGAACAAACACAATTTTTTACACCATACTTATACCAATATCATTGGTAAGGACCTGGACATAGACGCCGCAGGTGGAGCTTTTACCAAGCGTTGGCATTATCCCAGATGGTTTCATAAGTATCAGCATATCCTTTTTTGGCCCCTGTTGAGTCTGCTCTATTTTGTCTTCTGGATACAGTCGCTTAACTTTGTAGTGCGCAGAGGGTATTGGGGAGAAGTGGCAGGCATTGCCATCAATGCCATGATTCCAGCCTATATTTTCTATGCTTTGGGGTTTGAGTCTGCCTTGTGGATAGTTTTGGGGATCTATATGCTTTGGGCCTCCTGGTTTGGAGCGGTGATCATTACCAATCATCTTGGTCTGGAGATGTTTCCCGAGGAGGAGTATAAAAACTTCACCTGGTTGGAGCTGCAAAACAGGACATCCAGAAATGTCCGGGGCGGGAAGTTTATCCACTGGTTTTATGGGGGGTTGAACACTCAGGTAGAACACCACCTATATCCCAAGGCTGCCCGCTTCTATCTGCTTAAGGCAGCAAAGATCACGGAGGATTTCTGCCGTGAGCATCAGATCACTTATATCACTGCGACTCCCTGGGAGAGCTATAAAGAGATCTACTACTATCTAAAGAACAACCGACCCTAGAAGCTTCTGGGCCGCTTCCTTGGCCGAGATGATCGCGCCTTCCAAATAACCTCCTTCCTTATCGGAACATTCGGTACCCATAAATAGAAGCCGATGATCAAAATGTTCCAGCGTCAATCCGTAAAGGGGATGGCTGGAGAGTCCCTTGTGATCTTCCGCTACGGAGCTAAATTTCTCAGCTGTCCAGTCCATGATATGGAATTTACCCATTTGGGTATAGTCCGACGGAAAGAGGCGTTGGATCTGGGTTTTAATATCTGTTTGGATGTTTTGTCTGGAAGCTTTGGCATGTACAAATCCAAAAAGAGCTGCTTGATGCTCGGTACAGGCATCGTGTATCTCGCTGAGCGGTCCCAGAGGACTATAAACAAAGCCGCTGAGTCCCTGTTCTCTCCAAAACGGTGTAGTAAACTCCATTAAACATTTGGCACTATACCCCATCCATGTGGGTGTCGAAGAGAGCTTTAGCTGGACGGATGCAGGCAGAGGAGGATGGTATTGGAGGTTCTGTGCAGCCAAACGCGGGGGTAAAGTATTGAGTACGTAATCAGCACTATACATTGCTTGTGAGCTGTTAAGCTCGATTCTATCATGCTCAAGGGAGAGAGAATACACTTCTGCTTGTAGAATGATATCCACGTCTATCAGTGTGGCGCGTAAGGCAGAGATAAGGGTCTGAATACCTCCTGCGATGCGTTTGGAGGGTACTGAAGGAGGTGGGTTAAAGCGTTGAGGCCCCTGAGGTGAGTCATAAAGGGCATTTCCATGGGTATATTGATCAAAAATCTCAACTCCAAGCATCTTTATAAGTGCATGTATGTGATGCTGATGGGGCCATATCCAAGAGGGACCAAGATCGTGCCCGTCCTGGGTGAGAATGCGCCCGCCAATACGCTCTCTGGCTTCTAAAATCGTAATGGAAAAATGCGACTGTAAAAGGTGAGCTGCATATAACCCGCTTAATCCTGCACCGATGATAATGAGTTCCGGTTTAGTCTGCATGGTGAATATGCCGGATCAACTGCTCCAAAGAATTGACACCATAGCGGCAAAACAGTTGTTGAATAAGTTGGTTGAAGCGATTACGATTGAAGTTTTTAAAATCATCCTCTTTTAATATTTCGAGTCTGTTCATAGTATTGAAGAGTGTATCTGCATCAAGATCGCCGGTGTTATTTTCTTTGATGATAGAGATAATCTGATCTTGAAGTTGCGTATATTGTGTCTGGGGATCCATCCCCTCAACAGGTGTGTTAAAAAGGATGTAGACCTTATAGATGCCCAATATAAGGGCAGCTGAAAAGGTGATAAACATCCATAATTGTATTTCATCCAGGCTCATAATCACATT